>CAZURR010000010.1:0-42418 GCA_964622715.1 uncultured Hyphomicrobium sp. | reverse complement strand
ACCATCCTCGCGCTCAAGCCGCACCAAGTGATCGCGATAGACGACCATGTCGAGAATCAGGCAACCGTGCCGGTGCGGAATCATCTCGCGCCAGTTCTCCATGCCGGGCGTAGCAACGGGCGCCTCGCATATACGGAAATCTTCCGCCCCGCCGGAGTTGGTCGTGATGATGAACCGGTTCCCATTATGCTCGACGTCGTATTCATGCCCCTGCTGGCGCGCTGCAACGATGCGCATTGGCTCTTTCGGGGCGTCGGCGTCGATGAGATAGATTTCGCTTGTCTGATGATCATGAGCGTCGATGAGGATGAATTTCGACGACTGCGTGAGCGATAGCCCGACGTAGAAGCCGACGTTGTGTTCCTCATAGACAAGGATATCCTCGTCGACAGCGGTTTCCAGTTGGTGGCGGTAGACCTTGAGCGGGCGATGGTTCTTGTCGAGGCGAACATAGAAGAACGTCTTGCTGTCGTTGGCCCAAATGGGGCTGCCATTGGTATCGGGAACGGTGTCGGGAAGGTCGTGGCCCGTCTCAAGGTCGCGGATTCGGATCGTGTAGTACTCCGACCCATTGTCGTCGCTGGCGTAGGCTAGCAGCTTATGGTCCGGGCTATGCTCGGCGGCGCCGAGGTCCCAATAGGGCTTGTCTTTGGCCTCCAAGTTGCCGTCAAGAAGCACGGTGTGCGGTCCGCCTTCACGTGGCGTACGTGCGATGAGGGGGTATTGGCCGCCGACGACAAAACTCGAATAGTAGGCGAACGGGCCATCTGGCGCCGGCACCGTGCTGTCATCCTCCTTCAGACGCCCTTTCATCTCTGCGAAGAGCTTGTCCTGAAGGGTGCGCGTATCGGCGAGCTGCTCCTCGCAGAAAGCGTTCTCGGCCTCAAGATAACTGCGGATCTCAGCATCGAGCGCTGTCGGGTTGCGCATCACCTCTTGCCAGTTGTCCGCCCGGAGCCACGCATAGTCATCGTTCAGTGTCACGCCGTGACACTTAATGGGATGGGGTCGACGTGCAGCGGCGGGCGCCTTGAGGGACGCACGTCGATCGGTTTGACCGTGCATTATTTACTCCGCGAAAGAACGATTAGGAGACCGGGACGCTCAGCAAAGCGCGCCGTGCCATGAGGTGTGGACGATCATTTTCGTTAGCGAATCGGACGGCGAATGCCCACAAGCAACCGTCAGGTGATCCCATGAGATTGGTCTGGGTCAGGGTTGTCAACTTTGTTGGCTGACATTTCGGGCTGCGGGCGGGAGCGCTCGGCAACGGTGATAGCCTTCGCATGAAGAGGACTGTTCTGCCCTTATTTTTCCGCCATATCGACCGGCCATATCAAGAAACAGTGGTGGAATTCGTTGTGCCCGTCGTGGCAACGAACGTCGTTCGCAAACAGAGACTAATTATGAGCATTTTGCGAAGCCGGCTACTCGAGGGTACTTCTTGACATATCCAGTTACGGAGACTTGATAGTTATGTGACCTACGAGTTGATTTTTTCGATTGACTATCCGTCTCAAGTCTAGGTGGTAGTGTTTTTGTTGACATTACTATTGGGCGATGCGACAGAAGCCACTAAGCGTGTATTTTTTCGCACCTCATGGGTTATGATACACAACCTATCAAGTCCATCCGGGCGGATTGCTGGCAGGCATCACAGTTTGATTTGTCTGATCGGTGTGCCGTCTTGCCGTTGAAGCATTGCACCTTCTGGGAAGGGAAGCTGGAATGGAAATCCAAACACCGCCCGAGCTTGTTGAGCTGACCGCTAAGATCGTTTCAGCCTACGTCAGTAATAATGCAGTCGTGGCAACGGAACTGCCGCATCTGATCAGCGAAACGCATGCAGCTTTGAGTCGTGCAACGGGTTCAATCGTACAGCCAGAGCGCGAAGAACAGAAGCCAAAAGTGCCGGTGAAGAAGTCCGTGATGGCCGACCACATCGTTTGTTTGGAGGACGGGAAGAAGTTCAAGTCGTTGAAGCGCCATTTGCGCACGCACTACAATCTTTCCCCGGAAGAATATCGCGAGAAGTGGGGACTGCCTCACGACTATCCTATGGTTGCACCCAACTACGCCCGCGCGCGCTCTGACTTGGCCAAAAAGATGGGGCTGGGCACGCGCCGCGAGAAATAGGCGCGCGCGTATTTCAATCCATTATCGCATCTGTGAGCTGCGCGTTTGCGCGGGCCGCGTTGTCGTATAGAACGACTGCCCATAAGCCCTAACGCGAATTAGTTCCCGCGCGTTTACTCATTCCGTTGGCGTTATTGTCGCGCCGTCTGTTTTCGCAGGTGACGCGAAGATGTGCGGCTGTTTCGGCCCGATAGGCGCGCAGAAGCTGCGCATGGCGCGCAAGTTCATACGTCCAATGACCGCCCAGAACCCGCTGGCGCTCGGCGCGAAGCGCTTTGCGCAAATGGGCAAGTAGGCGCGCGTGATCTGCTGCGTTCATGCTGGCGATTTCACGCGGCCACAGCGGCAAGAGTCGCTGTAAATCGCGCGCACGGACATAGGCACGCTTGCCGGCATCACTTTTCAGCTTGGGGCCAGCGTGCGCGCTGAGGCCCGCATCTGCGGTCTTCGACATTGAAGGGAACGGCTTTTGAAGTCGTGGGTTCCTGGGGAAGCCGCGAGTGTCGCATCGTTCCGTGCTGGGGAGGATAACGCTCTCGTCGAGCGGTGGGGCGCCGCCATCACCGCACAGACTTATCCCCCTCGTTCACTCAGTCGGTAGTTTTGCGACACGGGTAAGGGATCTCGCGCTTATGTTCGCCGCGCCCAAACGAGTTCCCAGAGCAAGCCATTAATCGCAATACGGAGCGAGGACCACATGCTGCCAAACATCGACGGCCCTCAACCAACCAAGCGCCAGGGACGGATGCGCTCGCCGACCTCAGCGGCGATTGGCGCCGCCGCGCCTGTGATTTCGCGTGAGGCCATCAAGCAGGCCGTGATCCAAGTCTTTGGCGTGGGGCCCGCCGACTTGCATCATACGACGCGCGGGCGGCCCAAGATGGCGCAGGCCCGTCAGGTGGCCATGTACCTTGCTCACGAAGCCTGCGGGCTCTCGCTCACCGAAACTGGCCGACTGTTCGGCCGGGACAGAATGACGGTGGCGCACGCTTGCGGTGTCGTCGAGGACCGGCGCGACGATCCGCTTTTCGACCGGGCGCTGGATCTGCTCGAGCGGGCCGTTTCTGCCCTGGCGACGCGGCCTTCGACGCTTTCGTTCTTCTGCTCTTGAGGCATCCTGAATATGTCAGTAGCGACGAAGAAGCAGCAGGCAACGCCTGCGCACCGACATCCCGCGGTCAACCCGGCCGAGAGTCCGATCGCTTGGCTACGCCGGCGAAAGGACAGGGACGGCGAACCCATGATTTCCCAGCCCCAATTCGATGCAGGCGAAAGGCTCCGAGCAGATTTCTGGTTTGCGCAAATGACACCGCGTGTCACGGCAAACTGGTCGGCGGAAGCACCCATGGAGCGGCGTCGCCGGTCGGGTCCTTCGACAAGCAGCCAAATGCTGGACACCGTTGCCGCTGCGCGCCAGCGGGTTGGGCGCGCCCTGGCAGCGGTCGGCCCGGAGCTTGCCGGGGTCTTGATCGACGTGTGCTGTCATCTCAAGGGGTTGGAGTCGGCGGAAAGGGCGGCCGGCTGGCCACAGCGATCCGGCAAGGTTGTGCTGCAACTCGCGCCGACACGTCTTGCGCGCCACTACGGGCTCGGCGAAATCGCAAGTCACTCGTCCGCACGGGTAGCGCACGTCCGTCATTGGGGCAGCGACGACTATCGTCCCCTGTTCGAGGCGCCTTCGGAATGGGAGCGGGATCGTTGCTCGGCAGCCATGTGTCCGAGGGTCGCTTCCGTCGCGTCGGAGCGTATGCGCGAGACCATTGAGGCGAGGCCGTTGGATCGCTGTCGCGTGAGATGCTCTTTGAGGCCGAACTCGGCGAAAATCGGCTCAGCGTCGACTGCCAAGATCTCGTCGGCCCGTTTGCCGTCGTATATGGCAAAGAGGATCGCGATCAGCCCGCGTACGATGTGCGCGTCGCTGTCGCCTTCAAAGGTGAGTTGCGGCGAACCACAGCCGTCCCGCTTCTTTATACTCGTTGAGAGCCACACCTGACTGGCACAACCGCGCACCTTGTTTGCTTCGGTTCTGAGCTCGTCGGACAGAGGCTTAAGCGTCCGGCCGAGCTCGATCACGTAGCGGTAGCGGTCCTCCCACTCGTCAAGAAGGTCGAAGTTGGCTCGGATTTCGGAAAGCGTTTGCAAGACCGGTCCTATCTCCAATGCGGATAAATCGGGCAACTTATCTTACCATGACATAGGTGTTGGAGTGCGGCGCGCGCAAGAGCATTTGGCGCGAATGCACTCCCGCTGTAGGATCGGAAGGAATAGCAAGCGAATTTGGTGCTCAGCTATGCGCCGTTGCGGGCCGTTCTGCCGCGCCAATCAGGTTCCAAATCGTCAGGCCTCAGAGTTCCCCGCTCTTGTCCGAGACCGGCAGGGGACAGGTAGCCCTCAGTGTCGTCGGAGTACTTTATGGCCAAATCATAGGCCATGCGAGCGCCGAACTTGGCCTTGCTCACAAAAGTGCCCCAGAGTTCGCCCGCCTTGACACACGTTGGCCCATTGCGGTCGCAAAAGGTCATTGTCCAATGCACCGTGGCAGCTGCCCGGTCATAGAGTTGAGCCTGCCGCTGCTTGTTAGCCGGTAGCACGACGATGATGAGGGCCGCAACGATGCCTACTCTTAACAAGAACATCGGGACTTACTCCAAATCTTCCGCCTTCGTTGCGCATGAAGGCTAGCAAATCGATATCAACTATTTGCTGCGTAAAAGCTTAAAATTGTATCGCAGGTGGTCGCGAATGCGATGCGGCTCGATAGTCTTGATCGGCATAGTTACAGAGGTTGCTTCATTCAAAGTTAAGAACTCGTTCACGAGGACAACTACATAATCGGCCAAAGTAGGAAGCAGCGCGCAAAGTATGGGGTCATCTATGCTGCCGGGCCGATTGTCGATTCAACTCATCGCATTTTTCCTTCTGAGCGGCGGAGTTGCGGCCAATCTCTTTCTTTTGCAGAAGGGTGGCCGAGGATCGTTCGGCGAACCTGCCGCGATCTCGCAGAACCACTTGGCAGGGCATCCAGGAGTAGGTCGCGGTGCAACCGGTTCGCTTGGAGGGGCAAGCACAAGGGCATCCAGTACCGATGTCCAGGCGCAGTTCACTAACGGTGCCACTTACGGTAATGACAATGGTGGCGTCGGTACGGAAGGCCTCAACAACCCTCTCGAATTAACGCGCGCTATACAACGCGAACTCAATGACCGTGGTTATGAGTCGGGTGTAGCAGACGGCCTGGTGGGGCCGTTAACACGCGCGGCGATTATGGCATTCGAATATGATCAGGGCCTGGGGCTGACCGGCCAACCAACCAGCGGGCTTCTCAAGCAAATCCTTCTTGGCCGCGCGGCGGCGGCTCCTGATCGCGGTGAAAATGTTCGGGTTCAAAGCGCGGAAGCCCAAGCCATAGTCCGGTCGGTACAGGACCTGCTTGCCAAACTTGGCTATAAGCCTGGTCCCATCAATGGGCGCCTCGATCCGAGGACTTCGCGCGCTATTCGCAAGTTTGAGATGGATCAGGCTTTGCCAGTGTCGGGCCGTATTTCTGGGCCGCTCATCTCGCGGTTGGTGCACATTGCCGCAAAGAGAGGAGTTGCGTCTGGGCGTTGAAGGCAGGGCGCTTGCGCTTGTGATCGTCTGCACTAGATTGCGGGCATCATGCGTCTCAGAGCCGAGTTTTGGGTCAAGGGCTACATTCGCCGATGTATAGGCGAAGGGTCGGCTGCCGTTGTCGTACGGCATGGCGACGACGATGCGGGTGCAATCTTCATCAAAATCAATCGCCTCGACGGGACGTGCCTTTTGTTTGCTCCCGCGCCTGCCGGTTTATCTGGTGCAGAGAGCGACCGGCGCTGGGTCTCTGTGCTCAACGCGGACGGCGTTTCCGAAAGCGAAGCTGATCGCCTTCTCGCACGCGAAGCCGACTTCGATCGCGACCTTTGGCTCGTAGAGGTCGAGGATCGCAACGGTCGCCACTTTCTCGATGATGATTTGGTTGATACGGCGCGCTGAACCGAGCAGGACCTCACCGAGTTGCGGGCGACAACGTTAACGTTTCGTTAACTATTTCAGACGTCAAATTGTTAACAGCGAGTTAATCGAGTCGCAGGAGCCTTCGAGTCACAGCAGTGGCTTCAGGCGGCAACAGCAATTGCCATGTCAAGGGGGGCACGTGTGACGGGGGAACGCATGGCCAAGATACTTGAATTCCGCTGTCGTGAGACTCTTAGTGAGGGCGCGCAGACGGCAGGACACAACGGTGTGCCGGCCGAGGTGATTGTCTTTCCCGGTGTACGCTACCAAAGCTGGGAAGAGACGCAGTGTGAGGCTGCAGAGCTCGGAGCGAGGAGCGAAGATGCGATGGGGAGCGAGCGTGACCGGCTCGAGCTGATCGAGTAGCCTTCTATCAATTCGATTGAGCGCCTCTGTTTCTAGAAAGTGCGCCCGGCGCAATGTGCTTCTTTGAGGCTAGCTAGGACACGACGCCTATAGGCCAATCCGTTGTCGGGCCCGCGAACGACCACGATACCGCGTGTTGCTGAGACGGCCAGCGGGGGCTGCGTCCCCCGCGAAATGCCGCGCGCCTCTGGTGTCACGCCTAAGAAGCGGTCGTTAGATGGTACCAGCACGAGCAAGACAGGTCTCACGCGACCTGGTGTTGACGCCGCCGCGTAGAGGTTGTCGCCCTGCGGTGAGTGAACCGTGATCGTCCAACCGGCATCAGGGGGCAGCGTTGCCTTCACGTTTACAGGACCTTGCGAGGTATCGAACAGGCACATTGCATAACGTGCGTCGGGCGAAAGAAAGGGTAGCGGTTCCTTGCCCGGTGCGACGGGGTGCAAAACCTGCATCTTGTTGACCGGTAGGGCTGGCGCCAACCGGCTATATGCGGATTCTCCGCTGAGGTAGGGAGCCGCAAAAGTAGCACAGATATGGAGTATGCCCGCGGCAACCGGCGCAGCAATAATGAGCTGCCAGTTCAAATTCTGAAATTTGTTGTTCAGTTTTATCGGCATTTGATGAGCCGAATCTCGGGCAGGGTTTTTTCCTGTCCGGCTTGTGACGTGAGCAACGGTGCGCGGGCGTCGAGTGTGGTAAAGACCAGGGCCAGGCTTCCTGCGCCGCCAGTCGGCAGCCAATTTTCAGGTCTCGCTTCGCGGGAAAGCGCGACAGAAAACGTGCCGTTCGGCCGAATTGCGATCGACTGACTCGTGAACGTATAACGCTCGACAGGGTTGGCAATCAGCGCGCCCTTACTGTCAAAAACTGTAATGCTCCACCAACTGGTACCCGGCTCTGGACCTTCGACGAGGTAGTCGCAGGAAGAATGAAGGGTGCCGCCGTCACTGTCTGAATATGCGACGTAGCTCCGTGCGATTACTGTTGTGAGCTGCAAGGTGCCGAGGCGGGCAAAGTGAGCTCGCGTGTAGGGATCAGCGTCAGCACGACCGGCGGACGTCCATGTGACCCATGGGCCTTCGCGTTCAGTTGTAAGCAGCACGCCCGAGTCGATCATGTACCAGCTGGAGACCAATCCTGCGATCAACACCACGCCAATGAAGAGGGCCCAATCGCCCAGCAAATTGATCAGCGCCGAGACCTGCTTTTGCGCATTGTGCAGGAAGAGATGAGCGGGGCCGATTAAGCTATGGGAGAGCACGGCGTGGTGCCTCACCTGGTCTCGGCTGGACGGCGCCGAATGTCGTGCTGCGCGAGTCGCCGGCGCGCCGACCGGGCGTTCCCGGTGGTGGTGCTGGTGAAGTGCCGGTGGCGTCCGGTTCTGGTTCCTTGATGCCGGCGGCCTTGCGCATGGATTTTGCGACACGCCTAAGTGCGTCTCGCGCCACATCGGACATGAGGCGCGATGAAGTTTTTTGATTGCCGTCCGCCAGCAACGAGCGAGGCCCGCCTAGTGCCGCGATGCGCTGTTGTTCGGCGACCTGCACGGGATGGGGACGCAAGCCAGGAATGGTGGGAATATTCATGTCCTTGTGAGCAACGGACATGAAGGAGTGCCACACAGGAGCGGCGTAACCGCCGCCCGTCGTGCCAGACATCGGACGATTGTTATCGTTTCCGAGCCAGACGACAGCGACATATTTGCCAGTGAAGCCGACGAACCAGACGTCCTTCGGACCGGTGCTTGTACCCGTCTTGCCTACGGCGTTCGTGAACCCAAGCTGTGCGCGCTTTGCTGTGCCCTCCTCGACAACCCTCTGGAGCATCCAGTTCATTTGCTCGGCGACCTTGCGCTTGATGACCTGTGGCGCTTTGGGTTCGTCGCGGTCGCGGCTGTAGATTAACTCACCCTTAGAGTTGACTATATCGAGGATGCCGTAGGGCCGGGCTAGCTTGCCGCCGTTGGCAAACGTGGCTATGCCGCCGGCATGCTCCAGCGGTGTGATGCCGCGGTCGCCGAGCGCCATCGAGCAGGACTTGCGAATACCTTTGATGCCGAGGCGCTGCGTCAACTCGATGACCTTGTCGCGTCCGACCTTGAATGACATCTCGACCGCTGGGACATTTAGGGACCGCGCCATCGCACGCCACATCGGCATCCGTGCTCCGCTGCCGTGGCTGCCGCTGTAATTTTGCGGATGCCATCGGCCGCACGAGCGCGAGCTATCGCGCACGATCGAGTTCGGCTTGAAGCCGTTTTCGAGTGCGGTAGCATAAACGTAGACCTTGAATGAAGAGCCGGGCTGCCGCTTGGCGTGTGTGGCGCGGTTGAACTGACTTTCACCGTAGTCGATGCCGCCTGTGAGTGCGCGGACTGCACCGTCAGTTTCCAAAGCGACGAGGGCACCCGTGCCAATGCGATGGGCACGGCCGCGTTGCTTGATTGCCGAGATAAGAGCTTCGTCGGCGGCCTTTTGTAGCTCGAGATCGACCGTCGTCCGCACCGTCAAAACATACTCGCCCTTCCCAGCCGCGATGCGCTGCACTTCCTCGAACGCCCAATCTAGGAACCAATCCGGGCTATCGGGATTGTTATGCTCGATAGTCTTCGCGGGGTTGAGGCGGGCGTGGTGCACCTGTCCAGAGGTATAGAAACCGGCCTCGACGAGATTGGATAGTACGTGGTTAGTACGCGCACGAGAGACAGGCAGGTTAACGTGCGGTGCGTACCTAGTAGGTGCCTTGAACAGGCCGGCCAACAAGGCTGATTCGGCAAGGTTGATCTGGCGAACCGACTTTCCGAAATAATAAAGCGCGGCTGCCTCGACGCCGAAAGTGCCACCGCCCATGTAGGCGCGATCGAAGTAGAACTTCAGGATCTCGCGCTTGGAAAAACGGCTCTCCAGCAGCAGCGCCAGAAACGCCTCTTTTATCTTGCGTTGAAGCGAACGCTCCGACGATAGAAAAAGGTTTTTAGCCACCTGCTGAGTAATTGAAGAACCGCCTTGCACTACGTCATTAGCCTGCAGATTTGCAACGAGCGCACGCGCAGTGCCGACGACGTCGATGCCCCAATGTTCGAAAAAGCGGCGGTCCTCGGTGGCGAGCGTCGCCTTGATGAGGGAGTCGGGGATCTCTTCTAATGGCACCGCATCGTTGTGGAGAATGCCGCGTTTGCCGATCTCATTGCCATTGCGATCGAGGAATTTTACGGCGTACTGACCGGTGAGGAAGCGGCTTTCGTCGAATTCCTGAAAAGCGGGAATGGCGAGCGCGAACAAGACAACGAGACCGGCGGTGCCAATCGTGAGCGATTCGGAGGCGACTTCATTGGCAAGCCGGCGCCATCCCTTGAGGCGGAAGCGGGCAAAGAAGCTGCTGCCAGCGTTCCATGAATCTTGGACCATTGCCCAGGACTCAGCCAGCGTGGAATCAATCCTGGAGTCGACTCCCAGCCAATCGACGAACGGTCGGCGGCGGCCATGTCTGAAGAACCAGTCCTGCATGGTCAATTGCTCAGTTCTTGCTGCCTGTTTCAGCGGGAATGATGATCATGACTTGAAAGCGTCACGCAGTTTGGAACCAGCTATACCTGTAGCGGACGGCTCAGTTAAGGCGGTTCCTGACGCATACCCCGTTAATGCAAACGAGCACGTGAATGGCTACAGCATATAATGGGTATCGGAGATGGGGCGATCAATACTTATCCCCGGGGCGGCGTTCCCTGGTATTCTGAAATGTTGTCCTTGAGTAATAAGTATTGGTGATCATAAATACTGCATAACACAAATATTCACCATTGACAGCGTGACGGTTCTGCAGTAGGTTTGCTGTATAATGCAATAATTGCGTAAGGGCGCGGCCAACATGGCTGGGCGCCCTTTTTTCTTTCCCAAAACCACTTGAGCTCGATGAGACGGCATGGCGCTCGATGACGCAGCGGTGGCCGAGATCCAGCGCCTCTATGCCGACAACAAGCTAACGGTCGCCCAGATCGGCGAGCGGTTCGGCGTTTCGGCTTCCGCCGCCTGGGCGGAGCTTGGCCAGCGCGAGGTACGTGGCGGCAATGACAATCCGCGTATCCGTGCCTTCTATCGCGAGGTTGGACAGAAGGCAAAGCACCACGATGAGGTGCCGTGGTGCGCGGCGTTCGTTGGCGCATGTCTGGAGCGCGCCGGCCTCTCCAGTACGCGCTCGCTTATGGCGCGCTCTTACCTGCACTGGGGGGTGCCTGTCGAAAACGGATGCTTCGGCGCGATTGTGGTTTTAAGCCGCGGCGCTGATCCGGCAGCCGGTCATGTTGGATTTCTGCTCGGCGACACGGGATCACATGTCGTGCTGCTCGGCGGTAATCAAAGCGATGCGGTTACGGTAGACACGTTTCCCAAAGCCAAACTGCTCGAGTTTCGTTGGCCGGACGAGGTTGCATCTTCGGACACTGTCAAAGGAAGCGATCTTTTCGAACGAGCGCTTGCGCATGTCCTGGAGATGGAAGGTGGTTATACCGAAGATCCTTACGATCCCGGCGGTCCAACGAACCACGGCATTACACTAAAAACCTTCGCGGCCTGGAAGGGTGTCGAGATCACGTCCGCATCGCGAGACCGGCTAAAGGCAGACCTGAAACGCATCCCTGAGACCGCGGTGCGCGACATCTATGTGTCCCGCTACTGGAGGCCAGGACGTTGCGGTGATCTTCCTCCAGCGCTGGCGCTTTTTCATTTCGACGCCGCTGTGAATCACGGGGTCACGGGAGCTACGCGCTTGTTACAACAAGCTGTCGGAACTGATGTCGACGGCGAGATCGGACCATTGACTCTTGTCGCTGTGGAACGCCGCGCGATGGATGAGGTGCTCGACGATTACGCCGAAGCACGGCGGCGGCGCTATCGATCGCTACCCCACTTTTGGCGTTTCGGTCGTGGTTGGCTGGCGCGCGTCGACAAAACTTTGAAGCGCGCGCGCAGCGTCGCGAAAAATGCCGCCGCTCAAACACCCCTGTCTTCTTCACAACAGCAAGGATTTTCCGACATGAGCAATTCCTCGAAACCGACATCAAAATGGTGGGGCGAATCTATGACCATATGGGGTGCGCTCATCACTGGGCTCTCAACCGTGGTGCCGGTTCGCGGGCCGACGCTTGGCATCGACATTACCGGGGATCTGGTGCACGAGGCTGGTGATCAAATTGAGCAAACGGTGCAGGCGATTGGTGGGCTGGCCGGCACGATCTTGACCATCTACGGACGCTTTCGCGCGAGCCTGCCCCTGGAGACGCGTAGTCTGACGCTCAAGTTCTGGGGGAATACATGAGCATTCATCGGCAGTTCAGCCGGCGGTTGCTAGCTTCAGGCAGAGTTTTTGACTGAGGCCTCAATGGCGCGGATTGCTGCCACAATATTGCTTCTCGTCAGCGCCTTCGCGGCGGATCGCGCGGGCGCCGATAGTTGTTATGCTGACTGGTCGGTGGCGGCGCCGATCGTCAGAAGGGAGGGTCTGACGACTGTTGAGACGCTCTGGAAGCTGGCGCAGTCCAAGATCTTCGGCAAGATCGTGAAGACCACTCTGTGTGAGGAAAGGGGTGGGTTCACCTACCGTCTCGTGGTGCGCGATCCCAAGGGGCGGCTCGTAAACAAGAAGGTCGACGCCCGACGGCCCTTCAAGCGCTAGGATGATGGGACGAGGCCCGTTATAGTCGATCCCGTTACGGGAGCAGGGAGCATTGCGAGAGCAAACGTGCGTGTGCTTGTCGTAGAGGATGACAGAGACTTGAACCGCCAGCTCGTGGCGGCGCTTTCCGATTCGGGCTATGCGGTCGACAGCGCGGCCGACGGCGAGGAAGGCTATTATCTCGGTGACACTGAGCCCTATGACATTGTGATCCTCGATATCGGGCTGCCGAAGATGGACGGCATCTCCATCCTCGAACAGTGGCGGCGCGCAGACCGCAAGATGCCCGTTATAATTCTCACCGCACGCGATCGCTGGAGCGACAAGGTGGCCGGCATGGATGCCGGCGCGGACGATTATCTCGCCAAACCATTCCACATGGAGGAGCTGCTGGCGCGTGTGCGCGCTCAGGTGCGACGCGCTTCCGGCCATGCCACGAGCGAGATTGAATGCGGGCCGTTGAGACTCGACACCAAGACGGCGAGGGTGACGTGCGAAGGTCAACAGATCAAACTTACCTCGCACGAGTACCGGCTGCTGGCGTATTTGATGCACCACAACGGCCGGGTCGTATCTCGCACCGAGCTTGTCGAGCACCTCTACGAGCAAGACTTCGATCGCGACTCGAATACGATCGAAGTTTTCATTGGCCGGTTGCGTAAGAAAATTCCCATTGATCTGATCCAGACGGTACGCGGATTGGGCTATCGCTTGAGCGACGAGCCCGACCAGGGCTGACGCACATGCGGTTCAACTCCCTCGCGTTCCGATTGTTTGCTACCGCCGCGGCGTGGACGCTATTGGTGCTTCCGTTTGCTGGAATCATCATCTACGGACTCTACCGCGACGACGTACAGGCGAGCTTCGATGGGCAGCTGCGAAAGCTCGTCAACGCCATCACCGTTGACAGCATGGGCCCAGGTTCCGCACCAGAGGCGCCAGCGAACCTTTATGAACCGCTGTTCGAAGTGACGCACTCGGGCTGGTACTGGCAAATAACGCCGCTAGACGAATCTGGCGTGCCCAAGCTCGTCTCCCCCTCGCTTGCCACGGCCTCTCTTCCCTCACCGGCTGCGGAGAACGTTGCACCCGACCCTTCAGGCGCGCGATGGATGGACGTGATGGGCCCGAGGGGCGAACCTTTGCGCGTGGTGGAAGTGATCGATACGCTCGGGCATGAGCCCGACAAGCCGCGATATTCAATTGTTGTGGCCGGGCCGCTCGATTGGCTGGAGCATCTTGTCTCCAACTTTCGCAACCGATTGACAACGGCGCTGGCGCTGGCCGGGCTCGGTCTCGTAGCTGTGACGCTGTTTCAAGTCCGATTTGGTTTGTTGCCACTGCGCCAAATCGGACGCGGTTTGGCGGCAATACGCTCTGGCGAGTCCCAAAAGCTGCAAGGAGATTTGCCCGCCGAGATCGAGCCGTTGCAGTTCGAGCTCAACGAACTCATGCATTCCAATCAGGAGATCGTTGATCGCGCACGAAGGCACGTCGGCAATCTGGCGCACGCTCTAAAGACACCGCTAGCCGTTATCACCAATGAGGCGCGCGAAGAGAAAGGCGGCTTTGGCGCCAAGGTGGCCGAACAGGCGCAGATCATGAGTGACAATGTGAGTCACTACCTTGATCGTGCGCGCATGGCTGCGCGGGTCAATGTGATTGGACGCGTGACGCCCGTGGCGCCGGTTATCGAGCCGCTGGTACGTGCACTGCAGCGCATCCATCATGAAAAAGATGTGGAAATATCAGTTGAGTGTCCGCAAGATGCTCGCTTCCGGGGTGAGCGGCAGGACTTG
Source organism: uncultured Hyphomicrobium sp. (assembly GCA_964622715.1). Lineage (GTDB taxonomy): Bacteria > Pseudomonadota > Alphaproteobacteria > Rhizobiales > Hyphomicrobiaceae > Hyphomicrobium_A. Next base: position 28,415 of record CAZURR010000010.1, on the reverse strand, counting down.
GAAGAGATGCTTGGAAATTTGCTCGACAACGCGTGCAATTGGGCACGCAGAAATGTTGTTCTCACCGTCGAAGTACCCTCCGATACTGGTCACGTGCAAAGGCGACGACTGACGATCACGGTTTCCGACGATGGCCCAGGAGTTACGGAGGGGGAGCGCGCCACGATCGCCAAGCGCGGAATGCGCCTCGATGAGACAAAGCCGGGCTCAGGTCTTGGGCTTTCGATCGTCACGGATTTGGCCCAATCCTATGGCGGTTCAAGCGAATTGGGCCGTGGGCCCAAGGGAGGGCTCTCCGTATGCCTACAGCTTCCCGCGGCGTGAAGTTCGCGGTGTTGCAGATCAGGCACGTTTCGCCCCATTGAGGTCGGTATTCTGTCATGGGCTTTGCACAATGTCTGGCTAAGGGCAGTCCTGTGCTCCAAGTGGGAAGGGTGTACTTGAAGGGTCTTCGAGAAAAAGAGACGAGGAGGGAGAGACCGCCATGTTCCCTGCGCGCATATTCGCAATCGCGCTTATTCCCATTGCACTGACCGCTTGCGGACCCGATGGCCCGAGCAAAGCGGACACTGGCTTGGTCGTCGGCGGTGTTGCCGGCGGCATCATCGGCAATCAGGTTGGCAAAGGCAGCGGCAAGGTTCTTGCGACCGTTGCCGGCGCTGTGGTCGGTGGCATCGTGGGCAGCGAGATCGGCCGCTCCATGGACGAGCAAGATCGCATGCTTGCGCAGCGGGCAGAATACGCTGCGTTGGAGGAAGGCACTTCAGGCCAGTCACGGCGCTGGGACAATCCTGATAACGGCCATTACGGCGAGATTGTTCCTAGCCGTCCTTACAAGCGTGGTGTCGCCGACTGCCGCGATTACACCCATACCATCTATATAGACGGGAAGCCGCGGACCATGCGCGGTACTGCTTGCCGTAACGGCGACGGCACCTGGCGCAACGTCGCTTAAGCCAGGCTTGATGCTTGTCTCACCGTTAACTGTTGGTGCACTTGACCGCGGCACAAGACCTCGCCAGCGGTAGCAGGACTTGTCTCTGTGGCTCGTCAGCCCTATTCCAACCTCGCAACTGTGGTTGGATGGCGACATGGTGCTTTGGATCAGTTTTGCGGTATTGGCGGCCGCCGTCACGTGGGCGGTAACGCGACCATTGCTGCCAACTAGCGCAATGACGTCAAGCCCTGCCGAAGGCGATCTCGCTGTCTATCGCGATCAGCTCGCTGAGATCGAATCGGAAAAGGCGCAAGGTTTGATTGGCGTAACGGACGCTGAGGCAGCGCGGACCGAGATCGCACGCCGCCTTATCCAACGCTCTGAAGAAAAAGGCCGGGTGGGATATGCGGGGCCGGCATCACTCGCGCGCCGGGCTGCGCTCTATAGCGCGGCGGCGCTGCCCGTCATTGGTCTTGTCGTCTATCTCGCGGTTGGCTCGCCTTCATTGCCTGGGCAGCCTTATGCTGCACGCCTGAAGGCGCCGCTGGCGCAAGCTAGCGAATCCGATCTTGTCGCAAGGGTCGAAGCTCACCTAAGGCAGCACCCAGAGGATGGACGCGGCTGGGACGTCATCGCGCCGGTATACATTCGACAGAATCAATTCCAGCGAGCGGCCGACGCCTATGAAAGGGCGATGCGCTTGCTAGGTGAATCCCCGGCACGCTTATCGGGTTTCGCACGGGCGACGATCCTGGCCAGCGACGGAATCGTCGCAGCAAGTGCGCAGCGCGCATACGAAAAGATGCTAATGCTCGATCCGAAATCGATCGACCCGCAAGTGTGGCTTGCAATTGCCAAGGAGCAAGAAGGCGATCTTGTGGCTGCCGAAACCGCATACCGCGCGCTGTTGGGCGAGGTGGGGCCCGAAGGGCCCTGGCGGGCGGTCCTGGAACAGCGTCTAAAAAGCATCACTGGACAACCCGATGGCGGTGCTGCTTCAGGGGACGGGCATACGGCGCCCCAAAGTGAACCGGATGCGATGGCGAAGTACCGCGCCATGAGCCCGCAAGAGCGACAGAGTTTCATCAATCAGATGGTCGATGGGCTCGCCGCACGTCTGAAGAAGGATGGCAAGGACCTTGAGGGCTGGATGCGTCTTGTGCGCGCCTATAGCGTACAGGGTAAGACAAGCGAAGCCTCAGCCGCGCTCGCAGATGCGCGCAGCAATTTCGCTGACGACGAGAAGTCGCTCGCTCAATTAAATGCTCTGGCGCAAAGTCTTGGCATCGGCTCGTGAAGATGCGCTTGGCATGAGAGAAGAGTATTAAATGACGCGGAAGCAACGGCGGGGCGTATTGATCGGAGTAGGCGTAGTGGTGCTCAGCGTGGCGGTGGGCCTCGTGCTGTTTGCGCTGCGCGACTCAATCGTGTTCTTTCACACGCCCAGTGACGTGGTGGAGAAGGGCATCGCGCCGGGGCAAAGGTTTCGTTTGGGTGGTCTCGTCGCTGAAGGATCGGTGAAGCGCGGCGAGGGTGAACATATCACTTTCATCGTGACCGACACTTTGAAAACTGTTCCTGTCACTTACGAGGGCGTGCTGCCCGATCTTTTTCGCGAAGGGCAAGGCGTCGTGGCGGAGGGCAAGCTGATGCCGTCGGGTGTATTCATCGCCGATACTGTTCTTGCAAAGCACGATGAGACCTATATGCCCCCGGAGGTGGCGAAGGCCCTTAAGGAGAGGGGTGTGAAGCTAGGCAAGGGTGCGGTCCACCCCGGGGGGGAACAAAACCAATGAGGCGAAACGAGTTGGGTCGATACGGGAGAGGACGTGCTGATTGATCGTTGAGCTTGGTCATTTCGCGCTGGTGTTGGCGCTGCTGGTTGCCATCTTTCAGATGGCTGTGCCGGCATGGGGCGCCCACGTTGGCGATGATCGCTTAATGCGCGTTGCCGAGCCGGCGGCGTTGTGTCAGTTCGGGCTTCTGGCGGTTTCAGCGCTCGCTCTCACCAACTCATACATCACGTCTGACTTTTCCGTCGCCAACGTGGTTGAGCATTCTCACTCCACCAAGCCGCTGCTGTATCGCATCTCCGGCGTATGGGGAAACCATGAAGGATCAATGATCCTTTGGGTGCTGATCCTGGCGTTGTTCGGCGCAGCTGTCGCGGCCTTCGGCCGTAATCTTCCAGCGACTCTCAAAGCGAATGTACTCGCCGTTCAGGCGTCGATTGCGGTCGCTTTCTACCTGTTTATTCTCGTCACCTCGAACCCATTCCTTCGCGTGAACCCGGCGCCGGCCGACGGCAATGGATTGAATCCAATATTGCAGGACCCCGCGCTCGCCTTCCATCCGCCGTTTCTCTACACGGGCTATGTTGGCTTCTCGATCGCGTTTTCCTTTGCGATCGCTGCATTGATTGATGGGCGTCTCGACGCGGCCTGGGCGCGCTGGGTGCGACCGTGGACGCTGGCGGCCTGGATGTGCCTAACGATCGGAATCGCCATGGGGTCGTGGTGGGCCTATTACGAGCTTGGCTGGGGTGGTTGGTGGTTTTGGGACCCCGTCGAAAATGCGTCCTTCATGCCGTGGCTCGCGGGGACGGCGCTGTTGCACTGCGCGGTGGTGATGGAGAAGCGGGAGGCGTTGAAGGTCTGGACGGTACTGCTGGCCATTCTCACGTTTTCGCTTTCACTCATGGGGACGTTCTTGGTGCGTTCGGGCGTTCTGACGTCGGTGCATGCTTTTGCCGTCGACCCGCAGCGCGGCGTGTTTATTCTTGCGATCATGACGCTGTTCACGGGTGGCGGGTTGGCGCTATTTGCGCTGCGCGCCCGCAATCTGCGCCAGGGCGGGATTTTTGCGCCGATCAGCCGCGAAGGAGCGCTCGTTCTCAACAATATCCTTCTGACGACGGCGTGTGCGACAGTTCTCGTGGGCACGCTGTACCCGCTGTTACTTGAAGCGCTGACCGGCGCCAAGATCTCAGTCGGGCCGCCATACTTCAACATGACGTTTGGGCCGCTGATGGTGCCGTTGCTCATCGCGCTGCCATTTGGGCCGCTGCTGGCTTGGAAGCGCGGAGATATTTTGGGGGCAGCACAGCGGCTAATGTTTGCAGCGATTCTGGCCATTGTAGTTCTGGCGCTTGCCTATCTCATGTTCCATCGGGGGCCGAGCCTGGCGCCGTTCGGATTGGCGCTTGGCGTGTTTGTGATGGTGGGTGCGCTGTCGGAACTTGCCACGCGCGTACGGCTCGGCGAAGTGCCGTGGCGCGAAAGCCTACGCCGCTTCGGCGGGCAACCGCGCTCCGCTTACGGGACGACGCTGGCGCATTTCGGCGTGGGGCTGATGGTGGTTGGCATTGTTGCCACGACTGCCTATCGCGAGGAAATGATCCTGGTGATGAAGCCGGGTGAGACGACGCAGCTTGCCGGGTATGCGCTTGCCTTCCGCGGTGCCGCGCCCAGTACAGGACCAAATTATCGCGAGGAAGTCGGCGTGTTCGATGTCATGCGCGACGGGGATGCGGTGACGATGCTTGAGCCGTCCAAGCGCATGTACGACGCACCGCCGCAGCCCACTTCGGAGGCTGGAATCCACGCGGCGTGGCGCGGTGATCTCTATGTCGTTTTGGGCGACAAGCAAGAGAGCGGCGGTTATACCGTGCGCATTTTTTTTAATCCTCTGGTGCGCTTCATCTGGATTGGGGCCCTTATTATGTTCTTAGGTGGGGCGGTCTCGCTCTCCGATCGGCGGTTGCGGGTTGGGGCGCCGCGGCGCGCCCGCCGGGCATCCTCACCGGCGCCGGCCGAGTGAGGCATATCATGGTGAGAGGCTGGCACCGATTCGCGACCGTTCTGATGATCGCCGCGCTTGGAAGCTGGAGTGCATTTGCCGTCGAGCCCGACGAAATCCTGCCTGACCCCACTCTTGAGGCGCGCGCGCGAAGCATCTCGGCCGGTTTGCGCTGTCTCGTCTGCCAGAACCAATCGATCGACGGCAGCAATGCGCCACTGGCGCGGGATCTTCGCCTGCTTGTGCGAGATCGGCTCAAGGCCGGCGACAGCGACGAGGATGTCCGCACGTACATCGTTGCGCGCTACGGCGAGTTTGTTCTGCTGCGTCCGCCGCTCAGCATCCGCACGGTGTTGCTGTGGTTGGCGCCGTTGATATTGCTGCTCGCCGCAATCATGGTCGCGATCCGAGCATTTGTACTGCGCGCGCCCGGTCCGGGACAAACAGGGACGCCGGCTCTCACCGGCGCGGAGGAAGAAAAGCTGCGGGTACTACTGGCCGAGGCGGAAAGCCGCCAAAACGAAAAATAATCAGTGCAATAACCACGAAGAGTGCTGGTTGAACAGCCTTCAGAGCTGGCTGGAGCGGGCGGCTTGTGCGTTCCGTATGCACAGGAATCACCTGAGCGGACATGACCAAAGCAGCCTTTATTACCAACTGTTAAGGCAATCGAAAGGCTGCCGTAATGCCAGTTTAGCTACGCCGTTGGGTTCAATTCCGGTCCTTGTTTGAGCGATGGAGGTTTCTTCGCATGCACGTTCAACCCAGCTCGCCTAACGGCGAACCAAAGACTTGGCCAGGCGTATCCACGGGCCGTAAATTTCGGCGTATTGCGGCAGTGAGCGTGTTGGGTGCTGGCCTGTTGGCGCTGGGCGTGGCCGAGCTGCCCTCTTCGGCCATCGCACAGCTGAAGCCTGGATCTCCTCTGGCTGCGACAGGCTCGTTTGCAGATATCGTGGACCGTGTGAAGCCGGCTGTTGTCTCCGTCTCAACAACGAACGGTGGACCGAAGCTTGCTAGCAATGACGATCGCCAGAGGGGCCCACGTGGTGGTTTCCCCAACTTACCTGACGATCACCCGCTGAACGATCTGTTCAAGAATATGCCGAAGGAGTTTGGCGCACCGCGGCAACCGCGTCAGCGTCCGCAGCAGGCAACAGGCTCAGGCTTCGTTGTCTCCGCCGACGGCTATGTGGTGACCAACAACCACGTGATCGACGGAGCAACAAAGATTCTCGTCAGCTTCGACGATCAGGAAAAGCTCGAGGCCGAGTTGATTGGCACCGATGCACGCACCGACATTGCGCTGCTGAAGATCAAGGACAGCAACAAGACGTTCCCGCACGTGAAGTTCGCCGGGAAGAAGGCCCGCGTTGGTGATTGGGTGCTGGCTGTCGGCAACCCGTTCGGTCTCGGTGGGACCGTGACGGCGGGCATTGTGTCGGCGCTTGCGCGCGATATCGGATCGGGACCATATGACTTCATGCAGATCGATGCGGCGGTGAACCGCGGCAACTCGGGAGGCCCGACATTCAACCTGGACGGTGAAGTCGTCGGCGTGAACACGGCGATCTTCAGCCCGACGGGTGGCAACGTAGGCATAGCCTTTGCAGTCCCGGCCGAAACGGTGAAAGACGTCATCGACGAGCTTAAGGATAGTGGTTCCGTGAGCCGCGGTTGGCTTGGCGTCAAGATCCAGAACGTCGATCACGACACCGCTGCGAGCATCGGCCTCAAGGAGGACAAAGGCGCCCTCATCAGCGAAGTGATGCAGGATGGCCCGGCTGCCGACGCTGGCCTCAAGGTTCAGGACGCGATTCTCGAGGTGAACGGTTCGGAGATTGCGGACAGCCGCGACCTTGCTCGCAAGATCGCAGACTTTTCGCCGAACACGGCCGTCATCGTCAAGGTGTGGCGCAATGACGAAGAGAAGACCGTCAAGGTCAAGCTCGGCAAATTCCCAAACTCCACAAAGGTTGCACTGGGTAAGTTCGACAATGACGAAGCCGAGGAAAAGAAGGAAAGCATTGACCTGAAGCAGCTGGGCTTAACGCTCATGCCGGCTCGCGCGGCGGGCACCAAGGAAGGCGTGGCCATTGCCGAAGTTGATCCCGACTCCGACGCTGCGGAGAAGGGATTGAAGGCTGGTGACGTCATCCTCGAAGCCGGCGGTAAGCCTGTCTCCTCACCTGAGGACGTTCTGGAGGCCCTCAAGACGATGAAGGCCCTGGGCCGTACGGCAGTACTGCTTCACATCAAGACGGGTGATCAGAAGCGGCTGGTGCCTATTCAGATCAATAAAAGCTGACGCATAGGACTAAGACGTGACGCAAGGCGGCCCGTCCCCGGAAAAAGGGGAGCGGGCCGCCTCGACGTTGTGCAGGGAAGCAGGCAGTATGCTAGCCACATCTCAGATTCGAATTTGGCAGGCCGGTGAACAGATGCGCGTTCTGGTAATCGAGGACGACCGTGAGACAGCGCAATTCCTGCAAAAGGCGCTGAAGGAAAGCGGGCATGCGGCCGATCTTGCCGAGGACGGCGAGGTTGGTTTGGGCCTAGCTGGAGAGGGCAGTTACGACGTGCTGATCGTCGATCGGATGCTGCCACGCCTTGATGGGCTGTCGATAATTAAGGAGCTGCGCGCTAAGGGCTTGCGCACGCCGGTCCTCATTTTATCCGCGCTGGGGGCCGTCGATGACCGTGTGAAGGGGCTGCGGGCCGGCGGGGATGACTATCTGACGAAACCGTACGCCTACTCAGAGCTTCTGGCGCGCATTGAGGCGTTGGCGCGGCGTCCGGTGCCCGAGGAGCAGGAGACGCGCTACGTCGTCGGCGGCCTGGTTCTGGATCGCCTTTCGCATCGCGTAACGCGCGATGGCGAGCCGATCCAACTGCAGCCCCGTGAATACCGTCTGCTTGAATACCTGATGAAGAATGCCGGTCAGGTGGTGACTCGCACAATGCTTTTGGAGCACGTGTGGGACTATCATTTCGATCCACAGACGAACGTTATCGACGTGCACGTCTCGCGACTCAGGGCCAAGATCGATAAAAACTTTGACAAGCCCCTTTTGCACACGGTGCGCGGGGCGGGTTACACGATTCGCGATGGGGTCGGCTAATCCCCTGAGCCGGGCGGTCTCAACGACTGCGTTCCGGCTCGCCGCAGTTACGGTGGCGGCCTACCTCATTTGCGCGGGACTTATCGTCGGCCTTCTGTTTTGGCAGACGAACCGTATTCTCACCAACCAGGTTCTGACGACACTGCGCTCAGAAGCACAGCTGCTCGAAGCGGAGGCTCAGGCCGACGGCTTGCCAGCACTTACGCGCGCTGTTGAAGCGCGTAGCCAGCCTGACGGGTTGGGTCTCTACTACTTGGCCAGTCCCACCGGCGCGAAGCTTGCTGGCAACCTCAGCCGTTTGCCGCCGGAAATTGCTGAGAGCAAATCGGGCGGGGTGTTTCGCTACTCCAAAGATGTTGATGCGGGAGAGGGTCCGCGTCTCGGCGTCGCTATCCCGGTAGGGCTCAGTGGGGGTGAGCGCCTAATTGTCGGTCGTGACATTGAGGAGCAACGGCGTTTTGCCGATGAGATGGGCAGCATCTTCCTCATCGGATTCGGTCTGCTGTCGTTAGCAGGTGTAGCGGGTGGGTTCGTCATCAGTCGCATCGTGCTGAAACGGATCGAAGCTATCAACGCAGCGAGCCGGTCAATCATGCACGGTGATCTATCGCGGCGCGTGGAGCTCAGCGGCTCGGGCGACGAACTCGACGATTTGGCTGGCAATCTTAACGCCATGTTGGATCGCATCGAAGCGTTGATGAATGGGTTGCGCGAAGTGTCCGACAACATCGCCCACGACTTGAAGACACCGCTAAACCGTTTGCGCAATTCGGCTGAGGCCGCGCTGCGGGATCCACGTGGGGAAGACGCTTGCCGGCAGGGGTTAGAGCATACGATCGAAGAGGCAGATGAGCTGATCAAGACCTTCAACGGTTTGTTGCTGATCGCCAGGCTCGAAGCGGGCGCTTTGGAGTCGAGTGCGGAACGCTTCGATTTGGGCCAGGTCGTGCGCGATGTGGCGGAGCTCTACGAACCGGTGGCCGATGAGCGACAGCTAAAGCTCGTGATCGACGCAGGCGATGGCCCCACTGTGAGCGCCAATCGTCAGCTTGTAGGTCAGGCCGTCGCCAATCTCATCGACAACGCTATCAAGTATTCGGCACGCGCCGTTAAGGGGCACGCCGCGGGCCCGGAGATCACCGTCAGTGTGGCCGAGCGCGATGAGGGTATGGAGATCAGCGTCGGCGACCGTGGGGTCGGCATTGCCGCAGCAGACCGCGAGCGTGTTCTGAGGCGTTTCGTTCGTTTGGAGAAGAGCCGCACCGAACCCGGAACAGGGTTGGGTTTGAGCCTGGTGCAGGCCGTGGCGCGCCTGCATGGGGGGAGCGTTCGCCTGGAGGACAATGAACCTGGCCTGCGTGTAGTCTTGACGTTGCCGCGGCGATTGGCCGAGTAGAGGCGGGCGGCTTTTTGATCAAGGACGGGCAGGCACGATGGCGGCAGGCAAGCTGGAGACAAAACCATTTGTTGAGCGCATTTGCGCAGCGCCGCTGGCGGTGAATGACGAGCGGGTTAGCAGCGCGCTTGCTAGAGTACGCAAGGCGGCAGACGCGTTGCCGGATCTTGCCGCGCTTTTGGAGCAGCGACCCGTTTCGGATCTCCTGGCCGGCGTCTTCAGCGGATCATCATATCTGTCAGGCCTCATCGAGCTCGATATACCGCGCCTGCAGCGCATCCTAACACGGGTTCCTGAAGCGTATTTCGAAGAGCTCAAGGCCCAGCTTGAGCATGATCTGGGCCAGGTGAACTCGCGCGCAGACGCAATGCGCTGCTTGCGTGTCTTCAAGAACGAAGTGGCGCTTCTTACCGCGCTTGCCGATCTTGCATGCGTCTGGGACGTGATGAAGGTCACAGCCATTCTGACCGCGACAGGAGACGCGGTTGTCAAAGAAGCAATTTCCTATCTTTTTCGACAGGCTGCGGCAGCCGGCCAATGGGTTGGCAAGGGTGCCGATGGGGCTGTTGCACCCGCAGGCTACATCGTCTTGGCGATGGGCAAGTATGGGGCTGGTGAACTCAACTATTCCAGCGATATCGATCTCATTGTTTTCTACGATCTGGAGCGCATCCAACTAGCGCCCAACGTGCAGCCTCAGCCGTTCTTCGTACGCCTGACGCGCGACCTGGTGCAGCTTTTGGAGGAGCGCACAGGTGATGGTTATGTCTTTCGCACCGATTTGCGCCTACGCCCCGATCCGGGAGCCACCCAGATCGCGTTGTCAACGGAAGCCTCCCTCATCTACTACGAGAGCTTCGGGCAGAATTGGGAACGTGCCGCTCTCATTAAGGCGCGCGTGTGTGCAGGTGACTTGCAAGCCGGTCAACAGCTTCTGCAGGATCTCGCACCATTCATATGGCGCAAGTATCTCGACTACGCCGCGATTGCCGACATCCACGCTATGAAGCGCCAAATCCACGCGCACCGGGGTTTCGGGGGGATTGCAGTTGCTGGCCACAATATCAAGTTGGGGCGCGGGGGTATTCGCGAGATCGAATTCTTCGCGCAAACGCAGCAGTTGATTGCTGGTGGCCGCCAGGATGATTTACGCACCCGCCAGACAATTGAAGCTCTCAAGAGGCTTGGTCAGCGCGGGTGGATGAAGGAAACGGTCGGCGCCGAGTTGACCGAAGCCTATCTTTTTCTGCGCCGCATCGAGCACCGATTGCAGATGGTTGCCGACGAGCAAACGCACGAGGTGCCCCAAGATCCCGTGCGCTTGAAGAGCTTTGCGCGATTTTGTGGTTACGCGGACGTGGAGATGTTTTCGCGCGGGCTTGTGTCTCAGCTAGAGATAGTGCAGCGGCATTACGCGGCTTTGTTTGAAGATAGCCCCGAGTTGACGGCGGGCGGTGAGAGCATGGTGTTTGCGGGCGAGCAGGATGATCCCGACACGGTTGCCGCCCTTAAAGACATGGGGTTTTCGCGACCCGCAGACGTATTGGAGATGGTGCGCGGCTGGCACCATGGTCGCTATCGCGCAGTGCGCAGCGCGCGGGCACGCGAACGGCTAACCGAAATGCAGCCCTTGCTCATTACCGCACTCGCCGACACCACGGACCCTGATCGCGCGCTGGTCGGTTTCGACCGCTTCTTGAGCGAGCTGCCAACGGGTGTGCAACTTTTCTCACTTCTGCGGGCCAATCCTGCAATGTTACGCCTCATTGCCAACATCATGGGGACGGCACCACGGCTCGCACGCATCCTCGCGCGACGGCGGCGGGTGCTCGACGCCGTGCTCGATCCAGGAACGTTGGGCATGCTGCCGACCGCCGACGAGCTCGATCGCTTGATCCGTGCGGAAATTGGAAACGGGGAGCACGACACGCAATATGTTCTGGACCGTGCGCGCGTGGTTGGCAGCGAACAACAATTCCTGATCGGAATCCGCCTGCTATCGGGCGCAATCAAAGCCAATCAGGCCGGTGGCGCTTATGCGCTTCTGGCCGAGCGCCTTATCAACGCGCTCAAATCTGAAACAGAACGCGAACTGGCGCGCGCGCATGGGCGCATTCCCCAAGGCGCTTCAGCCGTAATCGCCATGGGTAAGTTGGGTGGTCATGAATTGACCGCATCCTCAGACGTCGATCTGATCCTGATCTACGATTTTGCGGAGGGCGCTACGCAGTCGAATGGGGAACGCCCGTTGGCTCCCACCCATTACTACACACGGTTGACGCAGCGTCTGATCAGCGCGCTGTCGTCGGCGACGGCGGAGGGAACGCTCTACGAAGTGGATATGCGCCTGCGGCCTTCGGGTCAGAAAGGACCAGTCGCCACGCAGTTGACAAGCTTCATCAATTATCAGGCCAGCGAAGCGTGGACGTGGGAGCACCTGGCGTTGACGCGCGCCAGGGTGATTTCGGGGCCACCTGAGTTAAGTGCACGTGTCGAGACCGCCATTCGCGAAATACTCCTCCGACCCCATGATGCCGCCAAGGTTGCCGCCGACGTACGCGACATGCGCGAGCGCATCGCCAAGGAAAAGGGGACGGAAGACATCTGGGACTTGAAGCAGGTGCGCGGCGGTCTCGTTGATCTGGAGTTCATCGCTCAGTACCTGCAACTTGTCAGTGCCGCTGACCACCCATCAGTTCTCGATCAGAACACGGTTGAGGCCTATCGCAAGGTCAGAGACGCCGGCGTGTTGAGCGCAGCCCACGCCGACATCCTCATCCCCGCAACGCAGTTGCTGCACAATCTGACGCAGGTGATACGTCTGTGTCTGGAGGAGAAATTCGACCCGGCGACGGCGCCGCATGAGCTGAAGGAGCTTTTGGCGCGCGCCGGCGACGCGCACAGCTTCAGCGAGCTTGAAAACCGGCTCAGAGACTCGCTCGTTAGGGTTCACGGGCTCTTTGACGAGATTATCGCCTGATCGGCCGTCCTGGCGGAAGCGACGGAATTGTGCCGGTCTCCCCGTTCTCCCGATAGACCATTGGAAGGCGACTAAGGCTAGGCTAGGACCAGGGCTCGCAGAATGCCCCAATCCGGCGCTAGAGTGGGAGCGAGAGTACTCAATGGCCATGCCGAGGCTTACGGTGGCAGCAAAGCGGATCGTATCAGGTCCACACGGTGCACCCGTGGGCGGGTCGCCAGAATCGGAGGATGCTGCGTTGCTTGCGGCCGCCGCTGATGGCGAAGAGACTGCGTTCCGAGTGCTGGTCAGTCGCCACCTTCCCAGCGTGCTCGCAATCGCGCGAAGGATGTTGCGGGATGAAGCTGAAGCGGAGGACATGGCTCAGGAAGCGCTGCTTAAGTTGTGGCGGACCCGTGATGCTCTCCAAGTGGGTCCGTATGGGTTAAAGCCATGGCTGCGGCGAGTGGTGTCCAATTTGTGCATCGATAAGGTGCGTTCAGGCCGCCGCCTGACAGTTACGAACGCTGTGCCGGAACAGGCCGAGCCCGCCAGTCAATTGGCGCGCATTGAGGCGCAGGACAGCAGCGAGCGCGTCGACGCGGCAATCAAGGCTTTGCCTGACCGCCAGCGCGTGGCGCTGACGCTCTTCCACTTTGAAGGGCTTAAACAGGTTGAGGTTGGGCGGATCATGGGCGTGTCTGACGAAGCGGTTGAGTCGCTTCTTGCGCGTGGCCGAAGAAGCTTGAAGGCAGCCTTGCGAGATGAGTGGCGTGAACTGCTGGCGAGCGATGAAACGCCATGACGTGGCGAAAGAACGGATTACGAGAAACGAGACTGAGAAGATGAGCATGGACGACAGACAGTCAGAGGAAATCGAGGCGCTGGACCGCCTATTGGAGGTCTATGGGGCCGACAGAACGCGTTGGCCAGCACGCGAGCGTCTGCGCTTTGCGAATTTCATAGCCGACGAACCTGAGGCACAGCGCCTCGTGGCGGAGGCAGACGCGCTGGATAGGCTTCTCGATCAGGTACCGACGGCGAGCAAGGAACAGGAGCAAGCGCTGACCGAACGCATCATAACCGCGGCGCAGGCGCAGCAGAAAACCCCCGATCATTCGAGCAAGCTGGCACCTGCCATCGCGAGCACGGTAAAGTTCCCTGCGTGGGCGCGCCGGCCGCAACAATCCGGAACCGTCAGCGTGAGCGAATGGCCTGCGGCCGGGTTGCTGGCGGCCTCTCTGGTGCTCGGCGTGATGTTGGGTTCAGTAGGAACGCTGGACTCCACTATGCAAGAGGTGGCCGAGGTGGCGGGGCTCAGCTCAAGCGTTACTTCGGATTCGCAGTTTACGCTGGGTGAGGACACAGTGGCGTGGGCCGGAGAGGAGCTGCTATGACGAGCGACAACACGGCAGCATCGAAGAAATCGGGTTGTAGGCGGTTGCGTTGGGCGCTGATCGCCTCGCTCGCCCTCAACGCGTTGATTATTGGTGCGGTAGGCGGCGCCATGCTGTTCGCGCGCCATGGCCACGGTTGGGGCGGTCACCACAGCAAATCCTTCGGGCTCTACCGGTTTGCGCGCAAACTGCCGGAGGATCGGCGCGACATGATCCGCATTGCTATCAAGGATGGCAGGGCAAAGCTTAAGCCGCTGCGCAAAGAGGTGCGGTCCGCCCGCACTGCCGCGCGCAAAACACTCACCGAGGAGCCGTTCGAAGAGGCAAAACTCTCCGCGGCGCTCGATGCGGTCGTAGCTGCTGACGCCGATTACCAGCGCGCGAGAATGGCGATTTTTGCAGAAACGGCGGCGAAGCTAACGGACAAGGAGCGGCAAGACCTTTACGAATGGCTCGAGCGTCATCGCAAGCGCTACCGGCATCGCCATGATCGCTCGCGTGAAGACGAGCCGTCCACGCGCTAGCTCAGAAGGGCGGGGATTGCGGTGTGCGCCGACGCGACGTGTTCGTCCACGAAGAAGTCGGGCTGAGCGGCGCGATCGAGCACTGTCACGGCACCCCATCCGCGCACAGGGCACTCGACTTCCAACAGTGTCGAGCCCTGCATCTCAAGCAGGGCACGCGCCAAGCAGATTGCCAGCGAGCTGCCGTTGTGGGAGGCGGCGGAGCGTTCTTTCGATACGGTGAAATAGAGCTGGACGAGCTCCTCTTCAACAGAGGCAGCGACGACAACATTGGCCCCGTGGCCAGCGCGTGCAATTGCTTCGGACAGGATATTCACGAGGATCTGGCGCAGGGCGCGCGACTCACCCAAGACCTCAAGATGAGCTGGGATGCGCAACTCAAGCTCGATGTCGCGCGCGGCAGCTTTGGCCGAGAGGAACGCCCAGGCTTCTGTCGACAATTCTTCCAGCTCGGAACTCTTGGCACCATCGCACGGGCTTGGGTGTGCAACGAGCGCTGTCAGCGCCATCGTGTCCTCAGCCGACTTCAACAGTTCTTTGGCGCTGTCGCGGATGTGACGGATATAGTCCTCGTAGCGCGGGTCTCCCACCGGGCCAAAAAGCTTGAGCGCCATCATGTCAGAGAAGCCGATAACGGCGTTGAGAGGTGTGCGCAGTTCGTGGTTGACCTGTGCCATCAACTCCGCCCAGTTCTTGTCTTTTTGGTGCCTGGCCGTGCGTGAACGCGATCCTGCGGAGGCGATCTCGGCATGACGTTGGGCGTGACGCTGAAGTGCGATCTCCGAGGAAAGAAATGTTGTGCGCCCGGTTGCCGTTTGTTGATCGGCGCTAACAGGGCGAATTTCAGTTACTTCTTGTCTGGGACGGTCCTGCAATGAACGAGTGCAAGCAGAGGGGAAGCTTAGCGCGGCAACGGCGGCTCCGGTTGTCAGCAGCAGCATGGCGAGAAGACCATAGGGCAGGAGAGGGGAGAGTAGGCCGAGAGCAGCGAGGGGGAGGGCCAGAGCGAAGCTTGGATGGCAGTGTTGTAGAGATCGCAGGAGAGAGCGCAGAAGGACTGCGGTATACTTTATCTGGGAGGCGGCTACCTCCCAGAGCATAGGCAGCACGCGCAGGCTGGCTGACGTTGTCCACGCCATTCCCTTCTCCTTGCCGAAATATTGTTTTAAATCGCCCGTGGATTCGAGCGAATCCGCACCCCGAATCACTCTGTATAGTTGACACCATCGCGAATCGCCTGTCGAGAGGGAATAAGTCCATCAAGGCAATAAATTTTTCCGATGTTACGATACGAGCATCTTGGACACGATCTCCTGCACGTCGGGTGAGGAGGCTTTGGCCTTGGCAATACGTTGCAGCTCCTTGCGAGCTTGCCCCTTGCGTCCTATTTCGAGCCCGCGCCAGCCGCGAAATGCACTGAGCATGCGCGCCGCGATCTGGGGGTTGAGGCGGTCGAGCGCCAAAACCTGGTCAGCAAGAAACCTATAGCCGGCGCCATCGGGTCGATTGAACTGCAAAGGATTGGCAATTGCGAACGTGCCAATAAGCGCACGCACCTTGTTGGGGGCGGCCATCGAAAACAGAGGGTGCTTGGTTAGCTTCTTGACGTGGCGCAAAGTTGCGGTGAGCGGCGATTGGGCTTGGGCAGCAAACCAAGTGTCGATGACGACGTGGTCTCCCTTCCAGTTCTCGTAGAAATCGTTGAGCACGCGTTCACGTTCCAAGCCACTTTGTGCCGCGAGGATGAAAAGCGCGTGCGCCCGGTCCGTCATATTCGAAGCTTTGGTGTAGTGCTTCAATAGGCGTGCCAGATCTCCATCGGAACGGCGCGCCGTCAGCAGCGTCAGAGCGCCGTTGCGCAACGCTCTCCGTCCAGCGCTTTTGGCGTCGGGAGAGAAGGGGCCATCGTCTGTCATCTCGTTGTAGATGTCTTCAAGAAGGGACCCCAGCGTGCGCCCGACCAAAGCTGAAAGCTGGCAGTGGGCACGATGGATAAGCGCGGGATCGACATTCTTACCGATAACGCGCGCGATGTCGGCAGACGAAGGTAGTCTGAGCAGCTCGGCGCGAAAGGCCGCCTCCAACGTGTCATTCATGACGATCGCGCCAAGTGCCTTGGCATATGACTGGCCCTTGGACGCGCGTTTGCCTTTTGCCAAAAGTCTAACGTTGTCGACGAGCGTACGTGTGGCGAAGTTGTTGGTAGCCTGCCAGCGATTGAATGGGTCGCTATCATTAGCCATCAAGAACGCGACATCCTCGTCGGAGAGGTCGATCGTCACATTTACAGGTGCGGAAAATCCACGCAGCAGTGACGGAACGGGGCGCGAGGGCACATCAGCAAAGCGGAATGTCTGCTTGCGTTTGGTGATAGAAAGCACGCCATCATCGAGGTTCTTGCCGCCTACAAGCTTCAGAGCCACATCGTGACCATTCCCTCCGAGCAGGCCAAGCTTCAAGGGAATCTGTAGAGGCTTCTTGTGTGGCTGGCCGGGGGTCGGGGGCAGCACCTGCTCAACACTAAGTTCGGCTTTCTTCTTTGCCTTATCGTAGCGAAGCGCACATACAAGCTCTGGCGTGCCGGCTTGCGCGTACCATAGCCTGAATTGCGCTAGATCTATTCCACCTGCATCCTCAAAGCTGGTGATGAACTCTTCGACCGTCGCTGCCTCGCCGTCGTGGCGCTCGAAATAAAGATCCATACCTCGTCGGAAATTTTGGCGTCCCAGCAGCGTCTGGATCATGCGCACAAGCTCGGCGCCCTTTTCGTAGACTGTGGCCGTATAGAAGTTGTTGATCTCTATGTAGCGCTCGGGCCGAACCGGGTGTGCCAAGGGACCGGCATCCTCGGCGAACTGAAGCGACTTGAGGCGGCGCACGTCAAGGATGCGCTGCATGGTCTCAGAACGCTCATCGCCTGAGAACTCTTGATCGCGAAAGACGGTCAGCCCCTCCTTTAGGCAGAGCTGGAACCAGTCGCGGCAAGTGATGCGATTTCCCGTCCAGTTGTGGAAGTACTCATGCGCGACAACGCTCTCGATTGCCTCAAAGATGGTGTCGGTGGCCGTGTCGGGTGAAGCAAGGATCAGGCGATCGTTAAAGACATTGAGCCCCTTGTTCTCCATCGCGCCCATATTGAAGTCGGAAACGGCGACAATGTTGAACGCGTCCAGATCGTACTCGCGACCAAAGCGTTCCTCATCCCAACGCATGGCGCGCTTCAGCGAGTTTATGGCCCAAGTGGCGCGCTCCTCCTTGCCGTGCTCGACGTAGATGCGCAAATCGACCTTGCGACCAGACATGGTGCGGAAGCTGGAGGCGATGGAGGATAAATCACCGCCCACGAGTGCAAATAGGTAGCAGGGCTTAGGAAAGGGATCGCGCCAGACCGCATAATGGCGCTTCCCTCCTTCAATGAGGCCACTCTCCAGCAGGTTGCCGTTGGCTAACAACACTGGCGCTTCCTGCGCGTCTGCCTCGATGCGAACGGTGTAGGTGGCGAGCACGTCGGGGCGGTCGAGGAAGTATGTGATGCGCCGGAAACCTTCGGCCTCGCACTGCGTGCAGTAAACACCATTGCTGCGGTAGAGGCCCTGCAACGCCTTGTTTGCTTCTGGATTGACGAAGGTGACGATCTCAAGGGCAAAGGGCTTTGCCGGCGTCTTCGTTAGCGTCAACGAGGTTTCGGTTAGCTTGTAGTCCTTGGGCGCAAGTTTTTTGCGATTGAGGCTGATCTCAGCCAGCTCCATGTGCGTGCCGTCAAGGCGCAGAGGTTCACGCTTACTGCGCGCCTTCGGATTCGGGCGCACACTCAAGCGCGAACGAATGCGCGTGTGGGTGGGGTGCAGTGCGACGTCGAGGTCCACCGTATCGATCAGGTACGCAGGGGCCCGGTAGTTTTTGAGAAGGATGGGGCGGGGCGTCTTGGGCTTCATGCGCATCTCATGGGGTGGGCGGCACGAACCGCGCGTGCTGATCCGTCAGGGGCGTTTGCAATATAAGCACGGCGGGTTGCCGCGTCAGGAACGAATTCCAACAAGTCCGGCCGTATGCGCTATTGTAGGTCTGCTTCTCAGGCCCAACGTCCTGCCGCGGCCTTGTCGACGAACCAGATGACGTCGCCGACGGGGCGAATGCGCCCGGCTGGCACGGAGGTATCGCCGGACCAGATCTTGTCCAGCATCTCGCGCTTCTCCTCGCCCGCGACAAGAAAGGCAACGAGGCGGCTGGAATCGAGCGCAGGGTAGGTCAGGCTCACGCGCGGCTGAGGCCGGCCGTGCGGGACCGGGGCGACCCAACGCATCGTTTCTTGCAAGACAGGTTGTCCGGGGAGCAGGGAGGCGGTGTGTCCATCTGGGCCGAGCCCGAGGAAATTGAAATCCAGCAAGGGCCGATCGATGCGCAAGGTCTTCGCTCCGTAGAGCGACATAAGCATCGCCTCGTATTGCTCGGCTGCCTCTTCGAGCGTCACACCTTCGGTGGGAACAGGATGCACGTTCTCCGGCGGCACCGGCACATGGGAGAGGAACGCGTCGCGCGCCATGCCGTAATTGCTGTCGGGGCTTGACGGGGGCACGAAGCGCTCATCGCCGAGGATCCAATGCACCCGGTCCCAGGGAAGCTGGCTGCGTACCGGCTCCTGGGCGAGGAGCTGATACATAGGTTTGGGCGTATTGCCCCCGGACAAGGCGACGAGTATGCGGCCGCTGGCGGCCTGTGCGGTCTTGCAAAGATAGCCTGCGCCAGCGCGTGACAAGCTAGCGAGGTCGTCCGACACTCGTAGTGTTCCGATCACCGGCTTCATGATTGCAACTCCTGACCAAGAATGCATGTATGGCTGCGTTATTGCCATGACAACGTTCGACTTCATTCTTTTTGCCGATGGCAGAACAACAAAGCGTTGAATGAAATCGTACTAGTCGATGTGATAGCGTGAGATTTCTGCACCGGCTCGGTAAATTGCCGAGAGACTTGTCGAAGGCCGCAGAAACCGGCCTTATGAAATTCGAAATCTGGGAGATCCGGGATGTCTAGTAAAGGCAGTAGTACCCCCGCCAACGGCCCGTTGACCCTCGCCTTCGATATCGGCGGTAGCCATCTTAAGGCCGGCGTTCTCTCAACGGCCGGCCAAATGGTTAAGGACCGCGTCCGCATCGTCACGCCACATCCGGCGGAACCGGAAAAGGTGGTCGAGGGTCTGATAGGGCTGGCTCAGCAACTTGGGCACTTCGACAGGGTCACAATCGGTTTTCCCGGCGTGGTTCGCTCCGATACTGTCCTCACCGCCCCCAACCTCGGAAACGATTTGTGGCGCGGCTTTAAGCTCGCAAGCGTCATGTCAGATAAATTGGGGAAACCCGTACGCATGCTTAATGATGCCAGTATCCAAGGGCTTGGAGTCATTACCGGACACGGTGTCGAATGCGTTTTGACGATGGGAACGGGCATGGGGTTTGCCGTGTTCGTTGATGGGTTGCTTGCTCCGCATCTGGAGCTCAGCCAGCACCCCTTCAAGGGCGGCAAGACCTACGACCAGTACGTTGGTGCGAGGGCGATCGAGAAGATCGGGCCTCGCCGCTTTAACAAACGCGTGCGAAAAATTATCGAGGTTCTCGAAACTGTCGTTATGTATGACGTACTATACATTGGTGGAGGCAACTCGCGGCTGATCGAACCGCCCTTGCCTGAGAACGTAAAGACAGTTTCCAATAAGGCTGGAATTACCGGCGGCGTACGGGCTTGGGATAAGCGGATGGATCACGCGTTCGATGAGCCGTTACCCGCCTTTAACCGGAGAAGCGAGCATAAGGGCTAGCTCGAACCCAATGCGGTACGGGCGCGAATTCTTGAGTTACGGGTCCGCTGCAGGCAGGTCACGCAGCGGAAGGCAAACGATTGCAAAGGCCAAGCAGGCGTCACAATGGAAGCCCAAGACAAACTCGATGATCTCTCAATAAATACCATTCGCACGCTGTCCATCGATGCCATCCAAAAAGCCCAGTCGGGTCACCCCGGGACTGCGATGGATGCCGCCTCCACGGCCTACGTCCTGTGGCAACAATTTCTCTGCTACGATCCCAAAAATCCCGAATGGCTCAACCGCGACCGCTTCGTTTTGTCCAGCGGCCACGCATCGATGCTGCTCTACAGCTTGATCTACTTGGCGGGTATCCAAGCAACCGCTGCATCCTACAAGCTGAAGGATCGCGACGCGGTCACGCTGCAGGATATTGAGTCATTCCGCGAGGCGGGAAGTCGCTGCCCCGGGCATCCCGAATACGGTTTGACGAGCGGCGTTGAGGCAACGACCGGTCCGCTTGGGCAGGGCGTGGCAAACAGTGTCGGCATGGCGGTTGCAGGCAAATGGCTGGCAGCAACCTACAACAAGCCTGGCTTCGACATTTTCGATTTCAACGTTTACGCGTTGTGCGGCGAAGGTTGCCTTATGGAGGGGGTCTCCAGCGAAGCTGCCTCGCTCGCGGGCCATCTCAAACTTTCCAATCTTTGTTGGATCTTCGACCAAAACCACGTGACCATCGACGGTCATACCGAAATCACCTTCACTGAGGATGTGGGTGAACGCTTCCGTGCTTACGGCTGGAACGTTACTGAGGTGGCGGACGCCAATGATCTTTCCCAGCTAGCGCGCGCGTATGGGGAGTTCTTGACTACGGAGGACCGGCCAACGCTCATCATCGTGAATAGCCACATCGGTTATGGCTCGCCGGGCAAGCACGATACGCCAAAAGCGCACGGTGAGCCCTTGGGTCCCGAGGAAGTTCGCCGGACCAAAGAGTTCCTCGGTTTTGATCCGGACAAAAAGTTTGTCGTTCCCAAGGGTGTGCGCGAGCACTTTAGCGATGTTATGGGCAAGCGCGGCGCAGCAAGGCGTCGCGACTGGGAGGCGATGTTCGCAAACTACGCGAAGAAATTTCCCTATCTTGCCGCTCAAGTCGAACTCATTGGCAAGCGGGGTCTTCCCGAAGGCTGGGATAGCACGATCCCAACGTTTGCTCCCGATGCGAAAGGGATGGCGACGCGCGAAGCATCGGGCAAAGTGCTAAACGCGATTGCTGAGAAAGTTCCCTGGATCGTGGGTGGTGCCGGCGACGTGGGAGCCAGCACAAAGACGCTGCTTCTCTTCGACGATGCCGGAGAGTTCCAGCCATACAGCCGGCTTGGTGAATATAGCGGTCGCAATATGCATTTCGGTATACGCGAACACACGATGTGCGCGATCGTTAGCGGTATGGTGCTATCAGGCGTACGCGCCTATGCGGCAGCCTACCTCATTTTCACCGATTATGCGCGCGGAGCGATACGTTTGGCGTCGCTCATGAACCTGCCGGTGCTCCACATTTGGACGCACGATTCCATCAGCCTCGGCCAGGATGGCCCGACGCATCAGCCGGTCGAACAGCTGTTGTCGCTGCGCGCCATTCCCGGAATGTTGGTCATTCGCCCGGCGGACGCGAATGAAACCGCTGAGGCCTATCGCTACATCATGCCCTTAACGAACCGGCCGGCCGCGCTGATCTGCTCGCGTGAGCCGTTACCGATATTCGATCGCTCGAAGCTTGCGCCGGCGAGCGGGTTAGCTAAGGGCGCCTACATTCTAGCCGATGCTCCCGACGCCAAACCGGATGTCATCCTCATCGGAACAGGTAGCGAGGTATCGCTTTGCCTAGCTGCGCGCGATCTGTTAGCGGCAGACAAGATCAACGCACGCGTGGTCAGCATGCCCTCCCGGGAATTGTTCGAGGCGCAGGACGAGGCCTATCGTGAGACGGTGTTGCCACCCGCCATCGAGGCGCGGGTGACCGTGGAAGAGGCCTCATCCATCGGCTGGCATCGTTACGCCGGCAGCAAGGGAATCGTACTTGGCGTGGACACCTTCGGTCTTTCGGCGCCGATCGATGTTGTCGACAAACACTTTGGATTTACGCCGGAGCACGTGGCTGCCGCGGCCAAGCAGGTGCTAGGTCGCGGTCCGTGACGTTCCACCCCCCGGGACGTTCAGGACCAAAACGAAGCGCGGAGAGAGACAATGCAACTGGGCATGATCGGCCTCGGCCGGATGGGCGCCAACATGGTCATACGATTGATGAAGGCCGGGCATGACCTGCATGTGTATGATACGCATGCGCCCCCCGTTGAAGAACTGATCGCCAAAGGTGCGAAGGGCAGCACCGACTTTGCGAAGTTCATCAGCGGCCTGTCAAAACCGCGCGCGGTATGGATGATGGTGCCGGCCGCTGTCGTCGATTCCGTGCTGAATAATCTTATTCAGCATTTGGAACCAGGCGACATCGTCATCGACGGCGGCAACTCCTACTATCACGACGATCTACGCCGCGCCAAAGCGCTTAAGCCCAAGGGACTACACTATGTCGACGTCGGCGTCAGCGGCGGTGTGTGGGGGCTGGATCGCGGTTATTGCATGATGATTGGCGGTGAGGACGATGTCGTTCAGCGGCTAGATCCGGTCTTCCGGACGCTTGCACCTGGCGTCGACGAAGCGCCGCGCACGCCCGGAGCGAGTGGCGAGCCAAGTCCGGCTGAGAACGGCTACCTGCGCTGCGGCCCTAACGGCGCCGGTCATTTCGTGAAGATGGTGCACAACGGCATCGAGTACGGTGTCATGGCGGCTTACGCTGAGGGGCTCAACATTCTTAAGAATGCCAACGCTGGTATGAAGCAGCGCACCGTGGACGCTGAGACGACACCGCTGCGCGAGCCCGTGCTTTATCAATATGAGCTCAACCTTCCCGAGGTCGCCGAGGTTTGGCGGCGCGGCAGTGTGATCGGCTCCTGGTTGCTTGATCTCACCGCAAGCGCGCTACGCCATAACCCGGACCTATCGAACTTCGAAGGTCGCGTTTCCGACTCCGGAGAGGGTCGCTGGACGTTGCAGGCGGCGATCGATGAAGGTGTTCCCGCCCCGGTCATCAGTTCTGCGCTGTTTAGCCGGTTCTCGTCGCGTGGGGATGCAGAATTTGCCGACAAGCTGATGTCGGCGATGCGCTATGAGTTTGGTGGCCATCTGGAGAAGAAAGCACCATGACCGCGAAAGTTGATGGGAAGTCCGACACGCTTGTCTTCTTTGGCGCCACAGGCGACCTCGCCCATAAGCAGATCTTTCCCGCTCTGTTCGGGCTGGTGCGCGATGAGAGGCTGAACATGCCCATAATCGGCGTTGCCAAGCAAAGTTGGAGCCTCGATCAACTGAAAGACCGCGCGGCCGACAGCGTCAAGACGCACGGAGGTGACATCGATTGCGATGCCTTCAAGCAGTTGCTGAACCTGCTTCACTATGTGAATGGCGACTACAACGATCCCGACGTGTTCACCGAACTCCGCAAGGAGATGGGTGACGCAAAGCGCCCGCTGCACTACCTCGCCATACCGCCGGTCCTGTTCTCGGTCACTGCGGCTCAGCTGGCTGCATCAGGCTGCGCTGACAATGCGCGACTTGTCGTCGAGAAACCCTTCGGTCGTAGCCGGCAATCGGCCGACGATCTCAGCGCAATTCTCGACAAGTATTTCTCTGAATCCAACATCTTCCGCATCGATCACTACCTCGGCAAAGAGCCGGTTCAGAACATCACTTACACGCGGTTTGCCAACTCGTTTTTTGAACCGTTCTGGAACCGGAACTATGTGCGTTCCATCCAGATCACAATGGCCGAGAACTTCGGCGTAGAGGATCGCGGAAAGTTCTACGACGAGACCGGAGCAATCCGCGACGTCATCCAAAACCATATGCTGCAAATCCTGGCGACGCTGACCATGGACCCGCCCACGGGGCAGGAGCACGAGGCGTTGCGCGACCGCAAGGCGAGCCTGCTTAAGGCCGTGCGCCCGCTGAATGCCCACCAAGTGGTGCGTGGCCAGTACGAAGGTTACTTGACGGTCCCTGGCGTGTGCCCCTACTCCAAGGTTGAGACATTCGCCGCCGCCAAGTTCGAGATCGACAATTGGCGCTGGGCCGGCGTCCCAATTTTTATCCGCGCCGGCAAGATGCTGCCGGTCACCATTGCCGAGGCCATCGTCGAGTTTAGGCGGCCGCCGCGTGAGACGTTCCAAGAGACCGTCCCGGAGTCGTCTGGCCATATGCGCTTTCGGATCAGTCCCGATGTAACGATCGCATTAGGCGCTCGCGTGAAGAAACCAGGCGATCGCATGATTGGCGACGACATCGAACTGATCCTCACGCGTCAGCCAGGACAAGACGTGCCGCCTTATCAACGCCTGCTCGGTGACGCGATCAACGGGGTCAGCGAGCTGTTTACGCGCGAGGACATCGTCGATGCGGAGTGGCGCATCGTCAACGATATTCTCGATAACGTGACACCGGTCCACACATACGCTCCTAACACGTGGGGCCCAACGGAAACAGAAGAGCTCATCGGCTCGGATGGCCCCTGGCACAATCCCGTGCTGGCCGGGAACAAGTGATGACTGTCGCGCACGATACCGTCTTTCTGTTTGATGTAGACAACACGCTGCTCGACAATGATCGCGTCAAGGAGGACCTCAAAGAGAAGGTCTTGGAAGACTTTGGCCAGGAAGCTAGCAACCGTTTCTGGGTCATCTATGAGGAGCAACGCAAGAAGCGCATTTATGCCGACTTCATCGGCACGTTGGAACGCTTTCGCTTGGAGCACATGCACGATCCACAGGCCCTGCGCCTCTCCCTTTGGATGATGGACTATCCGTTCACGGATCGCTTGTATCCCGACGCGCTTGCCGTGGTGAGGCATGTGAGCCAGTGGGGGCTGCCAGTTATTCTTACCGATGGCGATGGGGTATTTCAGCCGTATAAACTGGAGCGCTCTGGCCTATGGAACGCCTTTGACGCACGCGTGTTGGGATACATACAAAAGGATAAAGAGTTGGACGCCATTGAGCGGGCCTACCCCGCAAAACACTACATCTTAGTTGATGACAAGCTGAAGGTTCTCAATGCCATCAAAGACATCTGGGGCAATCGCGTCACGACGATATTCGTGAAACAAGGTCACTATGCAAACGATCCCAATGTCCTTGCAAGCGAGCCGGCCGCCGACGTTTCGGTGTGCCGTGTTGGGGAACTTATGATGCACGATTTCTCCACGATCCGTGCAGACTGACGAGGAGGATGCTGTGAAGGCAACGCAAAAGCTACAAGATGTTGGGCAAAGTCTATGGATCGACGACATCACGCGTGACATGCTCGATAGCGGGACGCTCGCAAAATACATCAGCGAGTTGTCAGTCACGGGGCTTACGTCCAATCCGACCATCTTCGATCGCGCCGTAACCCACAGCGCCAAGTACGACGATGAGATTCGTCGTTTGTTGAAGGGCGGCTTGAAGGGCGAACCGCTGTTTTTCGAGCTGGCGCTCCAAGACTTGTCGCGGGCTGCCGACCTGTTCCTGCCTGTGCATCAGCGCACAGCGACCGTCGATGGTTGGGTATCGCTCGAGGTCTCTCCCTTGCTCGCCTATGACACCAACGAGACGATTGCGGAGGCCAAGAGGCTCTACAAAAAGGCGAATAAGCCGAACCTGTTCATCAAAATCCCTGGCACGAAGGAAGGCCTGCCCGCGATTGAAGAGGCGATCTTTTCCGGCGTGACGGTCAACGTGACACTTCTGTTTTCGGCCGCGCAATACACCGCCGCGGCTGATGCCTACATGAAGGGT
Source organism: uncultured Hyphomicrobium sp. (assembly GCA_964622715.1). Classification (GTDB taxonomy): domain Bacteria; phylum Pseudomonadota; class Alphaproteobacteria; order Rhizobiales; family Hyphomicrobiaceae; genus Hyphomicrobium_A. The sequence continues at coordinate 2,594 of CAZURR010000010.1, read as the reverse complement.
CTTGAACGGCGCGTGGCGGCCGGGCTCAGTCCGGATATTCGCTCTGTCGCTTCGGTTTTTATCAGCCGCTGGGACAAGGCGATCATGGACAAGGTTCCCGACGCACTGCGCGACAAGTTGGGGATCGCGGTCGGCAAAGAGTCCTACAAGGCCTATCGCGATATGTTGGATTCAGATCGTTGGCAGCGACTGGAGTCGCTGGGTGCGCGTCCGCAGCGCCTACTGTTTGCCAGCACCAGCACCAAAGATCCCAAGGCGCCGGACACGATGTACATCCAGGCGTTCGCTGCGCCCAATACCGTCAATACAATGCCGGACGAGACGCTGCTTGCCTTCGGCGATCACGGAACGGTCGATGGAATTATGTCCCCGGACGGCGGTGATTACGCGATGGTGCTCGCCGAATATGAGAAGGCTGGAATTGACGTCGCGGCGCTAGCCCAGAAGCTGCAGGACGATGGCGCAAAGTCCTTTGTTCAGTCTTGGCAGGATTTGCTCAAGGCCATCGAGATCAAGTGCCTGGCGCTGACATAGAGGAGCCCCATCATGGCGTCGGGAAAACTGATAGACAGCCCAACTTGGAGAGCGCTTGTCGCGCATCAGGCAAAGATCAAGGACGTGCATTTGCGTCAATTGTTCGCCGATGACCCCGGGCGCGCTGAGAAGTTCACGGCGGAAGGGGCTGGCATACAACTCGACTATTCCAAGAACCGGATCGACAGCGAAACAATCCAGTTGCTGTTGCGGCTTGCAAAGGAGCGCGGTGTTGCGGCTCGGCGCGACGCGATGTTTCGCGGCGAGAAGATCAACCCGACGGAGAAGCGCGCGGTGCTGCACGTAGCGTTGCGCGCCCCGCGCGACGAGGTGATTGAGGTCGACGGGCATAACGTCGTTCCCGACGTGCACGCGGTGCTGGACCGCATGTCAGAGTTCTCCAAAAAAGTGCGCGATGGGACATGGAAGGGGCACACGGGAAAGCGCATTCGCAATGTCATCAACATCGGTATCGGCGGTTCCTTTCTCGGGCCGGAGATGGCCTACCTAGCGCTGCGCGCGTTCAGCGATCGCTCCATGACGTTCCGCTTTGTCTCGAACGTGGACGGCGCGGCTTTCAGCGAAGCAACGCACGATCTGGATGCGGCCGAGACATTATTTATCGTCTCCTCAAAAACGTTTACGACGCTGGAGACGATGACCAACGCACATACGGCGCGGGCGTGGGTGGTGGACAAGCTCGGCGCTGACGATGCGGTGGCCAAACATTTCGTTGCCGATTCCACAAACACAGCTGGGGTGGAGAAATTCGGCATCAACACATCACATATGTTTGAGTTCTGGGACTGGGTTGGTGGACGCTACTCGATGGACTCCGCCATCGGGCTTTCGACCATGATCGCGATTGGTCCGGAGAATTTCCGCGCGATGCTCGCGGGCTTCCATGCCATGGACGAGCATTTCTCCACGGCGCCGACGGAGAAGAACTTGCCCATGCTGATGGGGCTTTTGACCGTCTGGTACAATAACTTCTTTGGTGCCCAGACGCTCGGCGTCATGCCTTATGCCGAGCACATGTCGCGCTTTCCCGCCTACCTGCAGCAGTTGCAGATGGAGAGCAACGGTAAGCACGTCGATCTCAGCGCCAATCACGTCGACTATCAGACGGGGCCCATCATCTGGGGCGAGCCCGGCACCGACGGGCAGCACTCGTTCTATCAGCTGATCCACCAAGGCACGAAGATCATCCCGTGCGACTTCATTGGCTTCATGACTCCGTTGAGTTCGCTTGCCGACCACCACGACCTGCTGATGGCTAACTTGTTTGCGCAGGCTGAAGCGCTGGCCTTTGGCAAAACGGCGGCCGAGTTCACCGCGGAGGGTTCACCCGATTTCCAGACGCCGTTCCGCGTCACAGAAGGTAACCGTCCGTCAAATATGATCCTCGCTGAGCGGCTCGATCCCAAAACACTGGGGACGCTGGTTGCCCTTTATGAGCACAGTGTCTTCACGCAAGGGGCGGTGTGGAACATCGACTCGTTCGACCAATGGGGCGTGGAGCTCGGCAAGGTGTTGGCAATGCGCATCATCCCGGAACTTCAAGACGCGGCCGAGCCGCCACTCAAGCATGACAGCTCCACCAATGCAGCGATCAAGCGTTACCGCGCTCATAAGGCACGCGGCTAACGTTCCCTTGCAAGTTCCAGCCGCCGCAACGAAGGAATGACCTGTCCTCGGATGTCTGCTGAGCCAATCCTGAGCTGAGCACAATCAAAGCTCAATACAAGGCTGCCGCTAGCCAAGCGCTCGTTATCGTTCCCGGCCTAATCATGTTGAGAATTCTTTTGGCAAACCTTGCCCAACCCTCTCAGAGAACAGCTTGGTAAGGAGAGACTCAACTCGCCTCTCCCTACCACGCCAAAAACGCCATCCTGCTGCTCAGTCGATCCTAGCCTCAAATAATAGCGATGTCTGAGGTCGTGGAGCTGTTGATCATGACTGTCACCTCGTCGCCGCGATTGAGTTCGTTGAGGTAAGCGACGTTGACGAAGGCTTCTCCCGTGCCGGTGACGTCCACCTGAAGGACGGGCGCATCGTCG
>CAZURR010000009.1:21181-52273 GCA_964622715.1 uncultured Hyphomicrobium sp. | reverse complement strand
GCCATCTCGTCGAGTGGACGCTTTAGATCCTGCTCCCAGAAGAACTTGGCATCAGACAGCCGCGCGGCAATTACCTTCTCGTTGCCAGCAACAATCTTCTTGCCGCCGTCCCTCGCCTTTAGGTTGGACACGAGCACGAACTTGTTGGCGAGCTTCTTTGAACGCGGCTCGCGCAACGAGAAACACTTCTGGTGCGTCTTCATCGACGTGATGAGGCACTCGGCCGGCACCTCAAGGAATGATTTGTCGAACTCGCCCATGAGAACCACGGGCCACTCGGTAAGCCCGGCGTTCTCGGCCAGCAAAGCCTCGTCCTCCACGAGGGAGAGCTTGGCGTCCTTGGCAAGCGCGCGCGCTTCTTCAGCAATGATCTCCGCGCGTTGTGCGGCATCAAGAATGACTTTGTGCTTCTTGAGCTGCTTTTCATAGTCGGCAAAGTCTTTTACCGCGAAGGTTTTGTTGCCGAGGAAACGGTGGCCGCTCGTGGTCTTGCCGGCTTTAATCCCGGCAATTTCAAAAGGCACGACCTTGCCGCCGAGCACGCAAAGAATGGAGTGCAGTGGTCTTATCCAACGCAGCTCGGCGCCGTTTCCGGTGTCCAAGAACCGGTTGAAACGCATGGACCTCGGCCAGGGGAACTGCAGAACCGTCTCGGGGATAACCTCAGCGATGATCTCAGACGCCTTGCGGCCCGGCCTCTTGGTGCGCGCGACGTAGTAGTCGCCCTTCTTCTCATCCTTGACGACGTCCGCCTTAGACAGCGAAGAAAGACCGGCCGCCTTCAAGAAGCCCTTTACGGCAGATTCAGGCGCGCCAACGCGCGGGCCTTTGCGCTCTTCCAACACGGCAGGCGATTTCGCGGGCACATCGTTGATGACGAGCGCCAGCCGTTGCGGCGTGGCAAAGGCATGCGCGTCACCGACGGCAAGCCCACGCGCCTTCAAGCCGCCAACGACGAGGCGGCATAAATCGTCGGCCGCGCGCGCTTGCAGGCGCGCAGGGATCTCTTCGGAAAATAGCTCGAGCAGCAGCTCAGGCATGGTTTGTGACCGTTATGCCGCCGCGAAAGCGGAATGTGAGAATTGCGACTGGCCCAAGAAAAAGAGTGCGATGTCGGCGGTGGCACCAGTTGCGGCGAGGTATCCAAGACCGACAACGATCAGTGCCAGCGCGAACCAGAATACCGGCGCCGCGTTGCGCCACAGTGCAAGGTAGGCGACGATGATCGCGGGGATGCCCGCGATTAGCGCGCCAATGATTGACGGCAACATTATGCGCCCCCTCCCTCCGTCTTGAGCCAAGCAGCACAACAGGCCTTGGCCAGATCGCGCACACGCAAAATGTAGCTTTGACGCTCCGTTACCGAGATGACACCGCGCGCGTCCAAGAGGTTGAACACGTGCGAGGCCTTGATGCATTGGTCATAAGCGGGCAGCGCCATTTCGTGGCCGGCGTCCTTGTCGCCCTGCTCAAGCAGCGCCTCGCACTCCTTCTCTGCATCCTTGAAGTGCTGATGCAGCAACGCGGTGTCGGCGTATTCGAAGTTGAAGCGTGAATACTCCTGCTCGGCCTGCAGAAAGATGTCGCCATAGGAGAGACGGCGCGCATCGGTGCGACCGTTGAAGCTCAGGTCGTAGACACGGTCAACGCCCTGAACATACATGGCGAGCCGCTCTAGTCCGTACGTGATCTCGGCTGACACGACCTCGCAGTCGAAACCACCAACCTGCTGGAAGTAGGTGAACTGCGACACTTCCATGCCATCGCACCACACTTCCCAGCCAAGCCCCCAAGCGCCCAGCGTCGGACTCTCCCAGTCATCCTCGACAAAGCGGATGTCGTGCGCTTCAGGTGAGAGGCCGATGCGGCGCAAGCTTTCCAAGTAGAGGTCCTGGATGTCGGCCGGGGTCGGCTTCATGATCACCTGGAGCTGGTAGTAGTGCTGCAAGCGATTGGGGTTCTCGCCGTAGCGGCCATCCGTGGGGCGACGAGACGGTTGTACGTAGGCTGCGTTCCAGGGCTTTGGCCCCAGCGCGCGCAACGCCGTTGCCGGATGAAAAGTACCGGCCCCCACCTCCATATCATAGGGCTGAAGGATGACGCAGCCCTGCTCCGTCCAGAAGGTCTGCAGCGTCAGGATCAGGTCCTGGAAGGACTTTTCAGGGCGCAGCATGACCTCGTTCGGGCCGGCGTGACGCGCGGCTGGCTTGACGGCAACATTCGTTGGCATGGGTGTGACTGAGCTTTGGCGGTACGGCGGCGCACTATACGCATTCGTGGCGCCGTGTCACGCGAGGTCGGAGCCGCGCCGAAGCGCTGATATCCACCATCAGGACCATCGAGGAACGAAGATGCCAGCTGCACCGAGTCCGATCGCGAGGCAAACGCGGGAGCTGACTGCGCCCCATGGCTCGCGACGATGCCTCACAACGCGGCGATAACGTTCATCAACTTAGCACGCACGGCCTCGGCCTTCTTTAGTAACTCGGGATTCTCGATGGCCGTCATGGAAGCGACCGGATCGATGGCCGCGACTTCTACCTGGCCCGGTGCGATCTCCTGGACGACCACGTTGCAGGGCAGCATGGTGCCGACCTTGTCCTCGAGCTTCAAGGCCTCGTAGGCCAGCGTCGGGTTGCAGGCGCCGAGGATGCGATAGGGGCGAAAGTCGACATCAAGCTTGGCTTTCATGGTCGCCATCACGTCGATGTCGCTGATGACGCCAAAACCCGCTTGCTTCAAGGCCTCTGTAGCGCGGGCGATTGCATCATCGAAGCTGGTCGCCAGAGTCTTCGCGAAGTAATAGCTCATCAGCCGGCTAGCTCTTAGGCGGACGGCTCGGACGGTAGACGCCCGCCACCGGATCCCACACCAGCGTGCCGAGATCTTTAACCGGAACGGTGGCACCCTTCTCTTTCCGGGCCAGCTCTTCGTGGCCGAGGCGTGTGGCTTCCGCCGCGCGCGCTATTTCCTTGGCAAGCCAGCGGACGCCTGCACCTATTCCGGCTCCGACGAGTAGTGCGGCAACGAACTGCGGCATGGCCGACACTCCTTTCTGAAGTGTCCCTTCAAATCCCGAACCTGGACCATAGAACCCGAGCCTCGATAGCCGATATTAGATCTTCGGCCAGTGCAAGGCGTCCGCCGGTTAAATCCTCGTAACCTTGGGATACGCCGGGTGGGCGTCTTAGCCGCGAAAGCAGGTCCGTACGGCCAAGCGGGACGATTTTCAGCCGCACATCTTCACCATGCAGCTCGCGCATTTTTGATCGAATGTCAGCGACACCGTCGATGAGGCCAAGCTCAAGAGACTTCGGCCCAGACCAGAATGCGCCGGAGAATAGCTCCTGATCGGTACCCTTAAGGCGGCCAGCGCGGCGCTCCTTGACGACGCCGATGAAGACGTCATGCACATCGCGCTGCAGCGCTTTGATGCGCTCTACGTCTTCTGGCTTTTCGGGCTTGAATGCATCGAGCGCGCCCTTATCCTCACCGGCGGTATAGACGCGCCGGGAGATGCCGAGCTTTTCGATCGCTTTGTCGAGACCAAACCCGGCGAAGATCACCCCGATGGAGCCCACAATAGAAGAGGAATCTGCGTAGATTTCATCGCCTGCTAGGGCCAAGTAGTAACCGCCCGAGGCAGCCGCATCCTCGCAAAAGACGTAGACGGTCTTCTCGTTTTCTTCGGCGAGCTGGCGGATGCGGCGAAAGATGAGGCTCGATTGCACCGGCGAGCCGCCAGGCGAATTGACGATCACGGCGACGGATGGCGTCTTCGACATTGTAAACGCCTTCTCGATGGCACCGGCGCAGGCGCCGATTGAAAGGCCCGGGCGCAGGGGCGTTGCCATGCCGATGGGGCCGGAAAAACGCAATACGGGAACGACGGGACCACTTCTAAAAGGCCACATGCACGCTATCCTCGCTTGAGACGTGAGACGAAACGGTGGAACGGAGACATTTAGGTCATGCGGCCTGCAACGGCTAGACCGGCGGCGTCATAGGCAGCGCCGCACCGTGTCGCAGGATCGCCTGGGCCTCAGCGGTGAAGGCGTCTCCCGCTCCATGCAGCACGAAGCCCGGCAGCAGAACGGGTGCTGCGCGGCTACCCTTTGTGCCTTGAACAATCACACGATGGGCGCAAGCGACTTGGCGCGGATGCAGCGGCAAGATCTTGAGCGCACCGAAGCGGCCATCCAACGCCGCGAGCAGGCGCGTCAACTCTTCGATCTTATGGATAAGCGTGACGTTCCCACCCGGTTTCGCCATGCGCGCCATGAAGCGCGCCCAACGTTCCAGCTCATTCTCGGGCATCGCATGCGCGGCGGCCTTCAATTGATCGGGGGCCAGCGTGCCCTTTCCCTTGGCATGGAAAGGCGGATTCGCCATCACATGGTCGAAGCTCTCGGCCACCAGCTCCGCTGCCTCAAGCTCCGCCAGGCTCATGCCGATATCGCCCTCTAGCACGCGTGTACGGCCGGCAAGTCCGTTGCGCTCCACGTTCTCCGCCGCAATACGGGAAAGTGCCGGCTCTTTTTCTAAAAGCGTCAGCTGTACTTTGGGATCCCGCCAAGCGAGGCACAGCCCAGCGGTACCGACTCCTGCGCCGACATCGAGAACGCAAGCCCTACCAGCTAGCACCGCAGCGGCCAACATCACCGCGTCGAGTCCAGCACGGTAGCCGGATTTCGGTTGAAGGATATGCAGCTCACCATCTAGGAACGCATCGTCCGTAAGCGCCATTTCTTCGAGACGTGCCGCGGAAAGACCGGTCAATCCAGAATCCATTTTTTTAGATCCGCCTCTCTTAGAATTCGGCACGCCTCGCTCCAACGGTCTTCAGGGACGGCGATCCGCTGCAGTATGGCGCCGAGCGTGCCTTGCACAGAGCTCATATTGCCGTCAAAAACGACCGCCGCGATTCCCGCGTCTTGCAGCAGGGTTTGCACGAAGTTGAGGAGCACGGGGTCGTTGGTTCTTATGAGGTCTCGCATGGCTCACTATCCGAAAGTTCGCGTGCACCAACTTTAATCTGTGTTTAGAATTGGCGCTGACGATAACTTTATACCACCATAGAAAATCCAACGTACGGAGAACGTCTTGGGTCTGGTTGTACCATTTGAAGGGCCGCGGAAGCCGCCGGAAAGCCTGAAACCGCTTTTGGACCTTGTCACCGAGGACATGAGCGCGATTAATCGCATCATTCTCGACAAAGCGATCTCCGACGTTGAGCTCATACCCGAGCTCGCTCGCCACCTCATCGATTCTGGTGGCAAGCGACTACGTCCGATGCTGACGATAGTGGCGTCGAAGCTGTGCGACTACACCGGCAGCGGGCACATTCGCGTTGCATCAGCCGTCGAGTTCATGCACACGGCAACGCTTCTGCACGATGACGTGGTTGATGAAAGTTCACTGCGCCGCGGCAAGCAGACGGCACGCACGATCTGGGGCAACCAAGCAAGTGTGTTGGTCGGCGACTTCCTGCTTGGCCAAGCGTTTCGCATGTTAGTCGATGTCGGCTCGATGCCTGTGCTGAAGATCATGTCGAACGCAGCCGCCGTCATTGCCGAAGGTGAGGTGATGCAGCTTGCCGCCGCCAAGAATATGGCAACAACTGAGGACGATTATCTGACGATCATCAATGCGAAGACGGCCGCTTTGTTCTTGGCCGCGGCCGAAGTGGGCGGGGCAATCGCCGAACGGCCTGCAGACGAGCAGGCGGCGCTAAAGTCATACGGGAAGAACTTGGGGCTTGCTTTCCAACTCGTCGACGATGCGCTGGACTACTCGGGCGATAGTGCGCATCTTGGCAAGTCGGTTGGAGACGACTTCCGTGAAGGCAAGATCACGCTGCCAATGATTCTGTCGTTCCGGCGAGGTAGTGAGAGTGAGCGCAGCTTCTGGAAGCGCACCATCGTCGAGGGAGGAATTCAGGATGGCGACCTAGAGCATGCCATCTCTTTGATTAAGAAGCATAACGCAGCTGAGGCCACGCTAGAGCGGGCGCACTCTTACGGGGCGATCGCGCGCGACGCACTGGCAATCTTCCATGACTGCGAAGAGAAGGCTGCGATGGAAGAGGTGATTACATTTTGCGTGCAACGGACGCACTAGCGAGCTGCAGATCAGAGCCTTGACGCTACCCGAACCGGCTGCGCTCTACGCGGAAAACTGGGCAAGGCCAAGAATATTTCCTTCCGAATCTCGGAACCAAGCGGCACGCGCGTTGTCGGCGGTAGCAATGGAATCCACCGTCTTTAGATCCGGCAAATCGTATTCTTCGAACACGACACCGCGCGCCGCAAGCTCGCGTACGTCCACTTCAATCTGGTTTGTCGTGAGACCCATCACCGTCTGAGGCGCTTGACCAGCATTCGGTGTTGGATAGAGCTGGAAACGGGTGCCATCGCCCGCCTCGTACATCGCACCTACGGCTCGTTTCCAGACCGGCTTGAAACCGAGCTTTTCCTCGTACCAGCGCATTGCCCTATCGATGTCGGCGACAGGAATCGTCGTGTGTACGCGTAGCTCGGTCAACATAGCTCTCACTCTCTCACTCCATCAGCTGGGCCATTCCAAAAGCCTCTAGCCACGTCACCTAACCGCCAAGTTCGGTGGCGGCGATCCACCACCGAGAGTGAGCTTGGCGCATGGCATCGGTCGCCGCAGCAGCGGCTTCGTCGCTCTCAAAAATGCCAAAGCAAGTTGGTCCGGCGCCAGACATACCTGCATAAACGCACCCATCGGCAGTCACAAGTGCTGCGCGCACGGGCTCAATCTCTGGGAAAAGCGCCACCGCCGCAGGCATCAAGTCGTTGCCGTGCTCGCGCATGAATTCGAGGAGAGCGGCGGCATCTCGTAAAGGGCCGGGAGCTTGCACGCCGCGGCGCGTCTCTTGCGGGGGCGGAGCGGCAAGCTGTGAGAATACCTTAGCAGTCTTATTTACCGGGGCCATTGCCCACGGGTTGACGAGGATCGCCGGCAAGCGGGGCAAACCGGGCAGCGGAGTTATTCTCTCGCCAACGCCCGTCACGAAGGCCGGCGTGTCAGCCAAGCAGACCGGCACGTCGGCGCCTAATGACGCTGCTATGGCGTGCCAGTCGAGTGCCTCTGCCAACGCTGGATTGGCGCGGCGGACCGCGCGCAGAACGGCTGCGGCGTCGGCCGAGCCGCCTCCTATACCCGCCGCCACGGGAAGATACTTCTCGAGAACGATGCTCCCCAGCACAAGTTGGGGCTCGGCTTCAGCCAGGCACCCAAGTGCCGTCGAAATAAGATTGTCGCCGCTGACCGCCGCGGCGAAGGGACCAGATACGAGCAAAGAGGACTGGCTTCCTGGCACAAGTCGAACGACATCGCCAAAGCCCGCACCGAAGGCAATGAGGCTTTTGATCTCGTGGTAGCCATCCCGACGGCGGCCAGAGACTTTGAGGGTCAGGTTGACCTTCGGTCTGGCAATCTCGGTGATGGCGGTCATGGAAGCGGCCATTCACGCGCCGCGCGCGGTGCGCGAGGCCTGTGCGTGCTGTGGCACGGTCATTTCTGGTTCGACGCTAATCGACAATTGGCGAGGTTGGCATGAGCTTCGATTCCTTGCGCTTCTTCTGCCGTTCCTCTTTGTCGGGCTTAGCCGGGAAATGCGCTTGCACCTCAGGAGGGAGACCGTCGACAAGCTTCTGCTTTATCTTCGCGAGGTTCTCCGGCTCCGGATCGAGTGTGAGCGACTGCTCCCACTGGAAGCGTGCTTCGCGTTCTCGCCCAGCCCGCCAAAGAGCATCGCCCAGATGATCATTGAGAACAGGATCCTCTGGCTTTAGCTCGACGGCGCGCTCAAGGAATCGCACCGACTGTTTGAAGTTGCCAAGCTTAAAGTGCGCCCACCCGAGGCTGTCGACGATATAGCCGTCGTCGGGCTTCAACGCGACCGCTTTCTCGATCAGGGCCATGCCTTGCTTGAGATTACGGTTCTGATCGACCCAGCTATAACCGAGATAATTCAGCGTCAGAGGCTGGTCAGGAAACAGTTTCAGCGCCTTTTGCAGATCGGCCTCAGCCAACGGCCATTTCTTCAAGCGCTCATAGCAAGTACCGCGCGAGTAGTAGAAACTCCAATGACGCTTTTTGGCAGGCTCCGGCAGAAGAGCAATTGCGCGCGTATAGTACGCGACAGCTTCATCAAAACGCTTGCGTGAACGCATGATGTTGCCGAGCGCATCGAGCGCTTTCAAATCGCTGGGATTTGCGGTCGCAAGCTTGTCGAGTATCGCCTGCGCCTCATCCACCTTGTCGAGCGAATTGAGGTCAAAAGCCTTGCGGATGTCGATTGAGTCCTGCAGCGGCGTACCAGATGGGATGCGGTCGTAAGCACCGATCGCATCTTCGTACCGGCGTGAGGTCTCATACGCATTGGCGAGTGCGGCGAGCGCGAACGCGTAGTTGGGCTGCAGATAGAGGGAAAGCTGCAGATATAAGATACCCATGCTCAAGCCACCCTCGCCGGTGAGTGCTTCGCCCAGGCCGTAAAACACTTCCGTCAGACCGTCCTTTGGCGTCTCGATGAGCAATGATATCTTTTCACCGGCTTCGATCCTATCGAGCAGATCACTAGCAAGCGGATGTGGCTGGCCTTGCGCCCCGTCAATCTGCTGTCGAAGAATGGATTTCGCCAGCTCGATTTGACCGTAATGGCCAGCGTGGCGGGCATACGCCAGCGCGATTCTGAGTGTGCGATTGTCCTGCTTGTAGCTGCGCTCGAAGGCGGCGCTGGCTTCCTTTTGTCGGCCGGCAACATCGGCAATTAGCGCCCTGTGATAATTCAAATAGAACTGCGCCCACTCGGCCTGCTTTGGCATTTTGAGCAACTTGAGCGCCTTCGTGGCGTTGCCTCGGGCAACCTCGGTCCACGCGCGTGCAATCGTGCTTGTCAACTCGCCGATCGGACCGTCGCTCGCCGCTTTAAGATGCTTCTCCGCTTTGACGTAGGAGCCTGACTTGAACTTGTCCAACCCCAGCATGAGGTGCGCCAATCGGTGCGCCTTATTACCCTTGATAGTGACCAGTTCTTTGGCCAGCTCAATCGCGGGCTTCCAGTTCGCTTCAAATACTTCGATTTGGAAACCTTGTTCGAGCAGCAGCTCGTTATTTGGATCGATCTTGAGTGCGCTGCGATAAAAGAGCGTGGCGCTATCCACATCGTTTGCGCTCTTTGCGAGATTGGCAGCGAGGTAGCTACCAAGCAAGGAATGCGCCGCATCGCCTTCCTTGACAATTTCGCTGATCGCGTCATGCGCTGGCAGGCCGATCGCCCCCAAACCAAAGACACCTGCTGAGGTGAGCAACGCGATGCGAATGCGAACTCGCATTGGACCTATTCCTTCTCAGGATCGGGCTGATTCCCAGATACCACTTACCGTATCAAACAAGGCCGTCGTTGGGCGAATTTCAAGCCGCTTAGCAGTTTATAATCCGAGCAGTTGGAGGCCACGTGCTATTTCTCAGTATCCTGTGGGTCTCAATAGGGCCGCGCCGGCCCTGGATTGGGAGACTTGGGGCAACTACCTGGCGCTACATTCCGCTGTAGTTGGGCCCTCCGCCCCCTTCCGGGCAAACCCACGTAATATTTTGGCTCGGGTCCTTGATATCGCAGGTTTTACAGTGGACGCAGTTCTGCGCGTTGATCTGAAAGCGCGGTTTTCCGCCCTCATCCGTGACAATCTCGTAGACGGCAGCTGGGCAGTATAGCCGCGCTGGCTCGGCGTAGTCGGGCAAGTTGACGGTGACCGGTATCATTGGGTCGGCAAGCTTGAGATGAACCGGCTGATTTTCCTCATGGTTCGTCCCCGAGAACGAAACATTTGTGAGCTTGTCGAACGTTAAGACACCGTCGGGTTTCGGATACGCAATCGGCTTGGATTTCCTCGCCATTTTCAGCGTCGCCCAGTCTGGCTTGCGATGTTTGAGCGTAAAGCCCAGCCCGATGCCCGGCAGGATCGTGTTGAGCCACATGTCGATGCCACCGAGCATGATGCCAGCGATCGTGCCAAACCGGGACCAGAGCGGTTTGACGTTGCGCACACGCTTGAGGTCGCGGGCAATGTCGTCGGTGCGCACCGCATCCTCATAGGCCTCGAGGCGATCGTGTTCACGGCCAGCGCTAATCGCCTCGAACGTGGCCTCACCGGCGGCAATGCCTGACAGGATCGCGTTGTGGCTGCCCTTGATGCGTGGCACGTTCATGAATCCGGCGCCGCAGCCAAGAAGCGCGCCGCCCGGGAAAATGAGGTCAGGTATCGATTGCCAGCCGCCCTCGGTCAGCGCCCTGGCGCCATAAGCGATACGCTTTCCGCCATCAAATGTAGGTGAAATAGCAGGATGGGTCTTGAAGCGCTGGAACTCATCGTAAGGCGAAAGATAGGGGTTCTGATAGTTGAGATGCACCACGAAGCCGACCGAAACCAGGTTGTCACCGTAGTGATAGAGGAATGACCCGCCGCCGGTGCGGTTGCCGAGTGGCCAGCCGAAGGAATGCTGCACGAGGCCGGGCTGGTGCTTGTCTGGCGCGACCTGCCAGAGTTCCTTGAGGCCAATCCCATACTTTTGCGGATTGTCTGCCTTCTCCAGAGCAAACTTCTTGATGAGCTGCTTCGTGAGCGAGCCACGCGCACCCTCGGCAATGAGAGTGTACTTGCCGCGTAATTCCATGCCGCGCACGAAATTGTCCGTCGGCTTGCCGTCGCGACCAACGCCCATGTCGCCGGTAGCGACGCCCACGACAGCGCCGTTGTCGTCATAGAGCACTTCAGCGGCAGCAAATCCCGGATAGACTTCCACACCAAGATCGCTTGCCTGCTCGCCGAACCAACTGCACAGGGCACCGAGGCTCCCGATATAGTTGCCGTGATTGTTCATTAGCGGCGGCATAAGAATATTTGGAAGACGCATGGCACCAGCCTCGCCCAGCACGAGGAATTTGTCCTCGCGCACCGGCGTTACGACTGGTGCGCCTTTCTCCTTCCAATCCGGGACGAGCCGATTGAGTCCTATGGGATCGATGACGGCTCCAGAAAGGATGTGGGCGCCAACCTCCGAGCCCTTCTCCAGGACGACCACTGAGAGATCGCGCTCTGATTCGGCCGCGAGCTGTTTCAGGCGAATGCTTGCGGCGAGACCGGCCGGGCCTGCACCGACGATAACGACATCAAATTCCATTGCCTCTCTTGGCGCTTGCGCGGCGGCGGAGTTTGCCATTTCGTCGGGACCTTTGCCTCTCAAATGTATTGATGACCGTCGATTAGGTCGTGATTGCCCAGAGCGTCAAGCACTTAGGGCCAAATCGTCTCACTGTGGACGCAGCCAAGCAGATGTTGTCAGCGCGCGCTATACTGCCCGCGCTATGACTGTAGACCAAACATCGCGCAAGCTCGCCGCTCGCATTCTCGACTGGTACGAAGCCATGGGGGTCGATGCCGCACTCGACGAGGCGCCCGCCGATTGGCTGGCACGCGGTGATCATGCCCCCGGCGCCGATTTCGCTCTCTCAGCTGCGCCACCAAACGATGGGCTTCCGGCCTCAGCGTCCTTACCCGCACGAAACGAACCCCAGCGCAAAACGCCCGCTGCTGGCAAACCACAGCGTCAATTCTCCACCTCACCCGCGCTCGTAGCCAATGCCACCGCACCCAGTGCAGTGAGCCAAGCGCGCACGCTCGCTGAGCTAGAAGGTATGCTGCAACGCTTCGACGGCTGCGGGCTCAAGGCCACGGCAAAGAACCTGTGTTTTTACCGGGGCGCGGAGAAGGCGCGACTTATGATTATCGGTGAAGCCCCAGGGCGCGATGAGGACCTGGAGGGAAAGCCGTTCGTAGGGCGCGCGGGCATGTTGCTGGACAAGATGCTGGCGGCAATCGACTTAGGCGAATCCGACGTCCACATCACCAACATTGTCTATTGGCGCCCACCCGGAAATCGCACGCCCACGCCGCGGGAAGCGCTCGCCTGCCGGCCGTTCCTAGAGCGCCAGGTGGCGTTGGTAGCGCCTGAGATCATTTTGGCGCTCGGCGGCGCGGCCGCAAAGCAGATGTTCGACGTGACTGATGGAATCATGCGTATTCGCGGCAAGTGGCGTACGCTCGACGTCGGTGGCTATGCAGTGCGCGCCATCGCCACGCTACATCCTGCCTATCTCTTGCGAACGCCGGCCGCCAAGGGCATGGCTTGGCGCGATCTACTCACCATTAAGAACGCCCTCAGGGCCGGACGATGAGACATGCACAAACTTGACGAGACGTACCCCTTTCAGCCGTTGCGCTTCGCCGTGCTGGCAGTATCGGATTCACGAGACCTTGCCACCGACGGGTCGGGCGCAACACTTCAGCGCGTGATTGAAGATGCTGGTCACAAGCTTGCCGATCGCGCCATCGTCAGCGACGACCTGACCACGATCCGCGCCACCGTCGAAGGCTGGATCGCAAACCCTGACGTCGATGTGATCCTTACGACGGGCGGCACCGGCTTCACCGGTCGCGACGTCACACCGGAAGCAGTGAAGCCACTCTTCGAAAAAGAGATCGAAGGATTCTCGGTAATTTTCCACACGATTTCATTCGGGCAGGTCGGCACGTCGACGATTCAGTCGCGCGCATGCGGTGGAGTGGCGAGGGGTACGTACGTGTTTTGCCTGCCAGGCTCACCAGGCGCCTGCAAGGACGCGTGGGAGGGGATCCTCAAGTGGCAGTTCGATAGCCGACACCGCCCGTGTAACCTAGTGGCGATCATGCCGCGCCTGCAGGAAACGCGCGAGGTTTCCGCAGCTGAGAGCGCAACGCGCGAGTAAACGGCTTCAGCCGTCCGCCTTTTCCTGGGCCAATGCCAGTAGCTCCAGGGTAGCGCTCGAATTCTCGAACACCGCAATGGCAATCTGGCCTGCGACGACCAAAAGAAGCCCAAACGCCGCCGCTGGCAGCCCAAAGAGGACACCGAGCGGAAGACCCCAAACGCCGGCAGCCGAAACCTCCGCAACCATGCCCGCCGAGGCCGCAGCCGCGATGAGAATTCCGGCCATGACCCCGGCCCAACCGATGCTGCTCAGAACAAATGCAACGAACCGAGCTCCACGATAACGGCTCGAGAAAGCCGAAACCTCCTGGCCCTCGTAGTGAACACTGGCATCGCGCGAGATGACCTGGGGCATACGCTGGTCTTCAATCGGCGGCGGTTGCTCATAGACACGCTCGCGGGCGGGGGCCGACCGGCCCCCGGGGATCGCAGTGTAGGTGTTCTGGATGAGCTGCGGAGCGGGTGCGGGCGCGGGCTGAGATGTCTGGCGACCTAACGCGCGGGCTTCGCCCCACCGCCACTCGGCTATGCGCAGCAGGCCCTCGCGTGCTTCGTGCGCTTCTGGTGTCGAGACATGATGCTCAACGATATGACGGTAGAATTGGAGGGCATATTCCATCTTGCCCTCCGCCTCGGCCCGGCGTGCCGCTTGCAAAACCTGAACTGGCGTGAACTGTATCGACGATGCTTGCGCCATGAACCCGTCCCCCTACTCTGTACGACCGATGCATCATTACCACTGTCAATGTCAACTCCACATTCCGGTCGTCACTACTCCACAGAATTATACGTTCTCGTGACGCGCCACGGGCAGGATCGTCCGGCCCAGCGCGTTGCCGACTTTTGCCAGATCGCTAGCCTCGTCAACATCGGCGAGGTTCTCGATACAGGCGACTGACAAGCCGGAAAGGTTTGCGATTGTGTGTGCGAGCGTGTCACGGCTCGACCATTTTACCGAGGCAAACGCGCGCGGAATGCGTGGCCGGCGCTTGAAACCCACAAGCCAATAACCACCATCGGGCGAGGGCCCGAACACAGCATCGTTGGAACCGAGCGACCTGAGAGCAATCGCTATGTGCGTCGCTGTAATTGTGGGAACGTCTGTGCCGATGACGACAACGGGTCCTGGCGGTTCAGTATCCATAATGCGTTGCATGCGTTTGCCGAGATCGCCTTTGCCTTGACGGCGGCGCAAAAAGTTATTCCAGGCGCGACTGGTGACCGCAGCGTCTGGAGCGACGGCTAGCTGTGTGTTCCAGCGGCCGGGACGAGAAACACGCGCAAGCAGAGCCGACGATGTCGTGCGATAGAAGGAGGTCGCGCGCACCGTTCCAACCTCGTTCGCCAGCCGCGTTTTGACGCGGCCCGCAACCGGTTCCTTCACCATCACGACCAGACGCAAGGCAAAAGGAGGCGGCGCAACGACTGTGCGGCGGTGAATGGGTGTTGCCCTGTGTGGGGGCAACGGAAGAGACGCAAGACGCACCATTGGGGACCGATTACCTTTCACCCAAGGGAAAAGCACTCAAATACAGACGACCCGAATGTGGCGGCAAAATTACGACATTGCAGAGGCCGCAAAAGGGCAAGGCTTAAATCTTTTCAGTGCATTGGCCCAATTGGCCGTCAGGGCTTTTGCTCATTTTCTCCATAGAATTGCAAGATCCGGGTGGAGGGGACATTCAGTGCGTACATGAGAAGGCACATCTGATTTTTGAGTGCTCGCTGCACGTAGCCTTCGCGCTGATAACGTTGAGCGCTGGTGACCGCGCGCGTGCGCAAAAGCTTCAAGCGACGTGCCCCTAAGCGCCGGGTCAGATCGAGATCCTCCATGACGGGCAGAGAGCGGTAGCCGCCGACCTTGTCATAGAGCTGGCGGGGTATGAGCAGGCCCTGGTCGCCGTACGGCCAGCGCAGCACGGTGCAGCGCATTCGAACCAAGCGCTCCAGAATCCGCGGCGCCAGGCCAATATCGTCGAGCGCGAAACGGAACGCAGCAGCCGCGGGTTTCGCCTTGCCGGTGTCGATACTCTCTATGAAGTGCGTAGCCTCCCGTTCCCAGCCGGGATCAAGCACCGTGTCGGCATGAAGGAAGAGTAACCAAGGGTGTTTGGCGCGGGCAGCACCCGCCAAAAGCTGGCCACCGCGGCTCGGGCTGGCGGCGATCACCTCAGCCCCCGCACCTTCGGCCACCAGGCGCGTCTGGTCGGTGGACCCGCCGTCCACAACAATGACCTCGCGAATAAGCCCTTCGACAGCGGCGGGAATCAACGCCGTTAGCGTCTCAGGTAGGGTCGCTTGAGCGTTGAGAACCGGGATCACGACGGAGATCATGGTTCTCTGTGCCACGAGGGACGGTTGCTCAACAAGACTGGCTGCGCACGGCGTTTACCGTCGTGCCGCGAGCGATCAGTTGTTCTTGCTTCGTTCCGAATCCCAGTGTAGCTATTTGAAGGGAGAGCCAAGAGGAGCCTTAGAGATCGCCAGCAACCCACCAGTGAGATCCGAACTGCGTCGCGGCCGCGGCGCGCGCTCCAATCATTCGGGACGCTTTGAAGCTGAGCGCCGAGAGTCTTTCGACGACGGCTGGGAGGGATTGGGCGACCTCGATGTCTTTAAGACGGAGGTCAAAGAGGAAGCGGCGCGAACCATCATCACGCGCAACGAAAGCCCCGACATCTCCTTCGATCGCTCGATTAATCCTTATCGAGGCTGCGAGCATGGCTGCATTTATTGCTACGCGCGGCCAACGCATTGCTATCTTGGACATTCGGCCGGGCTCGATTTCGAGACGAAGCTTTACGCGAAGATGAACGCGGCAAGCTTGCTTGAACGCGAGCTGGCGCACCCACGTTATGACCCGAAGCTCATCGCGCTTGGCACCAACACCGATCCTTATCAACCGATCGAACGCGAGCGCGGCGTAACACGATCCATACTCGAAGTTCTGGAGCGCACCTCGCATCCCGTGGGCGTGGTGACGAAGTCAGCTCTCATCGTACGAGACATCGACATTCTGCAGCGAATGGCGGAGCGCGGCCTCGTCAAGGTTTTGCTGTCGGTAACGACGCTTGACAGGCGTGTTGCGCGCGCCATGGAGCCGCGCGCGGCAACACCGGAAAAGCGTTTTGAGGCTATCCGGAAACTCTCGGACGCGGGCATCCCCTGCGGAGTTATGGCAGCGCCCATCATTCCCGGTCTCAACGACCCCGAAATCGAAAGCATTTTGGATGCGGCCTATGCCGCAGGCGCACGCGAGGCCGGCTACGTCTTGTTGCGCTTGCCTCTGGAGCTGAAAGAGATATTTCGCGAGTGGATTGCCACCGAGTTCCCTGACCGGGCGCAACGCGTTCTAAGTCTGTTGCAGTCCATGCATGGCGGGAAAGACTACGTTGCCGAATTCGGAATGCGCCAAAGAGGCAGCGGCCCCTACGCTGACCAGATCGCAAAACGATTCCGCCTCGCGATGAAGCGACTGGGATACAATGCTCAGCGGCAAGAGCTGCGTTCTGACCTGTTCCAGGCGCCCGTGCTCGCCGGGCAACAAATGGCGCTTTTCTAGCGGTATTCTTGTCAGCGAAGCGACACTAGCCTTTGACAGCGGCTCTGCCGCCCGCAACCTTCTGCGCCATGGGGACCGTCGATTCGCGCCAGATGCCAACGTTTGAGCTGGAGGCTGCTGAGCTGCAGCTTCACGGCGGCCCTGTTGCCGGCGTCGACGAGGCCGGACGCGGACCGCTTGCCGGGCCCGTTGTCGCCGCGGCCGTCGTGCTCGATCCTCAGCGCATCCCGGACGGAATCAACGACTCCAAGCTGGTGGACGAGGAAGCCCGCGAGTTTCTCTATGGCCGTATCACGAAGACGTCGTATGTCGGCATTGGCATCGCCGATGTGGAACGCATCGACCGTGATAACATCCTAGCAGCAACGCTATGGGCAATGGGTCAAGCGGTGGCACAGCTTTCAGTGGTCCCGAGGCTCGTGGCCGTCGACGGTAACCGCGCGCCGCAACTCGATGTGCCCGTGCGCATGATCGTGAAGGGTGACGCGCGCTGCTTGTCGATCGCGGCGGCCTCGATCGTCGCCAAGGTCACACGCGACCGGCTAATGATCTCGCTTGCCGCCAAGTTGCCGGGCTACGGCTTTGAGCGACATAAGGGCTACGGGACGACCGAACATCAGGACGCTATCCGCCGCCTCGGCGTGACGGCGCACCACCGGCGCTCGTTCCGCCCCATCCAGCTGGCTTTGGGGCTGGCCTGAGAGCCGCGCTTCGCCTTGCATAGGCCAACCTTATTTGCTCTTCGTCGAGTGAATTTGCGCGCTAACCATATGGTTGGCTGCCAGTACGATGCGAATTTGCCTTCTCAGGCCTTCCCAACGGGTGCGCGGCGCGCGATTATCTCTCTGCGCTTGTTCCCAGCGCGTGTTCAACCCCTGTATTGGAAGTTGCGTTCATGGTCTTGCGTAGCAGCCCCGTGTCGTCTCAGACGGCCAATCGTATTATTGTCGATGATTGTCTGAAGGCCCTGCGTAGCCTCCCAGACGAGAGCTGCGATCTCGTCTTCGCCGACCCGCCTTACAATCTCCAACTCGCCTCCGACCTCATGCGACCCAACAACACGCGCGTGGATGGCGTCGACGATGCGTGGGACAAATTTTCCAGCTTTGCAGAGTACGACCAATTCGCGCGCGCTTGGCTCTCAGAATGCCGGCGCGTGCTCAAACCCAACGGGGCCATTTGGGTTATCGGCTCCTATCACAACGTGTTTCGGCTGGGCGTCGCCCTGCAAGACTTGGGCTTCTGGATTCAGAACGACATTGTCTGGCGCAAGGTGAACCCCATGCCGAACTTCCGCGGCAAGCGTTTCACCAATGCGCATGAGACGCTCATCTGGGCATCCCGCGACCAGCGATCGCGTGCGACGTTCAATTACGAGAGTTTGAAGGCGCTCAACGACGACATACAAATGCGCTCCGATTGGCTTTTTCCCATCTGCTCGGGACCTGAGCGCCTAAAGGACGAAGGTGGCCGCAAGGCGCACCCCACCCAAAAACCCGAGGCGCTGCTCCATCGCGTCCTGTTGGCGTCCACCAAGCCGGGAGACGTGGTGCTCGATCCCTTCTTCGGCACCGGCACCACGGGCGCAGTGGCAAAGCGCTTGGGCCGCCGCTGGATCGGCATCGAGCGCGATGCCGACTACGCCAAGGCAGCTCAAGAACGCATTGCGAAGGTGCGCCCCCTGCCGCAATCGTCCCTAGAGACGCAGAAATCGAAGCGAACCGAACCGCGCGTGCCCTTCGGCACTATCGTCGAACTTGGAATTCTAAAGCCCGGGGCAATGCTGCTTGATGCCCGGGCGCGCATCCGCGCCGAGGTGAAGGCCGATGGGACGGTGGCGCACGGCGGTAACCAAGGTTCAATTCATCGCCTGGGCGCCCTTGTTCAAGGTAAGTCGGCCTGCAATGGTTGGACGTTCTGGCACTATGAAGCACAGGGGACTTTGAAGCCCATCGACGCTTTGCGCGACGAGGCCAAGCGCCAGCTCGGTCTGGTTAGCACGGCAATGGCCGTCGCGGCCGAATAGCGCAGCCCTTAAGCGGGACGTGCGACGCAAACTCTCATTGGACAGGCCGCTCACGGCGCTATCCTGGATGCTGGCGGTTTATGCCTTTTGACCAAACTTTAAGTTTGAAGAGTTCGAACGGTAGCGCATGTTGCAAAGTCACCCGAGTCGCGATCGCCTACTCGTCATTGGTGCAGGACCCGTTGGGCTCGGGATGGCCGATGCTCTGCGCAAGCGCGGGCTCGCCTACGACCAAGTAGATGCCAACAGTGGTGTCGGCGGCAACTGGCGCCACGGCATCTACAAGGGTGTTCATATCGTCTCCTCCAAGCGTTCGACCGCGTTTGCCGACTACCCGATGCCGGACCACTATCCCGACTTCCCCAGCCAAGAGCAGATGCGCCTTTACCTTGAAAACTACGCGCGCGATCGGGGGATATTGAGCCAAATCGAGTTCGGCCGCTCGGTGGTGCGCGCGCAACCGCTTGCCGACGAGAGTTGGCGCGTGCGTTTCGATGACGGTGAGGAGCGCGAGTACAAGGGCGTGGTCGTGTGCAACGGCCACCATTGGGACAAGCGCTATCCGGAGTATCCCGGCCGCTTCACTGGAACGCTCGTTCACTCAAAGGACTATAAGGAGCCCAAGCAGCTACACGACAAGCGTGTGCTCGTTGTTGGCGGCGGCAACTCTGGCTGTGATCTCGCCTGCGATGCAGCGCGCGTTGGCGCGTCGTGTGATCTGAGCCTCCGGTCGGGCTACTGGTTCCTACCCAAGACAGCGTTCGGCAGGCCGCTGACCGATCTTCCCATCTGGGGCCTGCCCGTGTTCATGCAGCGGCTCTTCCTGCGTGCGCTGGTGTGGGCCGTCATCGGCGACTATCGCAACTGCGGGCTGCAGCGGCCAAACCACAAGCTCTTTGCCCGCCATCCCGCCTACGGTACCGATTTGCTCAATTACTTGCGGCAGGGGAGGATAAAACCTCGCCCGGACATCGAGCGCTTCGCCGGTAGCAAGGTGCACTTCAAGGACGGCACTGTGGGCGAGTACGACATGATCGTGGCTGCCACCGGCTTTCGCAACGGCTTCCCGTTCTTGCCCAACGGGCTGGTCCCGGTTGAAAACGAGATCGTCCACGTCTACGGTGGTGCGTTCCCCGACGCGGTGAAGAATCTTTATATCATCGGCTGGGCGCAGCCTCGAAATGGCTTCGGTGCACTCATGACACCTGCGGCGCATCTCTATTCGGAAATGATTGCTTTGCAGGACGAGATGGAACTGCCAATCGGCTACATCCTGAAGTGGCGCGGTTTCAAAGCTCCGACGACAAATCTCGTTAACCCCGCAACTGCGCGCCGCATGATATCGTGCGCGCACTATGTACTGCCGCTGCTGCGCCGCCGCTCTCGAATCCTTGCTGAGAAGCAGATTCGCGAGCCGTTTGATCCTTCGCTCTACACCTTCGAGTCTGAATTGCCCGAGCGAGCTGCGGCCGCCGGTTGACGTGCGGCGTCAATCGATCGTGAGTTTTTCTTGCTAAGGATCCGGGAGAGAGGGGACGTCTAGCTGCCCTGTCCGATTGGGAAGCTATGCTGCCAGGATGCGCCGTCGCTGTCCTTCACCATCACTTGCAGGGTCTCGGCTCCATTCACCCGATAGTCGAAGTCGATTGACGGATCCTGCGATAGCGTGATCGAGCCACGCATGGAGAAGACGCGCTCATCTCCCTGGCGCACTTCAACGTCTGTAACAATGCGCAGCGGCACGTAGAGGAGTGTCAGCTGATCCAGCACCATACCTGTGTGGTTGGGATGGCTGACTTTGAGCTTGGCATATGGCCGGATCTCAGTGGTCGCGGCGAGTCTGCGAGCGTGGCTGAGCTTCATCTTGCCCATGTCGGCGATTATCTGTTCCGGACTACCAGCGGGCGGCGCTGCGCAGGCGCCCTGGCCGCCGGCAAACTTCACGTGCCGCTTCGCCATATAGAATTCGCCGTCGCTGGCCTCCACGATCACGCGGACATCGCTTGCTGCGTTCAGCCGCAGCATTGTGGCAAGCTCCAACTCACTGCGTTTTGCGCCGATGTCAAAAACGGCGGCGACTGGCGTTGGATTCTCGTCGACAATGAGAGTCACGGCACGGATCGTGCGGCCGTCTTCAAATCCGGTCTCGACTTTCACCGGCACAGCACTCTGATCTTTTGGCCTGTAAGGCGCTTTGAGTTGGACAAGCTCACCAGCCTGATGAATTGCACGGTCGCCAAATACCACCTGGCGAACTTCATCCCAGGACGACCCTGCTTGAGCGGCTGGCGCAGCCACTAGAACCGCAACAGAACTCATCGCAGCGGCAGCTAAAGACAGGTGTGCGTGGCGCATATCACGATCTCCAGATCTCGCGTCGTCAAATGGTCCCGGTCAGGTGCGGCCTATTATGCTCCAAACACAGGCCGCCTTACAACCATGACAGCGTGTAGACCCACTCAATGCCCGCTTAGGCCGTGCGCCAATACCTTTCGCATGAGGCTGGGGAGTGCGGCCGTGTCGAGATCGCGTCGGTCCACCCAGCGGCAACGTTCAGGCTCTGCCCAAAAGGTCAGCGGCGCATCGACCGGAACGACGGCACGGTAAACCACCAGCTCCAACCGGAAGTGGGTGAATGTATGAGTGACAGAGCCGGGCGCGAGCCACCAGTCAGCACACAGAGGGGCAGCGCCCAAAGCATCGTCGATGGGCGGGAGGGCATCGGCCCACTCGGTCGTCGGCACTTCAGACATGCCGCCCAGGAGCCCCGCCTCCGCCCGTCGACGCAGGAGCACATGGCCATCCTCGCGTAGCGCGACGAAGGCAATGCCGACGCGCGACGGCCGCTCGGCCTTCTCCAGCCGCAGGGGCAGCGTCGCGGCAATGCCCTTGGCGTTGGCGGCGCAGTCAATCTGCACGGGACAAACCAGGCAAGAGGGCTTGCGCGGGGTGCAAATTGTTGCGCCAAGATCCATCAGGGCTTGAGCGAAATCGCCGGGCCGATCCTCGGGCGTCAGCGTCTCAGCCAAACGTTTGAGTTCGCGCTTAGCCGCGGGCAACGGCTGGCGCACGGCGAAGAGACGAGAAACGACGCGCTCCACATTACCGTCGACCGGCGTGGCCGGTTCACTGAATGCGATCGCTGCGATTGCAGCAGCCGTGTAGGGCCCAATGCCGGGCAGTTTTTGCAGCTCGGCTTCTCTGTTGGGAAAGCGACCGTCGTACTCGGTGCTCACAACCTGGGCGCACTTGTGCAGATTTCGCGCTCGCAAGTAGTAGCCAAGTCCGGCCCAGGCGGCCAAAACGTCGTCGAGATCGGCAGCGGCGAGCGCCGTAACGGTCGGCCAGCGTGCTAGGAACTTCTGATAGTAGGGGATGACGGCCTTCACGGTCGTCTGCTGCAGCATGATCTCGCTGAGCCAAACCTTGTAAGGATCGGGGGGCTTGCGCGACGTCGCACGCCACGGCAAGTCGCGGCGCTCCTTGTCATACCAAGCCAGCACCGCGTCGACCGTCTCTTGGCCGGCGGGCCGGAGTGGTAGTTGCTTTAGCGCAACAGCGGTCACGTCGTCGTCTCCGGGACCCCGCGAATCAATAGCTTGATGTTAAGCATCGTCAGACGACCTGGAAACCATTGACGCGATCCCTTTCCCCATGTCGATCAAAACGACACATCGAACCTCGTCTCAAAGCAGTTCCGCTGCCCTGCCCGCGTCGCGAGCGCGCATTTCTGCGCGCGTCGTCGGCGCCTATGTGCCCAAGCTGACACGCAAAGCGTTTGAGAAATATGGGTTCTCAGCCGCGTCTTTGCTGACGGATTGGCCATCGATCGTGGGGGCTGAGATGGCCGGCTTCGCTGCCCCTGAGCGCCTCAAGTGGCCGCGGAGCGTGGCGATCCGAGACGATGCGGAGGCGGGCGCGGAAGGCCGCCCCGGCGCCTTGCTGGTGTTGCGGGTCGATCCCGCCCGTGCTCTCGACGTTCAGTATAAGGCGCAGCAGATCCTGGAACGCATCAACGTCTATTTCGGTTACCGCGCGGTAGCCGAGCTGCGTATCGTGCAAGCGCCGCTGGCGACGCCCGGAGGCGCGCACACCCCCAAGGAGGCGGCCAGCCCTCGTAACAAGACGCCCGTCGAAGCACCTGAGCTTGCCGACATAGCCGATGAGCAGCTCCGTGCCGCACTTGCCCGCCTCAAGTCTTGGCTGATAGGCCGCACACAGGCGGCCTGAGAAAAACAGCCGGTTGTGGCGGCCCCTTCCGCCTTTACAACCCTTGAATACTTGGGCCTAAGGGCCCTCATTCACTTGGCATCCAGTACGATTTTGCCTTATTCCAGCGGTCGTAGCGTGCTACCCGACCGCTGAATGAGATGCGGCCAAAAAGGGCCCGCTAGCGCGCAAACAGAAGCCTAACAGGAGCAAGCTAAGTGTTCGCATCAAAGTCCCAGCCCGCCCACTTCCAGCTTTCACGCAGGACGCTGCTCCTGAGCTTGAGCGTCGCAGCTCTCGGCGCAGGAATCGGGCTCAATCCGATCTCCGCGTTTGCGCAACGCCAGACCGGTCCCGCCGAGGTTCCCATGCAGGAGCTGATGAAACCCGGCGAGCTCACCGATCTCGCCTTGGGGCCGCCCGACGCGAAGGTTGTGGTTATCGAATTCGCCTCGATGACCTGTGGCCACTGCGCCAATTTCCACAAAAACGTGTGGCCGGAATTCAAGAAGAAGTACGTCGACACCGGCAAGGTGCGGTTCATTTTCAGGGAATTCCCGCTCGACAATCTGGCCGCCGGCGCCTCTATGCTGGCGCGCTGCGCCGGGGGGGACAAGACCTTTCCGCTGATTGAGGCGCTATTCGAAAAGCAAGCGGAGTGGGCGTTTGGCACCGGCAACCCCGTTCCAAAACTGTTCGAGTTGGCCAAGCAGGCGGGATTCACGCAAGAATCCTTCGACAAATGCCTGACCGATCAGAAGCTCCTCGACAACATCACAAATGGGCGCAAAAGGGCTTCGGATGTGTATGGCGTCAGTTCGACCCCGACATTCTTCATCAACGGCAAGCGACTAGCGGAGGGGCCGACAATGGCCTCGTTCGACAAGATGATTGAGCCGCTTCTAGCCAAAAGCTGAGACGCGGGAACCTAGAAGCAAAAGCTTGAGAGCTAGTGCCGGTGAGAGGGAAAGGCTTCATTGCTGCTCTGTTATCGCTTGCCGTGCTGCTGCCAGGTTGCGCGGGCGATAGCGCATTGCCATCAGGGGGTTTCTCGGCCGACGCCGGATCGGGAACCCCGGGTAGCGCGTCTCCCTATTCCGACGCGACCAAAGCGGAGGCAAGCGTCGAGAGCGGCGGGTTTAACCCCTTTGCGCAGCGGCCGGATAAGCTGCCCGGCGGGCGCCAAGTCATCAAAGCCCCGACGATCGCCCAGGTCATGCAGACGGGCACGCTGAAGGAGATGTCATTCGGGCGTCCTGATGCACCCGTCACGATCATCAAATACGCTTCGCTGACCTGCCCCTACTGCCGGGGATTCCAGCGTGAAACCTATCCGAAGCTGAAGCGCGCCTACATCGATACAGGCAAGGTGCGCTTCATCATTCGCGAGTTCCCCATCGGCAAGGCATCGGGCGCCGCGACCATCGCGCTGCGCTGCGCCAAACCGGAAAAGTACCTGGTGCTCTACGGTAAGTTCTTGGAACAACAGAATAAATGGGTCTCACAAGAGGTGCGGCTCGACGCCATATACAAGGTCGCATCACAGGTGGGGATGACGCGTCAGCAATTTGACGCTTGCCGCGAGAATCAAGCCATGATCGACGGGTTGAAATGGATCAAGGACCGCGGGCGTTCGCTCGGTGTCATTGGTACACCCAACTTCTTCGTCCAGGGCAAGCTCATAAAGCGCGTGCTCACAATGACGGAGATCCGCGAAACGGTAGAGCCGCTTCTGGCTGCTCCCGCCACCGCGGCCGTTGGTGCGCCAGGGTAATGGCACAGGCAAAACGCCAAGTGTAGCTGCGATTCCATTCTTCTGATTTGTAGCGCTAGGAACGCGATGAAGATCAGTCGTCTAAGACTGTTGGGCTTCAAGTCTTTTGTGGAGCCGACCGAGCTCTTGATCGAGCAGGGGCTGACGGGCGTCGTCGGCCCGAACGGCTGTGGAAAATCGAATCTACTGGAAGCGCTCCGTTGGGTGATGGGTGAGACCTCGCACAAGAGCATGCGCGCGGCCGCTATGGACGACGTGATCTTCTCTGGCACCAACCACCGGCCGGCGCGCAATAGTGCGGAAGTCACTATCTTTTTGGATAACGCAGAGCGCAAAGCGCCCGCGGAATATAACGACGCGGAAGTCATCGAAATCACGCGGCGCATCGAACGTGAGGCCGGTTCCGCCTACCGCATCAACGGTAAGGACGTGCGCGCACGCGACGTTAAGATCCTGTTCGAAGATGCCGCCACCGGCGCGCGCTCACCAGCGCTGGTGCGCCAGGGCCAGATCGGAGAGATCGTCAACGCCAAGCCGGAGCAACGCCGCCGCATCCTGGAAGACGCAGCCGGCATTGCAGGACTGCACAGCCGGCGTCACGAAGCCGAACTGCGCTTGAGGGCGACCGAGGCCAACCTCGCGCGCCTCAACGACGTGTTGGGTCAGATGAACTCACAGGTCGAGAGCCTGAAGCGACAAGCGCGTGCGGCTCGACGCTACAAGGATATTTCCGGAGACATTCGCCGCCAGGAAGCGCTGCTGTTCCATTTAACATGGGCGCAGGCGCAGAAGCTCGTGGAAGCCGAGGAAACAAATCTCGCCGAGGCGTTGGCAAAGCTCGGTGTGGTGACGCAGACCGAAGCCCAAGCATTGGCGCAGGAAGCTGAGCTTTCCGAGGGATTGGGGCCGCTGCGCGAGGAAGAGGCCAAGCGCGCCGCTGTTCTCGGACGACTGAGGGCGGAAGAGGAGAATTTCGAGCGCGAGGCCGCACGCACCGCAGAACGCGAGCAAGAACTGCTATCGCGCGTCGATCAGCTGGAAAAGGACATTGCACGCGAAAGGGAACTTGTCGTTGAAGCGCGCGAAATGCTAGTCCGGCTCGATACAGAAGCCGAAATGCTGCAGTCGGCTGAGAGCAGCGCGGTCACGCGCGCATCAGACTGGCGTGAGAAGCTCACTGTCGCAGAGCAAGAAGCTAAGGATGTTGAAGACCGCCTTGCTGATCTGACGACAAAAGTCGCCGAACGGCGCGCCAAGCTACAAACTCTTGAGGCAAGCCTTACCGAGAGGCGCGACACGGTGGCCAAGATTGACCAGCAGCTCGGCGACCTCGACGCCAAGGCTCGTGAAATCTCAGGCGCTGCGCCAGATGCCGAAAAGCTGGCGCAGATCACCGAAGCCGGAAAGCTGCTTGCGCAGGAGATCACGCGCATCGAGGCCAAAGCAGTTGCAGCCGAAGAGGTAGTGCTCGGTCTCGCCGGTGCTGCAAACGCGGCCCGCGAAGAGAGCGTAACCGCACGACTTGCAGCAGCCGGTTTGAAGACCGAACGCGAGACGCTTGCCAAACTTCTGGTCCCCCGACACGGGTTGGAGTTCCCGCCGATCATTGACCGGTTGCGCGTTGCGCCAGGATACGAGGCCGCACTTGGCGCCGCGCTCGGCGACGATCTGGAGGCGCCCTCTGAAGAGACAGCACCTGTGCACTGGCACAATGTGGCCATTGGGCGCCGGGACGGCGCGTTGCCATCTAGAGTGGAGCCGCTAGGCGCCTACGTCGAGGCTCCGCCCGAGCTGGGCCGCCGTCTCAAGCAGACCGGCATCGTTTATTCTCGTGAGCAGGGCGCGCAGTTGCAGGCGAGTTTGCTGCCTGGCCAGCGTCTCGTTTCACGTGATGGTGACCTGTGGCGTTGGGACGGGTTCACGGCCGCCGCCGAGGCCCTCACACCCGCTGCGCAGCGGCTCGCTGAACGCAATCGCCTCGCATCGATTGAACTGGACGAAGCTTCAGCGCGTACTGTCGCCGATGCATGTGCCAACGAAGCACGCGAGGCGGCTAACGCGCACAATGAGGCTCAAGCGGAAGAACAACGACTGCGTAAACTCTGGCGCGAAGCCCAAAGCACGATGGCGCAAACGCGCGAGGCGCTGACTGTGATCGAGCGCTCAACACGCGAGACGGAAAGTAAGCTTGCCGCGGTCGCCGGTGCGCGGGCTCGCGCAGAGCAGGATCGCGCACTCGCCGAAAAGGCGCAATCCGAACTCGAAAAGACGCTTGCAGAATTCGCCGCGGCCGATGATCCCGCACCAGGGCTCGCAGAGGCCCAGATGCAGGCGGAGGCGCGGCGCGCAGCCCTCGCCGATGCACGCGCGACGATCTCCGAGCTGGAGCGCGACAAGCGATTGCGGGCGGAACGGATCCAAGCGATCGGCATGGAGCGCGAGCGCTGGAGCACACGCAGCGCTGGTGCCGACCAACAGATCGAGACCTTGAAGTCACGGCTTACGGAAACGCGCAACGAGCTTGAAACGCTGGCCGACATGCCGGCGCAAATCGCTGAACGACGTCAGAAGTTGCTGTCCGCATTGAGTGATGCCGAACGCGAACGCCAAGCCGCTGCAGATGTGCTGGCTGAGGCAGACAACGCCTTGAAAGCCGGCGTACAGGCTCTGCGCGCCACGCAGGCCGCCGTCACCGAGGCGCGCGAAGAACGCGCCCGCACCGAAGCAAAGCTGGAGGGAGCGCGCACGCGGCGACAGGATGTGGCACGGCATATTCGCGAGGCCTTGGACGTCACACCTGAAGGGTGCCTCGAGGCTGCGGAGATCGAGGCCGGCGCGATACTGCCGCCGCTGGAGGACGTGGAACGAAAGTTCACAGCCCTCAAGTCCGACCGGGAACGCCTTGGCGGTGTCAACCTGCAGGCGGACGACGAATTGCAGATGCTCACAGCCCAGGTGTCCAGCATGGGCGCGGAGCGCACGGATGTGGAGCAGGCCATCTCCAAACTGCGTGCAGCCATCAACCAACTCAATCGCGAGGCTCACAAGCGCCTGCAGGATGCATTCGAACAGGTCGACGGCCATTTCCGAAAGCTGTTCACTACCCTGTTCGGAGGCGGCGACGCCCGACTTGAGATGGTCGAGGGCGATGATCCGCTCGAAGGTGGCCTGGAGATTATCGCCAAACCACCCGGCAAGAAGCCTGTGACACTCTCGCTGCTTTCGGGTGGAGAGCAGTCACTGACCGCACTTTCTCTCATTTTTGCGGTGTTCCTGACCAACCCCTCGCCAATCTGTGTTCTGGACGAGGTGGACGCGCCTTTGGACGACGCCAACGTCGACCGATTTTGCCGCCTGTTAGAGGCTATGGTGGAGGAGACGGCGACGCGCTTCCTCGTCATTACCCATCATCCAATGACTATGGCGCGCGTGAATAGGCTGTTCGGGGTGACCATGGCGGAGAAAGGCATCTCTCAGCTCGTCTCAGTCGATCTGGAGACGGCCCAGCGCTTTCGGGAGGCGGGGTGAGACGCCTGCGCGGTTTCGCCATACCCCCAATGTTTTCGGCGCTTTCTTGACACCCCTAGGGGCCGTCACTATGGTGCGCGCCGTTGAAAAACCCGCCGTTTGACAGCCGCGAATTGTGATCGGGCCGGTGCAGCCATGTCAGCCTCAGGGAAGGGCTCCGGCCCGGGACGTGGCGAGATCAGCCCCGAGCAGCGCGCGGCACTTCAAAGACGCTCCGATGAAATCGGCAAGCGGCTCGACGAGGTGAAAGCGCGACACACGCCACCCCCATCGGGCAATGCGCGTGCACGCGGCGAGGCGTTTGCGAAAGCCTTTCGCTTCGTTGCCGAGCTCGTGGTCGGCGTGGGGGTCGGGGGCTTTATCGGATGGCTACTCGACCGCTGGTTAGGCACTGCGCCTTGGCTCTTGGTCTTGTTAGTGACACTTGGTTTTGCCGCGGGTCTTATGAACGTGATACGGGCCGCACAAAAGGCGCAGGCTGAAGCTGAAGCATCGCAACTCGCAACGCCGTCCGTTGCGGACAACGACGAGGACGACAGGTAGGGGATTGGACCTTGGCTGCAGAAGGCGCGAACGGGGCTGAACACCATGGCCCCATGGAACAGTTCCAGATCGAGCGGATTATTCCGTTCGAGATTTTTGGCGTCGACGCGACGTTCACCAACGCGTCCCTATTCATGCTCATCGCGGTGGCGCTGATCTCAGGATTTCTCATTTTCTCGATGCGGCGGCGCGCGCTGGTACCTGACCGGTTGCAGTCCATCGCCGAACTCTCCTACGAGTACATCGCCAACATGGTGCGCGAGAACCTGGGCGAGGAAGGCATGAAGTTCTTCCCCTGGGTCTTCACAATCTTCGCCTTTATCCTGACACTTAATCTTCTGGGCTTAGTCCCAGGTGCCTTCACAGTGACGAGCCATATCATCGTGACCTTCGCGTTTGCCGCCATGGTGTGGATCGCTGTGACACTGATTGGTTTTGCGCGGCATGGCATTGGCTATTTGAAGCTGTTCGTGCCCGAGGGCGTGCCCTGGTGGCTGTTGCCAATCATCATCCCCATTGAGCTCATCTCCTATCTCATCCGCCCGGTCAGCCACTCCGTACGTCTCTTCGCCAACATGATGGCGGGACACACGATGTTGAAGGTGTTCGCCGGGTTCGTCGTCGGACTTGGCGTCATTGGCGGCTGGGCGCCGCTCGCCTTCCTGGTGGCATTCACCGGTTTGGAGTTCGTGATCGCTTTCCTGCAGGCGCTGGTTTTCACAGTACTGACCTGCATCTACCTCAATGACGCGCTTCACATGCATCACTGACGCCTGAGTGAGGCGATCGAGCAAGACATCACGTTCAACATACGCATTCCAAAAGGGAGAAAAAGATCATGGAAGTGGAAGCTGCAAAGATGATCGGTGCCGGCCTTGCCTGCAGTGCGCTCATCGGCGCCGGTGTCGGCATTGGAAACATCTTCGGCAACTATCTTTCGGGCGCTATGCGCAATCCTTCGGCTGCGCCCGGCCAGTTCACCAATCTGTTGATTGGCTTCGCCCTCGCCGAGGCGACCGGCCTGTTCGGCCTGCTAATCGCGCTCATCATCCTGTTCGGCTGATCTGGGCGAAGCGCGTCCGCGTCAGGAGGAGACCATGATCGCAGCGATCCCCGCGCTCGTCGCAGCGGCCACGGCAGCGCATGAAGGAAAGTCGGGTGGGCTTCCCCAGCTCAACCCGGCGGACTTCTCGCCGCAGCTCGTGTGGCTCGCGGTGACGTTCGTGGTTCTTTATTTCATCCTCGCACGCGTGGCGCTTCCCCGAATTGGCGAGGTGATTGAGGAGCGCAAAGATCGCGTGCTACGCGATCTTCAGGCGGCCGAGCGATTCAAGCAAGAAACGGATGAAGCGCTCGCAGCTTACGAGAAGGCACTAAGCGAGGCCCACCAAAAGGCATCCGGGATGGCCAAGGATATGCGCGAAAAGCTTGCCGCGGAGACAGACAAGGAGCGCGGGCAAGTCGAAAGCCAGCTCGCCGCCAAACTCGGTAAGGCCGAAGCGCGCATCGCCGAGACCAAATCGAAGGCGTTGGCCAGCGTAAACGAAATCGCCGTTGAAACCGCAAGCGCCGTTGTGGGCAAACTTTTGGGCGAGAACGTTAGCCCTGCCGAAGTGAAAAAAGTCCTGCAACCGGTCGCCGAGTGAGGGTGGAATGTTTAGTCCCGCCGATCCCGTCTTTTGGGTAATGATCGCCCTTATCGCCTTCATTGCACTGCTGATTTACTATCGTGTGCCAGGAATGATCGCAAAGGCACTGGACGCACGAGCCGCGGCCATTCGCACCGACCTCGATGAAGCGCGCCGCCTGCGCGATGAGGCCCAAGCGCTTCTTGCCGATTATAAAAGAAAGAGCCGCGAGGCCGAAGAGGAGACAAAGACAATCCTCGAGCAGGCCAAGCGCGAGGGAGAGGCGCTTGCTGCAGAGACACGCAGGAACTTCGAAGAATCGGTCGCGCGTCGCACCAAGATGGCCCAGGAGAAGATCGAACGGGCTGAAGCCCAGGCGCTGAGCGACGTACGCTCAGCAGCTGTTGAGAGCGCCATAGCTGCTGCGGAAAAGATCCTGAAAAGCCGTGCAACCGGCGCTACGGCCGACGCGTTGGTCGAGACCAGCATTCGCGATCTCGACGGTAAGCTAAATTAGAGCGCGCTGATTGCCCGATTTGGTTTAACCAGCGCCAGGTGCATTCTGCTGGAAGCCGACGAAAAGCTCAAACTCTCCCGGACGCGTCCCTTCTGGAATTTTGAATGTCACCGAGTGCACGGCTGAGAAGTATCCGATTGGCTTGTCGTCGGCGATGGCGACATCGACCTTCATTGAATCGCTGATGATCTTTTCGCGTTTGGAATCGGTGACGATGACATTAACTGGCAGGGTCACCCGACCGGGTTTGCCGCGCGGTCCCAACAGCACCCGGCCAGAGAATCCGTAACGCACAGTAACCTGGCCCGGCTCGATCTGACATTCGCGCGCCGTCTTTGTGATCTCACCACGATGCATAATGGCCAGACCGTCCCCAGCGCGACCATCCTCATAGATCGTCAGGTGGTTATCGCGTGGAGAAACGCTCAAACGCGGACAGCCATGCGCGATCTCACCCACGGCGCC
>CAZURR010000009.1:0-21081 GCA_964622715.1 uncultured Hyphomicrobium sp. | reverse complement strand
ACGGCGCCCCCTTGGTTATTCTTGGCGGCGGAGAGAAGCTGCTCCTCGCTGACACCGGCGGTAGGCTCGCTCTCCGATGACGAGCTGCCAAACACGCTGTTGCCAAGACCGGACGTGAGGGAGGAAAGGCCGCAGCCGGCGACAAAAACAGTTAAGAGCCCACAGGAGCAAACCCGCACGGCGGTACGCGCAGCATTCGTCACTGATTGCGTCATAGCGCCCCGGTCTAACCCTTCTCCGGCCTCTTCTGGACCCGTCCTGGCCAAACCTCTAGGCCGGCGGCGGAGGCTTCCTGTATTGTCCCGACTCAAAACTTACCACCTCAGGCTAACCTCGGCCAAGCACGTTGCGACGGCTGGCCTCTAAAGAAACGAAAGAAAATGCCCGATTCGCCCCTTTCAGATACGCAAGCTCAGCTGGCGCCTCTCACGCTATATTTGGCAGCACCTCGCGGATTCTGCGCTGGTGTTGACCGGGCTATCAAAATTGTCGAGCTGGCGCTGGCCCAGTTCGGCGCCCCCGTCTACGTGCGTCACGAGATCGTCCACAACCGCTATGTCGTCAATTCCTTGAAGGCCAAAGGTGCCGTTTTTGTGGAGGAGTTGGACGAGATCCCTGAGACGACCCAACCCGTGATCTTTTCGGCACACGGGGTCGCCAAAGCCATACCGGCGGCCGCGAGGGCCCGCAATTTGTCCATTCTGGACGCTACATGCCCGCTGGTCTTCAAGGTCCACCTGGAAGCGGAGCGGCACTTCGAGCAGGGACTTCAGATCCTGCTTATCGGCCACGCCGGGCACCCGGAGGTGGCCGGAACCATGGGCCAGCTGCCCCACGGCGCCGTTCACCTCATCCAGACAGTCGAGGACGTCCACGTTTTTGTCCCGAAGGATCCAGCAAAGCTCGCATACGTTACGCAGACGACCCTATCGGTCGACGACACGGCCGAGATCGTCGCTGTCTTGAAAAACCGCTTTCCACAGATCGTCGGCCCTCAAAAGGAAGACATCTGCTACGCTACGACAAACCGTCAGGCCGCCGTCAAAGCCATTGCCCCGCGTGTCGGCTGCTTGCTGGTCGTCGGCAGCCGGCAAAGCTCCAACTCTCTGCGTTTGGTGGAAGTGGCACAGCGCATTGGCTGCGCCAAGGCACACCTGATTGAGCGTGCCCAAGAAATCCCGTGGTCCGATTTTGAAGATTTGCATAGTGTCGGCATCACGGCAGGCGCGTCCGCACCAGAAGCCCTCGTCGAGGAGGTTATCGGCTCAATCCGTGAGCGGTTTGACGTAACAGTTGAGATTGTAACGACGGCGAGCGAGAACATAGCCTTCAATGTGCCGCGTGAGCTGCGCACCGCGTCCAACGCCTAAACCTACAGGACCCTCGCGAGGCCCTTAATCCTTATGGCCGTCTACACCGAAGTCAGCGACGAGGAACTTGCGACCTTCATCGCCAGCTACGACCTGGGCGACCTGTTGTCGTTCAAGGGCATTGCGGAGGGTGTCGAGAACACCAACTATATCGTCCACACTGGACGCGGGCCCTACATCCTGACGCTATACGAGAAACGGGTTTCTCACGACGATCTGCCGTTCTTTCTCGGCTTAATGGAGCACTTGGCAAGCCGCGGCGTTTCGTGCCCGACGCCGGTGCGCGATTTGGAAGGCCGCAATTTGCGCCAGATTGCCGGGCGCGCCGCTGCGCTCGTCACTTTTCTGGAGGGTTTTTGGGTGCGCCGTCCAACTCCTGTGCACTGCGCCGCTGTCGGCCGCGCCTTGGCCGAGATGCATCTCGGTGGCGAGGGCTTTGCGTTAAAGCGCGCAAATGCCCTTGGCCTTGCCGGCTGGCGCCCGCTCTACGAGCGCTTCGCTAACCGGACGGACGAAATTTCCGCCGATCTTGGCAACCTGATCGAGCAGGAACTTCAGGTGCTCGATGCCGAATGGCCAACGGGCCTTGTCGAAGGAGTTATTCATGCCGACCTCTTCCCCGACAACGTCTTCTTCCTCAGCAACCGGTTATCAGGTCTCATCGATTTCTATTTCGCCTGCACCGATGTGCTCGCCTACGACATCGCTGTTTGCCTCAACGCCTGGTGCTTCGAAGCCGACGCGTCGTTTAACATCACCAAGGGACGTGCGTTCCTGCGAGGCTATGAAGAGGTGCGTCCGCTCACTAGTACGGAGCGCGAGGCAATGCCACTGCTGGCGCGCGGCGCGGCGCTGCGCTTCCTGCTAACGCGCTCTTACGATTGGCTCAATACGCCGTCCGGCGCCCTGGTCAGTCCTAAGAATCCCGCCGAGTACGTTCGCCGCCTGCGCTTCCACCAAGGTGTTCGCTCGATCGGGGACTACGGTGTCGGGGAGCGCGCGAAATGACGGCCGAAACGCAGGTGATGATCTACACGGACGGCGCTTGCTCGGGCAATCCCGGTCCTGGCGGATGGGGCGCCATCCTCATCTACGCAAACCATCGCAAGGAGATTTCAGACGGCGAGGCCGAAACAACCAATAATCGCATGGAGCTGATGGCCGCGATAAAAGCACTCGAAGCCCTAAAAAGACCAAGCCGCGTCGAGCTTCACACGGACAGCGCGTATTTAAAAAACGGTATTACGGTCTGGATCGACCGCTGGAAAGCCAACGGCTGGCGCACGTCCAACAAAAAGCCCGTTAAGAACGTTGAGCTTTGGCAGCAACTCGATGAGGCCCAAGTACGTCACCAAATCGATTGGCATTGGGTGCGCGGGCACGCCGGCCACCCAGAGAACGAGCGAGCCGACGAGTTGGCGCGCGAAGCCATGGCGCCATATCTGAAAAGCGGCCGCGCACACAATGCCGATAGCGCCTGATCACCTGGATTCACAGCGATTGATCAATTGCCGAGCACAGCGTTGCCGCGCTCGACTTGTCGTGCTGCGGCGGTAAATCCTCAATGTTCAAGATCTTGACCACGCCATCATCGACAAGCATCGCATAACGCTTGGATCGCAGTCCGAGGCCAAAACCTGAAAGATCGATTTCCAGCCCTAGTTTTTTGGCAAACTCTGCGTTGCCGTCTGCCAGCATCAGGATCTTGCCTTCAGCGCCGGTATCCTTTGCGAATTGAGACATGACGAAGACGTCGTTGACGGCGGTGCAGGCGATCGTCTCAATGCCCTTACTCTTTAGCTCGTCGACACGCGCAACGAAACCTGGCGTGTGCTCCTTCTGACACGTCGGCGTAAAAGCGCCCGGCAGAGCGAAAAGTGCGACCTTCTTGCCGCTAAACACGTCCGCTGTCGTCTTCGGCGATGGGCCGTCGGAGGTCATAACCACAAAACTCGCATCGGGAAGCTTATCGCCGACCTGAATCGTCATCTGGCTATCACTCCTTTTTGTCGCGCTAGGTTTTAGGCCGGACGCGAAAAGCCCGACAGCAATTCATCATATGCTGAATCTATGCCCCTGGCTCAACGAATATCGAACGTGACCTCCGATTGCCCTTCATCGGAAACAAGCGTCGCAACAATCGATTGGCCCTTTAGGTCCTCGATATCCACGTCTGATGACAGATCGATCTCGAACGTCACGCCGCCGGCCCCGTCATCAGCGGTCTTCTTCGGCAAGGGGACGTAGCTGCCCGACGGCGCTTCGACAAACGCGTCCGCGTGCCCGCCGCCGCCAGGGAATTTGGTCTCCAACACGATATGCGGTCTTTCATCGGCGAGTTCCAACACCACACGCTTGAGGACAGGATCCGATGGCTTCCTACCACCCGCTGAATGCGGAACCCGATCCAAGGCGGCAGCAAGCTGCGAAGGAATCGGTGATGTTTCGGTGGCGACGTCGAGCGCCAGCTCGGCTTCGGCCGGAATGCAGATCTCTTTGCAGACTCCGTAATCGAGCGCGAGGCGAAGATTGATCGGCTTTGCGGGGTCCTTCGCCGCCAGGCGCACTGGAAAGACCACCATCTCCTTATAGCCCACGGTGTCGCCAAAACGGTCGGTAAAGCGCTTGGGCGAAGGATAGAGCACTTCTGCGGACGCGAGGTTCTCAGACTTCGACCAGTCAAAGGACGGCGGAACGCCACCGGCATCCCCCGGATTGCGCCAATAGGTCTTCCAACCCGCTGGCATCTGCAGTTCGACACCAGCTAGGTCGCCACCTGCGATAAGGCGCACGCGCGAGTTGTGTCCTTGGGCCCAGTCGGAGGACAGACCCTCGGCGGCGCTGCCGGCGGGCAGCGCAGAGAGAGCGCCAATCGTTAAAACCACGAGCGCCAACAAAATAGAACTTCGCCACATCATTGAAGGTTTTTCTCTCATTTCTTGCTCGCCGCCACGCTTTGCAAGCCTTCTAACGAGTCTCCATCTTGCGGCAAATCACGACTTCATGAAGGCCCGCAGCGCCGCCATTTCAGCACGCAGAGCCAAGTCGCCATTTCGCCCAAATTGAACCCTTCACAGCGCGGCCGGCATCGCGGTAGTCTTAGCAGATGAAGATCCCTCGTACACGCAAGCACGCAGCTGATGATGGCTTCCTCGATGGGCAGTTGCTGATCGCGATGCCCCTTATGTCAGACCGGCGTTTTGCACGTTCAGTCGTTTACCTTTGTGCGCACTCGGAGGACGGTGCAATGGGCCTCATCATCAATCAACGTGCGCCGCACATTAGCTTCCCCGATTTGCTGGAGCGTCTAGGCATCGTGCCGTCTGACGCCGACGACGGCTTGTCTAACGATATACTGACTATGTCGATCCACGTGGGCGGACCCGTCGAAACGGGACGCGGATTCGTGCTGCACAGCTCCGACTATTTCGCAAACGACTCCACCTTGCCCATCGAGAATGGAGTGTGTCTCACCGCAACGATCGATATTCTCAAAGCCATCGCCGCGGGCGAAGGGCCAGGTCAAGCGATCCTGGCGCTCGGATATGCAGGATGGTCGCCGGGCCAGCTTGAAAGTGAGATCCAAGCCAATGGTTGGCTGAACTGCCCCGCTGACATGGAACTGATCTTCGACCCAGATGTCGAGTCGAAGTACACGCGCGCTTTTGCCAAGATCGGTATCGATCCCTCGCATTTGGTGAGCGACGCAGGCCACGCTTGACGACGCCCATCACCGCCCTACGCTAGATCACACTGCATCAAATTCAAACGCACTTACTTGGGCCTCATCTGCTTAGGCCCTGGAGGAGCGGTGCCAACGCTTTCCTCCTTCGGCTCCTCACCCTTTTCTGAATCGCCGTCGTGCTTTGACGGCCAAGGAACGCCTGCGAGCTTGGCCAAACTTGCAGCCATATGCGGCGGCAATCCCGAAAAATCGGCAGCACTCGTTTTTGCCGCTGCCGGTGGCGTAGGCCGCGGCGGTTGATTGGGCTGGGTCGGCTGATCCATTTCAACGAAGGCCGGCGCAACGGGCGGAGATTTTGGGGATAAGCGCAAGGCGGCCGCCACCAAGGCCGGGTCGGGAACGGCCGTGTCCTCAGTTTCACGCGACGCACCCTCACCATTCGATTGGGGAGCGGACGCTGGCGAAGGGGTCGCGGGAGCGCCGGCGACCTGAGGTGGAACGGGGGGCAAGGGCGGGGGGGCTGCTTCGTTGGCAGGAGGCCCGGGGTCGCGGTTCGGTCCGGCCGCGGGCCCGTTTGCCATTGCTCCAGCCTGCGGCCGTGATGGCGGCCCAGGTGGCGCAGGCCGAATGGGCGGCGCCATTCCAGGCTCCTTGACGTCTCCTCCCGAAGCCGGCGGCTTCGCCGCGCTGTGTTGCTGCGGAAGGGGCGGAATGTTCGCGGCAGGCGGTATCGGGGGCACGGGGCCTGCCATCCCTTGGCCTTGCTGCGGCGAAGGGGCGCGCGGACGCGAGCGCATGGTGCGATCCTGGAGAGCGCCGCGGCCTTGCTCTCCTGGCTCGGCTGCTGGCGGCCGATTGTAAGGCGGAGCCCTATTCGGCGGCGGAATACTGGGCGGCGTATGACCGGCTATGGGCGCACGCGCGGCCTTTGCGCCATCGGGCCGGGGCGGCGGCAGAGCCGCCTGCGAAGCTTGCGCGGCCGGCGCCTTCGCCACCTTCGTGGATTTCTGCTTCTGCTTTGGCTTCGGCTTTGCAAGGAAGAGACCGCGGGGGCGCAGTTTGTGCTCCGCAGTGCGCACCATCTTCAAAAGTTGCGTCACTTCGTGATCGGACATTGGTTCGCCGTAATAGAATCCTTGCGCGTAATGGCAGCCAATCGAACGCAAGAAGCCCACGTCCTCCGAACTCTCCACGCCCTCAGCCACGACCTTCTTGTCAAGCTCATGTGCCAGCGCCACCATCGAACGCACGATCGCAGAGCTGGCGCCGCTGCTGCTGCTGCTTGACTGCACCAACGCTCTATCAATCTTGATCGTGTCAAAGGGAAAGCGTTGCAGGTAGGCGAGCGAAGAATAGCCCGTGCCGAAGTCGTCGAGCGCGAGCTCCGCCCCGGCCCCGCGCAGCCACTCTAGGATCTCAGTAGCCTGTTCAGGGTTTTCCATGACAAGGCTCTCAGTGATCTCCAACCGCAGCGAACCCTTCGGAACAATGTTGCGGCCAAGGATATGGCGAATTTCCTGGATCAGATTCTGACGGAACATCTGGCGACTGGAAATGTTCACGCTGACGAAGAGCGCATTCTCGTCACGTGGCAATTCACGCTGCCACCGCGCCGCCTCATGGGCCGCCCGCAACAGAACGTAAGAGCCAAGCCGCACGATGAGATCAGATTCCTCGGCGACTGGTATGAAGTCGGTGGGGTTCATAAGCCCCTGCTTGGGATGCTCCCAGCGTACCAATGCCTCGAAGCCGGCGAGCTCCTCGGTCGGCAGATAAACAATGGGCTGGTAGAGAACCTTAATCTGGTTCTTGGCAAGCGCCTTGCGCAAATCACTTTCCAGTATAACGCGGTCATCGCGATCGCCACGCATCTCCGCCCGGAAGATCTCGATGCGGTCGGCGCCGCCACGCTTGGCGCGGTACATGGCGATCTCCGCCTCTTTGTAGAGATCCAGATGGTTCCGCTCTTCGCCATCATAGACGGCGAGCCCGACGGAACCTGTCAGTACAATTTCCTGACCGGAGATCTTGATTGGCGCCCGCAGCGATCTGCGAACGCGCTCAGCGAGCGAGGCAAGAACGCTGGGGCTCTGTTGGGCGACCAACAAAATAGCGAACTGATCGCCGCCAACGCGGGCCAATGTGTCTTGCTCACCGAGGTGGCGCTGCAGACGGCGTGCGACTGTCAACAGCAGGCTGTCGCCCACGACCAAGCCTAACGATACGTTCACGCTCTTGAACTTGTCGATGTCGATCAAGAACAGGCTCGGCCGAATCTTTTCCTCGGATTTAGCGCGCTTGACGGCAACGCCAAGGCGGTCGAACAGCAGCTCGCGATTGGGCAAGTTCGTTAAGCTGTCGTGCACTGCGTCGTGTAGCAGCCGTTCGTGCGCACGCTTTGAATCTGTGACGTCGCGCATGAGGCCGACACAACGCAGCGAGCGCTGGTCGGCGCTGGGGATGCTTGCTGCCTCAAGCTCGAACCAACGGTAGCTGTTGTCTGCATGACGCATCCTGAAGTCGGTACGGATGCGCGCGCCCGCGCGTTCTTGTATGGACCAGAGAATTAAGCGGAATCGTTCTCGGTCGGTCGGGTGCAAGTGTTTGATGAAGTCGTCGACCTTAGTGCACAGCTCACCGGTGCGTAGGCCCAAGGATGACTCGATCAAAGGGCTCACTTTGATCTCATCGCGCCGCACGTTCCACTCCCATACAGCCGATCCCGCCCCGTCAAGTGCAAGCGCACGAAGCTGCAATTCACTAGGCGCTGCCCCGTATAGCGGCTCCAGCGAGCGGAAGGCGAACTGAGTTACTGTGAACCCGATCAGCACGAGGATCAGCACGAGACCGGCAACGAGTGACGAGACAACGATGTCGCCGGAGAGGCGCCCCGTTAGTACCATCGCGGTCCCGAAGATCCAGATCAGAAATAAAATCCACGTTGGGATTAGAGACAACGCGCGATCCTGACCGCGAAATGCGAGGAAGAGCGTGAATGCGGCACCTACGGCCCCGATCACCAGGAACGACATGCGTGCGAACGTCGAAGCGAGCCGCGGATCAACCACTGCCACGGCGACCAACATGAGCTGCGCTATGATCCACACTGCGAAAAGCATTCGAATGAGGCCGTGCCAATGCGCAATCCTCAAGAACACGGATAGGAAAATGACAAGGCTTGCCGCTACAGCCGATTCACTGGCTGCCCGATAAACGGCGTTGTCCTCTGGCCGCAGCTGAAACAGTTTATGAAAGAAGCCGAAATCGACGCATAAATAGGCAAGCACGCACCAAGCAACGAGCGCAGCGCTTGGGAAAATCGCTTTGTGATTGGCGGCAAAGATTGCAGTCAGGAAGATAGCCAGCAGGCCAACCAGACCGAGCATGATGCCGTTGAACAGCTGGCGATCACGAGTCTCTAGCTGGTATTCGAGCTGTTTCCAAATATAGATGCGCGCAATCCGCTGGGAGGACAGCTCGGCGACGTAGGTAATTGTCTGCCCCGGCTCAAGCGTGACGCGGAAGATGTCAGCACGATCGTTTTTGATGCGCTCGGGCACGAACCCGATCGAGGGCGTGACGGCCTCGATGCGGCGCGCATCGAGATCGGGCCAGACCGCACCTGAACCGATCACATTATAGCGCTCTGCCGTCAGCCAACGCTCGATCGGCTTGTCTGTTGGATTACTCAACGCAAACACGAACCAATTAGGATTGGTTCCCGGCGTCGTGGCTCGCACCGACATCCGGCCCGTCGTCCCGTCGGCGCCGGGAGCCGCCTCGACCTGAA
This sequence comes from uncultured Hyphomicrobium sp., assembly GCA_964622715.1. Lineage (GTDB taxonomy): Bacteria > Pseudomonadota > Alphaproteobacteria > Rhizobiales > Hyphomicrobiaceae > Hyphomicrobium_A. Next base: position 12,236 of record CAZURR010000009.1, on the reverse strand, counting down.
GGCTGTCGCCACGGCCATCGTAGAACTCGCCGAGTGTCGTGATCTCGATGCGCTCCTCCTCGGGCGCTACGATGATTGGCTTCAAGGCGAGCGCGCGTCCTGGCAGCACCGCGAGAGCCAAAACGAACGCGAATAGCGCGAGCAGTCCTGCACGGCCGATGAGGCAATTGCTATTGACTCGTTCTGCGATCTCGTGGCGTTGCATCATCGACGCATCGCCTCGGGGACCTCACGCGAGAGCGCGAAGTCCCCAGCAAGAAGCGCGAAGAGTAAATGGTCCTCCCAAGTGCCATTGATCTTCAATAGGCCGCGCGCGAAGCCTTCGCGCCGAAATCCATTACGCTCCAGCACGCGGATGGAGGCGGCATTCGACGGCATCGTCGCCGCCTCGAGCCGATGCAAACCCAGATCGTCGAACGCAAAGCCCTCGACAACATGGACGGCGCGCGTCATGTATCCGCGTTTGATGTAGGGCCGTCCCAGCCAATATCCGAGCACGGCGGCCTGCGTGACGCCGCGGCGCACGTTTGAAAGCGTGAGGCCACCGACCAACTCGTCAACGGTTTCATCGAAAATCAGAAATGCGTAGCCCACATCCTCTCGGGCCTCGCGTTGGTAGTGGCGGACACGACGGCGGTAGGCGCCGCGCGTCAATTCATGGCGCTGCCAACTCGGCTCCCATGGTGTGAGATGCTCGCGGCTGCGCGCTCTAAGCTCGGCCCAGGGGCCATAGTCGCTCATCGCCGGAGCGCGCAACACGATACCGCGCCCGTACGCGATCTGCGCACTTTCCGCCCCCGTGCTCGACCTCAGGAATGCCATTGATGCTCCCCTGAAGAGCTAAAGTCCCGCGATGCCTTCAGCATGACGCGCATATTTATGCGATTTGCGGCCGCTGCCAACAACCGCAATGGAAGGCGTGCTTGCCGCAATCTGCATTGCGAAGGCACGCACGAGTTCCGGTGTTACGTCATCGACCTTCTGCATAAGCTCGCCACTAGAAAGTATGCGGTCATGGCTCAATAGATGACGCGCCATTTGCTCGGCACGAGCAGTACTGCTTTCCAGAGCCATCAAGAGACCAGCTTTGAGTTGCGCTTTCGTGCGCGACATTTCCCGGTCGCTCGGTACCTGGTCGGCGGCCCGCTTCATCTCGTTTGCGACCACATCGATAAGCTCGATCATCATTTCCGCTCCTGTCGCTGCATGAATCTCGAGCAGTCCCGCATCCTTGAGACTCCACGCGGTGGAATAGATCGAATAACAAAGGCCGCGCTTCTCGCGGACCTCCTGAAATAGACGGGAGGACATGCCGCCCCCGAACAGGCCTGAGAATATTTGGGCGGTGAAAAACGCCTCCTCTTTGTAGGATGGACCCGAAAAGCCGATCAGGAAATGGCTCTGTTCGTACGGCTTTTCCGACGCGCGCGTACCGCCTACGTAATTGACTTGCCCATCAACCTTTGTTTTGCCGCCACTGAGCCCGCCGAATAGGGCCTCAGCGTGGCGGACAAAAGCGTTGTGGTCGACCGCACCAGCGGCGGAAATCACCATGCTTTCCGCAAGATAGTGATCTGCGAGAAAGCACTCAAGATCGCTTGCTGTGAAGCTCTTGACGCTGTCAGGTGTGCCCAAAATCGGCCGGCCGACGGGTTGCTTAGGAAAGGCTGCGTCATTCAAGAGATCGTAGGCGACCTCGTCTGGGCTATCGCGGGTTGCGGCGATCTCCTGGAGAATCACTTGCCGTTCACCTTCTAGCTCGGCTGCACCAAACGCAGAATTGAGCAGAATATCGGCGATGAGACCGAGCGCTATGCCCTCATCACCCTTCAGAACGCGCGCATAATATGCCGTCGACTCCAGGCTCGTGGAAGCGTTCAGTTCGCCACCAACGCTTTCGATCTCCTCGGCAATTTGCTGCGCGCTGCGGTGCCGCGTACCCTTGAAGGCCATATGCTCGAGGAAATGCGAAATCCCGTGCTCACGTTCGGTCTCGTGGCGGGCACCGACAGCAACCCACAACCCCAGCGACACTGTCTCCAGATGGGGCATGGAGTGCGTGGCGACCCTCAGACCGTTTGCAAGCGTCGTTACCTCTGCTGTCATCCGCGCTCCTCACTCGTTGCGCGGGTTCGCGCCTCTACGTAGCCCTCGATCGCGACGAGGCTGTTGTCGATTGTTTCGAACCGCTCCTTGTTCGTGAAAAGACCCGACAGCCGTTCCGGCAGCTCGGGGCGCTTTCCCATAATCTTTTGCATGGCATCAGGGAACTTGGCGGGACTAGCCGTCGCTAGAACGACCTGCGGCGCGTCTCCTTCAAGCACCCGCTCCGCGGTAACCACACCGCAAGCGGTATGGGGATCTACGAGGTAGCCGCATGCGGCCTGAAGGCCGCGGATAGCGGCCGCGACGTCATCCTCACTGGCGGCTGCTGCCACGAAGTCGTTGCGCATAATGTCCTTCAGCGGGCCTAATTCAAAACGTCGCGCTTCTCCGAGCGATCGCATCATGTCGCGGATCAGCGCAGCATCCCGGCCCGAGGCCTCGAACAGATAACGCTCGAAATTCGAGGAGATCTGGATGTCCATCGACGGCGAAGCGGTAGCGATGACGTCGCGCATCTCATACGCGCCGCATGCAAGCGTACGCGGCAAGATATCATTGACGTTCGATGCGATCGCAAGCTGCGCGATCGAAAGCCCCATTCGCTTGGCCACATAACCTGCGAAAATATCACCGAAATTGCCAGTTGGTACAGCAAATGATACCGGCCGCCGTGGAGCTCCGAGCGCGGCCGCGGCCACGAAGTAGTAGACGACTTGCCCGGCGATGCGCGCCCAGTTGATGGAGTTTACGCCTGATAGGCCAACGCTGTCGCGAAAAGCATGATCATTGAACATCGCCTTCACGAGCGCTTGGCAATCATCAAACGTACCGCGAACGGCGACGGCGTGCACATTGGCATCCGTCGGCGTCGTCATCATGCGTCGCTGCACGTCGGACACCCGTCCCTCGGGGAACAGGATCACGACATCGACACGTTGAGAACCGCGAAACGCTTCGATGGCCGCGCCGCCGGTATCGCCGGACGTGGCGCCAATGATCGTGGCGCGCTGACCGCGTTTGGCGAGTACGTGATCCATGAGGCGTGCAAGCAGCTGCATCGCCACGTCTTTGAAGGCAAGCGTCGGGCCATGGAAAAGTTCCAGAATCCACCGGTTCTCATCGATCTGCGTGAGCGGCGTCACATCCGGGTGGTCAAACCGGGCATATGCGTCGTTGGCCATCTGCGTCAGGTCGGCACGCGATATCGCGCCGCCGGTGAAGGGCATGACGACCTCGACGGCGACTTCTGCGAACGATTTACCTGCGACCGATTCGATCGTCTCCGGTGAGAGGGCAGGCCAGGTCTCCGGCACAAAAAGGCCGCCGTCGCGCGCCAACCCTGCCAGCAGCACGTCCTCAAAGTCGAGCGGCGATGCCTCACCTCTGGTCGAGATGTAGTTCAAATCGTGTGGCCTCTTTACCTGGAAATCCTCAAATCTTTGGCCTGGCACCCTAGTGTGCGGGCGCAGCGCGAACAAGCAAGCGGGGGCCAGAAATGCCTGGAAACAAACAAGTTTACTGGCTTTGAACCCAGCCAATCGACGACATCAGCTGTCAAGCGTCAGGGTGGCGCCAACGCGAAACAGCGTAAACAGCAAAGACGGCGATCAGAGCCGCTGCGAGCCCGTACCACGTGATGGCGTACTCGAGGTGACGATTGGGCAATTCGAGGCGCGTGACGCCACCCTTGGGCCAACCGCTGGGTGCGGTTGGCTCGGCCTCAGCATCGATGAAGAATGGGATGAGTCGCGGTTGCTCCTGGCCGAAGACGGACGCTGCCATGGCGTCGAGGTCGCGCCAGTACCAAAAGTTGCCCGCGATATTGTTTTCAGGCGTGAAAGTGCCCGGTTCTTCAGGGCGGCGCACGAGGCCAACGATCTCCACCACTCCTACCACGTGGCCCGATTCACGTTTAGCGGGATCTTTGAGTTCTGAAGGAACATAACCGCGGTTGACGATAACGACGCTGCCGTCGGCAAGCTTCAGCGGCGTAAAGACGTGAAAGCCGGAGGCATATTTCGAGTCGAATGCGAAGAAATGGCGCTCCTTGTCGTGCAAGAACTGGCCCTCAGCCTTAACCCGTAAGTATTCGACGTCCTTGCCTGCAGCTTCGGACTGCTCAGCGAGTTCAAGGGCTATCGGTTCACTATGGGCACGCTGCGAAATGTTTGCAATCAGTCCCTCCTTCCAAGCCAAGCGTTCCAGCTGCCAGGTGCCGAGACGTAAGAGGATCACAACGCCGACCAATGTCATTATGGCCGGCCATAGGAGGCCTTTGGAATTGAGTGTCGTTAGCATCGCGATGGGTCGCACGCCCGATCTGCGTCAGTCTTGGGCAAAGCGACCCTCCTCGGCTTTGTTCTTATACTGCAACACAATCAGCAGCGCTTTGAGAAAGCGTAGTAGGCCAAGTGCAAACAACGGTGTGAGAGCCCCCCAAAGCACGATGTGCACCCAAACGGCTGGCTCATAGGTGAACTCCACGTAAAGTGCCAGGCCAAGAACCAGGAAACCGAGAATAAAGATCGCAAAGACCGCCGGGCCATCGCCTGTATTGATGAAGCGGTAGCTGAGCCCACAACTTTCGCAATCGTCGCGAAGCTCCAGCACGTTCTTGAAGAGCCGCCCCGTGCCGCATTGCGGGCATCGCGCAAGCAGCACTGCATAACCTGGAGAAACCGCTGTCGATGGATTGGACAATTCGCGCTCCCCGATTCGCTCTTAAGGGTTGAGAACTGGGCGGATCAGCTTGGCAGCACTTAGCACAGCGCCGCGGTAGGCGACAGGTGGGGCTGGTCTGGGAATACGAAGTGGGGCGCGGCCATCGGGCCACCCCACAATTTGCCTCTTGCGATCGCTGGGAGGGCTGCGTCTACTTAGTGCGTGCCAGCGCCGCCCGGGTTGGCTCCTGCGCCCCAAACGTAGATGCAGGCGAATAGGAACAACCATACAACGTCGACAAAGTGCCAGTACCAGGCTGCCGCTTCGAAGCCGAAGTGTCCCTTCGGCGTGAAGTGTCCCCACAGCGCACGAATGAGGCACACAAGCAGAAATATAGTGCCAATTATAACATGTGCGCCGTGGAAGCCCGTCGCCATGAAGAACGTCGAGCCGTAGATGTGGCCAGCGTAGCTGAAGGCGGCGTGCATGTACTCATAGGCCTGGAAGCTCGTAAAGATGAGGCCAAGAATAACGGTCAGGACGAGGCCAAGCACGAGGCCGCGGCGGTCATCTTTCAGAAGCGCGTAATGCGCCCACGTCGCGGTGACACCCGACGTCAAAAGGATGAGGGTGTTGAGTAAGGGAATGCCCCACGGATCGAACGTATGCTGGAACACGCCCGGTGTGGCATCGCCATTCGCGGGGATCGTGACGCCGGTGCCGTCGGCGGCCGCCGGCGGCCAGTGACCCCCTGTCAGTTGGTCACGCGTGACCATGCCAACAACGTCATCCGTGTTGAATAGGTCGTTAACACCTCCGGGGAACAGCGATGCATCGAAGTACGCCCAGAACCAAGCGACGAAGAACATCACCTCAGACGCGATGAAGAGGATCATCCCGTAGCGGAAGTGCAGCTGGACGACCGGCGTATGATCGCCGGCATTCGCCTCTCGAATGACGTCGCGCCACCAGAAGAAGGCACTCAACGCCACACCAATAAAACCGGCGACAAAGAACCACGGTCCGTTCACGCCGAACAGACCTGCGCCACCACCCAAGGTACGCATCCAGATTACGAGGCCGATGGCCATCACCAGCGCCGAAATCGAGGCGGTGACCGGCCAGGGGCTCGGATTGACGAGATGATAATCGTGCTCTTTTGCGTGCGTCGCGGCCATAGTTTTCTCCCGTAGTCCCCGTTCGGAGCTCCCAATCGATTTACGTCGCCTTTGCGCTGCCACCCTTGGCGGGCGCTCAGGCCAGTTCTTCTTTTTTAGGCGACTAGCGCGCCTTTCTCGGTCCTCATGTCTCAACCATCCGAACGCGTAACACGAGACGAAGTCTGCCCCATCTTCTGCACGGGCACGTCGGTGCGGTAGAAGGTGTAAGAGAGCGTCAGCTCCGTTAGAAAATTGGCGTTCTCATCGTCGACGATCGCAGGATCGACAAAAAAGGAAACAAGCATATCGATGGACTGTCCAGCCTCAAGCGTTTGCTCGGTAAAGCAGAAACACTCAATCTTGTTGAAGTGCTTGCCAGCCGCCTCAGGCGTTACGTTGAACACGGCCGTGCCCGTCACCCGCTCATTAGACGTGTTGGTGGCGCGATAAAAGGCGAGCGCGTTTTCGCCGATCTTGACATCCACGGTTCGCTGCACCGGTTCGAAGCGCCAAGCAAGATCTGGCGCAACGTTGGCGTCGAAGTGCATTGTGATCGTGCGGTCCAGCACGACATCTGAGGATTTCTCGGCCTTTTGCGTTGTGCCTGCGTAGCCTGTGGCCTGGCAATAGAGGCGGTAGAGCGGTACGGCAGCGAAAGATAGTCCGATCATCGACAGCACAACGACGGTACAAGTCATAGCAACGGCGCGATGGCGCTTTGCTACCTTCCCGATCTGCCCTGCGTTGCCGTTCGGCGCCGTCACGTCGCCTTCCTTCTCATTCGGCCCTTCACAAAGGCCGGTTTGCAACATCGCCGCCAAGATGAACGATCGTTGCCAGGTAGAACAGCGCTACCATCACACCGAGCGCTAATGCGATGGCCAAAGAGCGCATGCGCTGGCGCTTCAGGCGCTCCTGTTCCTCGTCGCGATTCGGGTTCATGACCGATGCCACTTGCAGACCTCAAGCTATCCACCGCGCCACGGCGTGCTCAGCGAGCAGCACGGCGAATAACAAGAACAGGTAAAAAATCGAAAACGTAAAGAGCTGACGGGCGGCTTGATCAGCCTCGCGGCCCTCAGTAATCCGGCGCACCTTCCAGGCAAGGTAAAGGAACACCGCGCCCAAAGCCGCTGATGCAATCCCATACACGATGCCCGCCATCCCGATCAACGCCGGCGTGATTGCCAACGGCACCAGTATGAGCGAGTAGAGCCAGATTTGCCGGCGCGTTTCATCGGCGCCTGCCACGACGGGGAGCATGGGCACGCCCGCACGCTCATAGTCACGGCAGCGATAAAGAGCGAGCGCCCAAAAATGCGGCGGCGTCCACATAAAGATTATGAGAAACATCAACACGCTTTCAACGCTGACCGAGCCGGTCACGGCGGCCCAACCAATCATTGGCGGAAAGGCGCCGGCGGCGCCGCCGATGACTATGTTTTGCGGGGTCCGCCGCTTTAGGCACATCGTATAGACGAAGAGGTAGAAGCCGATCGTCAGGGCGAGCAGCGCGCCGGCCGTCCAGTTGACGAGAACGCCCAGCGTCAAAATCGAGAAGACGGCGAGAACGCTGCCGAAGGTCAAGGCCTCGTCAGCCGTGACGCGTCCGCGAGGGATTGGCCGCGCCGCCGTGCGGGCCATGCGCGCGTCGATATCAGCGTCGTACCACATGTTGAGAGCACCCGAAGCGCCGGCGCCTACGGCAATCGCCAACAGCGCGATCACTCCAATGACAGGATGAATATTGCCGGGTGCAGCCAGCATTCCGGTCAGCGCCGTAAATACGACAAGGGACATGACGCGCGGCTTCATCAGCTCGACGAACTCGCCGACCCCCGGCTCGGAAACGTGTCCGATCCGGCCGATTTCGCCCTGTGCGCCCATCCCCTGCATTTGCTTCGGACCTACTTATTTGACCGCTCTATGTGCGCCTTCTTGTCGACATTCATGTCGCTCGCCAGCCACGCGCGGCGGAGACGCTAAGGCTTGGTGACCTGTCTCGACTGCAACAGGCGGAGACTAAATGCGCCGCCTGCCACATGCTTAAACTCAAAGTCACTCATCAATGGTGCTCCGTCGCCGGGATCTTTGGCAACGTCTCATATGTATGGAACGGCGGCGGTGAGGGCAGCGTCCATTCCAGCGTTGTTGCTCCGGCGCCCCACGGATTGGCGGCAGCCTTTCGCTTGGCGGCAAACGCAGCAAGGACGCCCACGATAAACACCAGCGTCCCAACGGTCGTGATGTAAGCGCCGGTCGAGGACACGCTGTTCCAGAAGGCGAAGGCGTCGGGATAATCGACGTAACGCCGCGGCATACCGGCAAGCCCGAGGAAGTGCTGCGGGAAGAACAGTACGTTGGCGCCAATGAAGGTCAGCCAGAAATGCAGCTTACCCAGCGTCTCGTTGTACATGTAGCCCGTCATCTTCGGGAACCAGTAGTACCAGCCTGCAAAGATGGCAAACACGGCGCCGAGCGAGAGCACATAGTGGAAGTGCGCAACAACGTAGTAGGTGTCGTGCAGCGCGCGGTCGATGCCCGCGTTGGCGAGCATGACGCCCGTCACGCCGCCCACGGTGAACAGGAAGATGAAGCCCAGCGCCCACTGCATCGGCACTTTGAACTGGATCGATCCGCCCCACATAGTGGCGATCCAAGAGAAGATCTTGACGCCGGTTGGCACAGCGATCACCATTGTGGCGAACACGAAGTAGGCCTGCGTATTCAAGCTGATGCCGGCCGCGTACATGTGGTGCGCCCACACGATGAATCCGACGAGGCCGATAGCGACCATAGCGTAGGCCATACCGAGGTAGCCGAACACCGGCTTGCGCGAAAATGTCGACACGATCTGGCTGATCATGCCGAAGCCCGGCAGGATGAGAATGTAAACCTCGGGGTGTCCGAAGAACCAGAACAGATGCTGGTAGAGCAGCGGATCGCCGCCACCTTGAGGAGAAAAGAACGTGGTGCCGAAGTTGCGATCGGTCAGCAACATCGTAATTGCACCTGCGAGCACGGGCAGCGACAAAAGCAACAGGAAGGCGGTCACCAGAATGGACCAAACAAACAACGGCATCTTATGCAGCGTCATGCCAGGTGCGCGCATATTGAAGATGGTGGTGATGAAGTTTATGGCTCCGAGGATCGAAGAGGCGCCCGCTAAGTGCAGCGCAAGGATGGCGAAGTCCATGGCCGGACCTGGGTGACCCGACGTTGAAAGTGGCGCGTAGACCGTCCAGCCGGCCCCGACCCCGAGACCGCCGGGCGGACCTTCGACGAAAAGCGAGATCAAGAGCAGAGTAAAGGCCGCCGGCAGCAGCCAGAACGACACGTTGTTCATGCGCGGAAAGGCCATATCGGGCGCGCCGATCATCAAAGGCACGAACCAATTGCCGAAACCGCCAATCATCGCCGGCATGACCATGAAGAACACCATGATCAAGCCATGGCCGGTGACAAACACGTTGTAGGCGTGGCCATCGGCGAAGTACTGCATCCCGGGCTCTTGCAGCTCGAGACGAATGCCAATCGACAGAGCGCCTCCCACGAGACCGGCGACAAGCGCGAAGAACAAGTACATCGTACCGATGTCCTTGTGGTTCGTGGAGAAGAGCCAGCGCCCGATACCATAAGGCGCGTGACCGTGGTGATCGTGGCCCTCGTGCGCCGTGTCTGTCGTGCTACCCATTGTGCGCTCGCCCTGTCTGTTCGCCTGATTCGTTGTTGCCCGGTGAAACCGGGATTGATCAATCTTGCGCTCGTTAGTTCGCTACTGCATCCCGACCGCGTTAACTTCCGCCAGTTTCCGATTGCCTCTCTGCCGAAGCGCAGCTTCGCGAATAATCTGCTTGGCCTTTTTGATTAGCTCCTTCTTTTCCCGGAGCTTTTCGCGCCGTTTAGTCTTGTCCTTCTCGCCGCGCGCGTCCTTGCCGGCTGTATTTGCGGCCTGCATAGCCTCAGACCATGCCGCAAACGTCTCCTCGCTGACCACGCGGACGCCGATCGGCATGAACGCGTGATCCTTGCCGCAAAGCTCCGAGCACTGGCCATAGAAGATGCCTTCGACGGTAGGCTTGAACCATGTCGTGGTGACGCGCCCGGGAACGGCATCGACCTTGGAGCCGAACGAAGGGATCGTCCAATCGTGAATGACGCCTTCAGGATCGGCGGTAACGAGAACGTTAACAACCTTATTGACCGGCACGACGACCTCGTTGTCGACAGCAAGGTTGCGCGGTGCCGGAATATTCTCGGCAATAAGCTCTTCGCGCGCTGCATCGTCCAACATGCGAGTTTCAAACGAGAAGTCGCCAAGATCGGGATAAGCATGCGCCCAGTACCACGTATAGCCCGTGGCTTTGATCGTGATGTCTGCCTTGGGATAGCTGTACTGAAAATTCAGGAGCCGGAAGGAGGGGATCGCAATCGCGACCAGAATGAGGATTGGAATGACCGTCCACGCAACCTCAAGCAGTGTATTGTGCGCAGTTCGCGACGGGTTTGGATTGGACTGCTCGTTGAAGCGGTACATTACGTAAAGCATCAGCAGCAGAACGAAGACCGCAATAGCCACGATGATGACGTTGACGAAATCGTAGAAGTTGTGAATCTCAGCTGAGACCGGGCTCGCGGCACCTTGAAGACCCATCTGCCCCGGCGATGGGTGCCCCATGCCAGCCCAGGCCGATGACGCTGCGAGGAAGATCATCGTCAGAGCTGCGGCCGGAGCCGAGCAAATAATTCGTCTCAACATTCATTCGCTCCCAGTGCTGCTCGGCTCGTTGGCCGAGTGCCCCCCTTCGATTATAGACCGTTCGCCCTGGCGGCCGAAGCAACGCGCATCGGCCACCCTGGCCGGGCAGGTTCCTGTGTTCGGTAAACGCCTCCATAGGGCAGGACGCACGATCGCTGCTCAGCTAGAGAGCACAACCGGCTTATAGCGCTCAAGTCAATCCAAATGCGGCATTTCTACGCGTAGACGAAAAGCCTGATCAGCGTCAGGCCATGGTGCACACGCAAATGTCTGACCGATCCCAACTTTGGCCCAATTCAGGTATGACCAGGAGGCATCGTGCGTGGTTCCCACCTCGCACGCACCTTGGCTCGTCAAATACCGAGCTTTAATCTGCAAAGCCTTAGGAGCACTACGTGCACACCATACTTCGGGCCCACAGCCTCTCTCATTGGGGCGTACCCGGTCGGCCGAGTTCCGACAAAGGATTTGTTGGCATGCTCTCGGCTCTTATAGGCCTCTTGCTTGTCAGCCTGACTTCACCTGTGCTGGCGCAAGAAGGAACCGTCAAAGCGCAACACGGCGATTGGCAAATCGTGTGCAAGGATCCACCGCCAGGTGCCAAGAACGAAGTATGTGCGCTCGTGCAGAGCGTGACAGCGGAAGACCGCAACAATATCGGCCTGACCGTCTACTTTCAGATATTCTCGAACGGCACGCGAGTTTTACGTGTGTTTGCACCCTTAGGCGTGCTGCTCCCTCCAGGACTCGGTCTCAAAATCGATAACAAGGACGTTGGTCACGCGCCATTTCTACGCTGCCATACGTTTGCTTGCTATGCACAGGTCGTTGTCGAGGATCCGCTGGTTGAGCAGCTGAAGACGGGCCAGACGGCCGTCTTTATCATTTTTCAGACGGAAGAAGCCGGCATCGGCATCCCCATTTCGCTGGCCGGATTCTCAGCCGCGCTGGCCGAACTCAATTGAAGGGGCATGCGAACAAAGCCGCGGTCCCGCAATCCGCTGCGAGCCCTGCCGATCGGTTAAATCTCATCGAAACTCACGCTCAGGCCACTTTGCGCTCGCGCACACGGCTTGTTGGCGCCTTCTCCTGCGGCTCGGGGAACGTAATGTAGTCGTGCTCGTCCTTGGACGTTTCGTCCGTGGCCGCGCCAGCCGGAACCATCAGTTCCATCATCCGCTCCACCGACTCGGTATATTGCTCGTACGCCGTGCGCCAGTAGCGCATCTGCTCCTCGACGAGGTCTTGCGGATTGCGGCATTGGCCGAGCCGGCTCGGGAACTCCATCAAAGCTTGAGCTCTGCGATTCATCAATCCCATCAACTCGAGCTGTCCGCGCGCGAAGTTCTTGGTGAAGGGGTCATAAGTCCCGCTGAGCGTGTCAAGACCGCTGAAATACATCTGAAAGAAACTTTGAACGGGTGAGCTTTCGTTCAGCCCACCGCGTGACACAGAACCAACCATCGCACATCTCCCTAGTTGTGCACGGCCTGAACTCGGCTCCGGGCCGGGGTTGGGCCGTTTCCGTGGGGGGTATGGTGCCTAATGAT
>CAZURR010000008.1:0-52922 GCA_964622715.1 uncultured Hyphomicrobium sp. | reverse complement strand
TCGGAAGCCTCTTGGTGTCAGCCGAGGCTGCCGCACAGGAGGTTACGGTCTATCGTTCGATCGATCGATCGACAGCAAGTGCCGCCGCCTTTATGCGCATCTACGGACCTGCCTCCCCACCCCATGGATTCGTCCGCTTCTGCGAAAAGAGGCCCGAAGAATGCAGTGCTGACAACGGTCAGGAAAATCGCTTCGACGCCAACACAGACCGGCTCAGCGAACTCGACGACATCAACCGCCTTATCAACCATGCGATCGCGCCTGCCACAGATATGGAGGTGTACGGAGTCAAAGAATACTGGACGCTCCCGAGTTCGCGCGGCGACTGCGAAGATTATGCGCTCCTGAAGCGGCGCATACTGATCGGCCGCGGCTGGCCGGTGAGTTCGCTGCTCTTGACTGTGGTGCGCGACGAGAAGGGCGACGGACATGCCGTGTTGACCGCCCGAACAATGCAAGGCGATTTCATTCTCGACAACAAGGCTGAGAACGTTCGACTTTGGAGCCAGGTACCCTATGAGTTCGTGATGCGCCAGTCGTACCTAAATCCGCAGGTTTGGGTGGCGCTGGATGCGCGGCACACCCCGGTTTCAACGGCTCTTTCCGGTGTGCAGAATGAACGCTGACGCAGCCAGTCTTCCCGGTGGACTTGATTCAAGTCTGCGCTTTTAGGCCCGTTGCGTACCGTTTCCAGTTGTTCACGTAGCGGCTGGCCGCGCCACCAAAACGTGCCACGTCCTCATCGCTCAACTGGCGCACGATCTTTCCCGGTGAACCGAGCACCATTGAGCGAGGCGGAATCTTCTTGCCCTCGGGAATGAGCGTGTTGGCACCGATAAGGCATTCCTCGCCGATCTCCGTGCCGTTGAGGATGATGGACCCGATCCCGATCAGGCTTGCCCGGCCAATGGTGCAGCCATGCAGCATCACCATGTGACCGATGGTGCAATCGGCGCCGATTGTGAGTGGAAAACCTGGGTCGGTGTGCAGCACGCATGCTTCTTGAATATTGGAGCGCGCACCGAGGCAAATGGGCTCGTTGTCGCCGCGTAAAACGCTACCGAACCAGATACTGGCGTCTACTTCGATGATGACCTTGCCTATGACGATAGCATTGGGCGCGACCCAGTAGCGGCCTTCGCCCGGCGTCTCCACACTTATGCCGTCGAGCTCGTAAAGCGCCATGACTTGCCTCTGTCCCCGAGCTCGCCCCTATGCCTCTTGCAGATCGAGATCGAGGATTGCCATTTGGAACTGGTAGGATACCTCGCCGTCTTCGTCCTCGCGGAACAGCACAGCAATAAACTCATCGCCGATGAAGACTTCCGCGGAGTCGGTTTTCTTAGGCCTCGCACGCACCTCCAGGTTGGGAGTGCCAAATGTCTTGCGCAGATACGTCTGCACGCGGACCAACTCTTCCTTGTCCATTCTTGATATCTCCTCTGCGCGCCGTGCGCCGTAACTGGCTTCCATTAGATCTCATAGGCCACCGAAGTCGTCGACCCATGTCTGTTCCATTTCCAAGGCAGGTTCAGCCGACCCCGCCGACCCGACGACCTTGGCCGGCACACCCGCCACCGTCACATGCGCGGGAACATCGTTGAGAACAACGCTGCCCGCAGCAATGCGCGAGCCCTCACCGACCGTAATATTGCCAAGCACCTTGGCCCCGGCGCCGATCAGCACGTTCTCGCCAATCTTGGGATGACGATCGCCCGTTTCCTTGCCACTGCCACCGAGTGTGACCGCGTGCAGGAAGGAGCAGTTGTTTCCCACGATCGCCGTTTCTCCAACGACGAAGCCGTTTGCGTGATCCAGCATGATCCCCTGCCCAAACGTAGCAGCGGGGTGAATGTCGGTGCTGAACATGTGCGAACTCTGGCTTTGCAAATAGAGCGCGAAGTCGTGCCGCCCATCATTCCAAAGCTCATGTGCAAACCGGTACGTGACGAGTGCATGGAACCCCTTGTAGTAGAGCAATGGCTCCAGATAGCGATTGCAGGCGGGGTCGCGATCGAATACTGCGGCCAGATCCGCACGAAACACGTCACCGAGATGCTGGCGCCCCGCTAGCACACTCTGGAAGGTCTGATTGAGGAGCACAGCATCGACGTCGGCATGTTGAATACGTTGCGCCAGCCGGTGGCAGATTGCGCCCTCCAGCTGGTCGTGACTCAACACGGTCGCGAACACAAAGCTGCCGAGCGCGGGCTCGGCCGTCATAGCTGTTTGGGCTTCCTTGCGGATTTCAGACCAGATCGGGTCCAAGGCCTTGACCTTGCCCGCCGGCACCGAGTGCGTCTTGGTTGCCATGATGTCACCCCTGAGCCCTTTGTCCCGGGTTTTAGCGGAAGTCCAATTGACCTCGCGGCTTTGAATGAGACCGGCCTACAAATATGGAGCTTCCGCGTCAACGCCTACCAACTTCTAGACCTCATTCCGCTCCATGAGTGCGCTCATTTGAGGCGAACCTCCCCTACCAATTGCCAGATGTGCTGAAAGCGCGCTTCATACTTTAGAAAACCCACGTAAGGATTTGCCATGCCGAATACGACCCCACCCGCCACGCTTCGATTTGAGCGCGATGGCGCGATCGCTTGGATCGTGGCCGACAACCCGGCGCGCATGAACGCGTTAACCGCCGCGATGTGGAAGGCCCTGCCGGACTTTTTAGCCGAGGCCCAAGGAGATGATGCGATTCGCGTAATTGTGCTGCGCGGAGCCGGCGAGCGCGCCTTCTCGACCGGCGCCGATATCTCTGAATTCGAAAGCGCACGCACGGGCGACAAGGCTGAGGAATACAACGCTCTTAATCACGCCGCGTTTTCCGCCTTGAGCGACTGCACCAAGCCCACCATCGCGATGATTCACGGGTTCTGCCTTGGCGGCGGGCTAGGGCTTGCCCTGGCCACCGATATCCGCCTTGCAGATGATAAGGCCGAATTTGCAGTTCCAGCTGCAAAGCTGGGGCTGGGTTACAATGCGCGCTGGGTGCGGCCGCTTCTGGCGGCGGTATCACCATCGCGCGCCAAAGAAATGTTGTTCACCGGGCGCCGATTCAAAGTCGCAGAAGCCGCAAGCATGGGTCTCGTTAACCGTATCGTCGAAACCAACAACCTCGAACAATCAACACGCGCGCTCGCAAAAGAGATCGCTGCCAATGCGCCACTCACCGTACGCGCGGCCAAACACGTGATTGACGAGATGATCCGCCATCCCGAAACACCCGACATGGCAGCCCTCGATGCGGCCACCGCCGCATGCTTCAACAGCGAGGATTACGCCGAGGGGCGCCGCGCCTTTCTCGAAAAGCGCAGACCGCATTTTCAAGGACGCTGATGTAAGACTCGCGCTAAACCCTCGCCACAACTGAGATGTGCCAAGGTCTAGCATCACGCTCCAAGATCCTTTGGAGAGCCTTTTCTGACCTGGAAGCAGTTTTTGGAGGCAAAAATAGCAATTCGTTCACAGGGCTATCTCGCGGCGCAACACGGTGCCATTTGATACGCTAAAAGGCAGACAATTTCGCGAGCAACATCACATCTGATGCAAATTCATCCAATTTGCTCAGAAGGAAGGCACTAGCAAACAAGCGTTTTTGCGCGCTGAGCACACACCTGTGGCGGCCATGCAAACATGACTCGCTTCTGACTGTATGTGACGTGACGGCGTGCAGACGCTTGCAGCGCAACAACTTTTTAACTTGGCAAGCATTCTTTTGCCCGCCTAAGGTCCGCGGACCGATGCGGGCCCTCTTCCGGATCGGATGAGCCACCAACCAAGGTGGCCCGGTATGGAGGCGACGATGGAACTTTCGATGCGACTGAACGTACTTGCTGCGCTTCTGTCTTTCGGCTTCATCGCCGCAATTGTGTTTGGAATGGTATGACGCGTAACGGATGTCCAAGCACAATTGAGCTTCATGACCCCAGTTCCGAGCGATCCCCCCGAGCCTCGGAACGGCACTGAAGAGACTAAACGACACAGCGAAGGCGCGGAGTAATCTCCGCGCCTTTTCGTTTTTGCAAAATTGCGAGTTCCGCCCTCACTTCTTGACGAGGTAGCCAAGGATGGCACCGGCCAAGACAAGCGCGTGATCTGGAACGCGGCCCCACGGGATCTGTGGCACCAGCGACGGGCCCCAGGTCGCGATCGCCGCCGCAACCAACGCCAAGATAAGACACCATGTCAGAGTCGCGCTGCCAGGCTGCCCAACGTCTCTCAGCACTTGCGCGGCGAGCACGCCGACAAGGAACACGATGATTGCGCAAATGATAGCGAACACAAACAGACTCAAAAGGCCGCCTACGGGAATATACTTGGCGATGATCGGTGCCAAGAACCACGCGATCACGATTTGAAGCAGTATCAGGATTAAACGTCCAAGCATGGATCATGTCTCTCCCAAAGTTTCGCAACGCCGGTCCAAAGTGGCGGATCAACGCGCAAGGACGCTATCATGCGAACAGCGCTCACGAAACAACGCGATGTGAGTTGTGGATGACGTCGATTGGCTACCGAGCCAATCTTGCAACGCTTAAGCGGCCGCAGTGCGCATTGGGCGCGGATCATAGTTGAGAACTGGGGCCAACCACCGCTCCGCCTCTTCGAGGCTCCAGCCCTTGCGCGCTGCATAATCGGCCACTTGGTCGCGCTCAATCTTGCCGACGCCGAAATAATGGCTGTCGGGATGTGACAGATAGAGCCCAGAGACGGACGAGCCCGGCCACATGGCAAAGCTCTCAGTTAGTGTGATGCCGGTGCGCTCCTCCACGTCCATCAGCTCCCACAGTGTCGCTTTCTCCGTGTGATCAGGCTGTGCGGGATAGCCGGGCGCCGGCCGGATACCGCGATACTTCTCCGCGATGAGATCTTCTTTGGTGAACGTCTCCGCGCCCGCATAGCCCCACAGCTCCCTGCGTGCGCGCTCATGCATGCGCTCGGCGAATGCTTCGGCCAGACGGTCAGCGAGTGCCTTCAATATGATGCGGTTATAGTCATCCGTTGCGGCGATCCGATCGTTGATCGCCTCTTCCTCGCCTAGGCCGGCGGTGACAGCAAAGCCGCCAATGTAATCTGCTAGTCCTGTTTCCTTCGGCGCAATGAAGTCGGAAAGCGCGGTGTGCGCGCGTTTGCGTGAAGGATCGCGCGCGATCTGTTGGCGCAGCGTGTGCAGGGTGGTCAGTTTGGACGTGCGACTGTCGTCGGTGAAGAGTTCGATGTCATCGCCGACGCTGTTCGCTGGCCAGAAGCCAACCACGGCCGATGCCCACAGCCATTTCTGAGACACGATAGCCTTCAACATCTCCTGCGCATCATTGAAAAGTTTTTGCGCTTCTGTGCCCACCTTGTTGTCCTTCAGGATCGCGGGATAGCGTCCATTCAATTCCCACGTCTGGAAGAAAGGGGTCCAATCAATATAGGGTACTAGCTCGCCGAGATCGTAGTTCAAGAAAGACCTAGCACCGAGGAATCTTGGCTTGGGTGGCGTATACCCGTCCCAGTCGATAGCAAACTTGTTTGCGCGCGCATCGCCTACTGAAATGCGCCGCTTAGAGGCCTCGTTGCGCAAATGTGCTTCTCGCACCTTGACGTACTCTGTTTGGATCTCGCCCACATAGTTCGCTCGCGCGGTCTCCGACAAAAGCTTGGAGACGACACCGACGGCACGGCTCGCATCGAGCACATAGATGGCTTGTCCCTTTTCATAATTGGGGCTGATCTTGACGGCGGTGTGGACACGGCTCGTTGTCGCGCCACCGATAAGCAGCGGCACGTCGAAGCCCTCGCGCTCCATCTCGGCGGCAACAAAACACATCTCGTCGAGCGACGGCGTTATCAGGCCCGATAGCCCGATAATGTCAGCCCTCACCTTCTTTGCCGTCTCCAGAATTTTGGCGGCTGGCACCATCACGCCAAGGTCGATCACCTCGTAGTTGTTGCACTGGAGGACGACGCCAACGATATTCTTGCCGATGTCGTGCACGTCGCCCTTAACTGTCGCCATGACGACCTTGCCGGCAGCGGGTAGTGCATCTAGCCCTGAGGCTTTTTTCTCGGCCTCCAAATAGGGTTGCAGATAGGCGACGGCTTGCTTCATGACCCGCGCAGACTTGACGACCTGCGGCAGGAACATCTTTCCCGCGCCGAACAAGTCACCGACAACGTTCATGCCGGCCATCAGAGGTCCTTCGATCACATGAAGGGGCTTATCGGCCTTCTGGCGCGCCTCTTCAGTGTCCTCCTCAATGAAGGTCGTGATGCCGTGCACGAGCGCATGCGACAGGCGCTCCTCAACAGTGCCCTCCCGCCAAGAGAGGTCGGCGACGGCCCTCTTCGTTGCACCCTCCCCCTTGAATTTGGGTGCGGCGTCCAACAGACGATCAGTCGCATCATCGCGGCGATTGAGGACCGCATCCTCGCTCAACTCGCGCAGCTCCGGATCGATATCGTCATAGAGAGCAAGCTGGCCCGCGTTGACGATGCCCATGTCCATGCCGGCTTGAATAGCATGGTAGAGAAACACCGAATGCATGGCCTCGCGTACGGGATCGTTGCCGCGGAAAGCGAACGACAAGTTCGAAACGCCGCCGGAGATATGTACCAGCGGCATTTTTTCTTTGATGCGGCGCGCCGCCTCGATAAAGGCGATGCCGTAGCCGTTGTGTTCCTCAATCCCGGTTGCGACAGCGAAGATGTTAGGATCGAAGATGATGTCTTCAGGTGGGAAGCCAACCTCCTCGGTCAACAGCTTGTAGGCTCGTTCGCAGATCGCGACCTTGCGATCGGCGGTTTCTGCCTGGCCTTGCTCATCGAAGGCCATCACGACGACGGCGGCGCCATAGTGCAAGACCTTCTTGGCATGCTCTAAGAACGGCTCCTCCCCCTCCTTGAGGCTGATCGAGTTGACGATGGGCTTGCCCTGCACGCACTTGAGGCCCGCCTCGATCACGCTCCACTTGGAGCTATCGATCATGATCGGCACGCGCGAGATGTCGGGCTCGGATGCGATAAGATTCAAGAACGTCGTCATTGCTTTTTCGGAATCGAGCAGCCCCTCGTCCATATTGACGTCGATAATCTGCGCGCCGTTCTCGACCTGGTCGCGCGCGACCGTAAGCGCTGCCGCATAATCGCCCGCCTCGATCAGCTTGCGAAACTTGGCTGAGCCGGTGACGTTGGTGCGCTCGCCGACGTTGATGAAGGATTGTGCCGCGCTTGTTGTGGTCATGTTTTGAGGGTGCTCGTTATCCGTGAACGAAAGGTTCCAAACCCGACAGCCGCAACTTGGGCGCTATCTGCGGGATTTTGCGTGGGCTGTAGGCCTTCACGTGCTCTGCGATATGCTGGATATGATCGGGCGTCGATCCGCAGCATCCGCCAACGACGTTGAGGATGCCGTCCTTCGCCCATGGTTCGATCTGGCAGGCCATATCGTCGGGTGTCTCCTCATACTGGCCCATGGCATTTGGTAGACCCGCGTTAGGATATGCGGAGATGCGAGCATCGGAGTGCGCGGCAAGATCGGCCAGATAGGGCCGCATCAATTCAGCACCCAGCGCGCAATTCAGTCCAATCGAGAACGGCCTCAGATGCCGCATCGAGTACCAGAACGCTTCCGGTGTCTGTCCTGAGAGCGTCCTTCCCGATCGGTCGGTAATGGTGCCCGAGACCATGATAGGCAGTTCGATGCCATTTTCTTCGAATACCTCCAGCGTCGCAACCCCGGCCGCTTTGGCGTTGAGCGTATCGAAGATCGTTTCGATCAGAATGATATCGGCGCCTCCTTCGATGAGGCCGCGCACTTGCTCCTTATAGGCCTCGCGCAGCTCATCGAAATTGACGTTGCGGAAATCGGGATTGTTTACGTCGGGCGAGATCGAGGCGGTACGGTTCGTCGGTCCAACGGCGCCTGCTACGAAGCGCGGCTTCTCCGGCGTTTTCTTGGTCCACTTGTCGGCCGCTGAGCGAGCAATCTTTGCTGCAGCCACATTGATCTCATATGAGAGCTCCTCCATTCCATAATCGGCCATGGAGATGCGTTGCGCATTGAACGTGTTGGTCTCAAGAAGATCGGCGCCGGCAGCCAGGTATTGCTCGTGAATGGCCTCTATGATCACCGGTTGCGTCAGCACCAGCAAATCATTGTTGCCCTTCACGTCCTGCTTCCAGTCCTTGAAGCGTTCACCGCGATAGCCCGCCTCATCCAGCTTGTAGCGCTGGATCATGGTCCCCATGGCGCCATCGATGATGAGGATGCGCTCCGCGGCCGCCGCTTCTAGCGCTTTCGCGCTTGCGATCTTTTTCACTTGTGGCCCTCCATTACACTGCAGCGCGCTGCCTTGCACTATGCATGACATGGTGCGGCCGCAACCCTAGCAGATGGCAAATTGCGTAAACGAGGTCCGCGCGGTTGAGGGTATAAAAGTGAAAATTCTTTATGCCCTCATCAACGAGATCCATCACCTGCTCTGTCGCGACGGCTGCAGCCACGAGATGAGTCGTACCTGGATCGTTTTCGAGACCCTGGAAGCGGTGCGCTAACCAGGAAGGCAAGCTTGCGCCCGCACGCTGGGCAAATCCGGCCACTTGCTTGTAATTGTGGATCGGTACGATGCCGGGCGTGATCGGCACCCAGATGCCGGCCGCGCGTGCGCGCTCCAGAAAGCCCAGATACGGCGCGTTATCGAAGCCGAACTGTGTGATAATGCGGTCAGCCCCGGCGTCAACCTTGGCCTTGAGGTTGTCCATGTCTGCGGCCGTCGAGGGGCTCTCGGGATGATTTTCTGGATAGCCGGCGACGGAGATTTCGAAGTTTGCGATCTTCTTTAGCCCCACAACGAGATCGGCCGCGTTGACGTATCCGCCCGGATGCGGATCGTATTTGGTTCCAGGACCAGCAGGGGGATCGCCGCGCAGGGCAACGATATGACGAACGCCTGCTTCCCAATAATCACGGGCCACCACGTCAACCTCGTCCTTCGTTGCCGAGACGCAAGTCAGATGCGCGGCGGGCTTCAAGTCCGTCTCCTTGATGATGCGCGCCACAGTAGCGTGTGTACGCTCGCGTGTGGTGCCGCCTGCGCCGTAGGTAACGGAAACGAACTCAGGCTGCATTGGCGCAAGCCGTTCAATCGCCGACCAAAGTGTCGCCTCCATCTTCTCCGTCTTGGGCGGGAAGAATTCGAATGACACTTCAATCTCGCCTGCGCCCAAGAGTCGGCTCTTGCGCTCTGTTAAGCTCACCATCAGGAAGCCTCCTGCACTACGGCAGCGCGTGCTTGTTTGGTTCTCTTCTGTGCCAACTCGGCGCCGGACTGTTTTGCAAGCCACAACGATACCGTGAGCCGTTCGCGCCCGCCATTCGTCTGGGGGGCAAGGTCGCGCTGTTCCAACGGCTCTAGTCCCGCCTCTTTGAACCACTGCGCCACCTGCGGCGCTTCAAACCCGAGGCGGTCATGCGCGTAGTCCTGGCGCAGGAACTCCAGATCATGAGAGGCAAAATCTACGATCAGCAGCAGGCCGCCTGGCGCTAGCAAGCGGGCCGCCTCGCGAATGGCATGGGCCGGTTGGGAGAGAAAGTGCAAAACCTGATGCATGATGACCGCGTCGGCCACCGAGTCAGGCAAAGCCAGCGCGTAAATGTCGCCATAGCGTACTTGCGCACGCGTCAGCTGAGCCCTCGACAGCTTGCTGCGCGCGTATGCCAGCATCGCGTGGCTGAGATCGAATCCCAGCCCGCGCTCGTAGCGGTCGGCAAACAGCTCCAGTATGCGCCCCGTTCCGGTACCGAGGTCGACGAGCAGCTTGAACGGCCCGCCGCCAAGCGCAGCGCTCATCGCCTGCTCGACTTCGCTTTCGGCGACATGCAAGGAGCGAATGCGGTCCCAGTCGGCAGCGTGCTCGCGGAAGTATATTTGCGCGCTCATCTCGCGCTCCCGCCTCAGGGCCTCGGCGCGATCGCGATCGCGCTCGACAACTGGGTCGGCCTCATTCACGAGGGCCAAAATATCCAACGCAAGCTTGCCCCCTTGCGTGCCGTCGGAAACATGGAAATAAGCCCAGCTCCCTTCGCGGAAGCGTTCCACCAGACCTGCTTCGGCCAGTAGCTTCAAATGCCTGCTGATGCGCGGCTGGCTTTGCCCCAGAATCTGGGTGAGGTCCTTGACGCTAAGCTCACCGGCTGCAAGCAGCAGCAAGATACGCAAGCGCGTCGACTCAGCGGCTGCCTTGAGTGCCGTCACAACGCCTTCGCTGGCGAGCAATCCTGACACGGGACCTCCTGTGGCCACAGATCATATAAAGATATGTTTATGTGTCAAGAGCCAGACCTCTTATGCTTCCCGCCCGCTTCCCGCACAGGCTTTAACCTCAGAGTAAGCCGCACTTTCTAAACTGGCAGGCTACTGTCACTCCGTTGCGGACCTTGTGATGCGCGCAGCCATTTTCGACCGTATTGAGCCCCGAGCACCATACGGTCTCCCCTTTCGTAGCGTGCAGTTTTGCTCGCGTTACGTCGCGACAGCGCTCTTGCTTGTGCTCATCCCCTTCGTGGTTGCGCTCCTTTTTGCGTGCACATTTCTTATCGTGCAGGCCGCTGCGGCGCCCGCCGCCCGCGCCATTGTTTTTCAACAGCCCGTGCTAACGCTTCAGATCCTCGCAGCAATTGCCTTTTTAGCCGTTTTGCTCGGCTTGCCCTTAAAGCGCCTGCTCGGTCGGCTCTCGGTGCGCCGTACCGTTGATATCGACACAGCGATGGTCACCGTAACAGAGGGGAAAAACTTTCGCTCTTGGACGTGGACGGCCCCGCTAAATACTTTTACTGGCATAACCCACCACGTGCGCGCCTCGCTTTCGGGCACGCGTCACGAGCTCATTCTCGTGCATCCCGAACGTGAAAAGTCGGTGCTCGTTGCCGTCTGCAACCGCATGTTGCAGGAAGACATCGATCGTGTGGCCACGCTGCTCGGCCAACCCGTCATTCCACCCAACGAGCTTTATCGCCTCAATTCCATGTGGACGCGCCTCTCTCAATTCAATTGGTGGAGGCCTGCTCATGTTTGAGCCGTTATCCGTTCAAAATATTGTCGTTATCCTCATCCAGTCTCTGGTGGTAGCGCTGTGCGCTTGGATTACTGCGTTGGAGAGGCATCGGCGGGTGTTCATGTGTCCAACCAGTGCCCGCGAACTGTGTTTTCCACGAGGAGCCCCTCAAGTATGACAATTCAAACTTCTTTGCGGCACACACCCCCTAGCTCCCTTCCACAATTCAGTCGCGCACTCGTACTGGCTACGGTTGCCCTCGTGTTTTCGGGCGTAGCGGCACGCGCCGAATCTCCGGCCGGTTATATGAAGAGGGTGGCCAACGAGCTCATGGCCGCCTCCCGCTCCGGTTCTGCTTCGCAGTACGCCAAAGTTCTTGCCGCCAACGCCGACGTTCCTTCGATCGGCATTTCGGCGCTGGGATCTTATGCCCGCCACCTGCCGCATTCTGACCGTCCCGTTTACTACAGCGGCATGGTCAACTTCATCGCCCGTTACGCCGCCAAAGAGTCGCCGAAGTACCCGGTTGCCCGCATCATTGTGACGGCGCAATCTCGCGGCGCCACGCACGGTACTTACGTCGATACCCGCGTTTGGCTACGCAGCGGCGAAAGCTACGATGTGCGGTGGCTCGTGGTGCGCCGGGGCAAGACGTACAAAGTTCGCGACGCGCAGGTCATTGGTTTTTGGATGACGTCATTCCTAGATAACTTGTTCCAGAACTACATCAGCGAGAATGGCGGTAATCCAAAATCGCTTGTCGTTGCCCTCAATCGATAGACTTTCACGCCCGTGCACACACCGTGCGTTCAGATCCTATGGGTCTGAGCCCCTCCGTCTTTCCACGGCTAAAGACACGCAGGCCCCTCGTTAAGCCAGCAGGATGGCCGCGGAATGAAGCGGCCAAACCGCAAGCCAATGCCCTCGGGCGTGATCGTCAAGCAAGCACCGTCGCTGCAGCAGTTTCCCTTTCCAGGGCGCGCTCAAGTGCTGGGCGTCTTTGGACGCGGTTAAAATAGGAAATGATGGATTGGGGCTCGATCGGATAATTGATCCGCGCTGCCCATCGGCCGATGTGTCCCAGCACAACGTCGGCAACTGTGAACCGGTCACCCTTTGCGTAAGTTCTCTCACCGAGGCGCACTGCCATCGTCTTGATGGCCTTGGCCCAGTCATCGGCGCAAAGATTGAGGATATCTGGGGTGCGCATGCTCTTAGGCATAATCATTCTCTGGCGGTTAAACATCCACAACGGGGCCTCCAGATCGTGCGTCGCAAATTGAAGCCAGCTTTCCATCTGCGCTCGTTCGATCGAACCCGCGTCAAATGTGAGTCCAGCATCACGATTGCAGTCGGCCAGATATGAGCAGATCGCAACTGAATCGATGATGGTTGCGTTGCCTACCTTGAGGGCCGGCAGTTTGCCGCTTGGGTTCACGGCGTCTGCCATTTCGGAGTGTGGTCCCGTCGCTACGAATTCGTATTCCGCACCGACTTCCTCAAGCATCCAAGTCACCCGGGTCGTCCGCGACCCCGGAAATCCGAGAAGCACAGACATGACTGTTCATTCTCCGTAGCACGTTACGCGATGAAATCCTTTATGTGAGAGATCACATCGTGTGGCTTATCGAGCACGAGAAAGTGCCCGCCACCGTCGACCGTCACCATCTTGGCGCCAGGCACAAGATCGCGGTCGTGCTCGCGTTCGGATGGCCGCGCCCAATCCTCGCTACCCCAAACAAACAGGACAGGTATTTTGATGCGCCCATAGTCATTTGTTGCAGCCTCCCAGCTCTGAGCGTTGCGAAGCAGGCTTATGAACGCGCGATAATGGCCGGGACGATTGCCGACCTGAAACATATCGACCATCAGCTCCGGCGAAATGCTCTTGGGGTCTGAGACGCCGCCGCGAAGAACTGACTTCACAACCATGAAGTTTCGCAACCGCATCACTGTCTCGCCAATAAGGGGAAAGAGCGAGGTATAATTCAGCATCCCGCCCAGGGCTGAACTGCGCGCCATCCCTCGGCCCTTGGCGTAGTCGTAAGGATTGATGGCGACCGCGCGCGAAACACGTGAGTTGCCTTGCGCGGCAATGATAAGCGCGATTGATCCTCCGATCGACACTCCGGCAAGCGTCACGTTGCTCAGGTTGAGCTTCTCGAGGAAACTTTCAACCGTCCGTGCGAAGAATTCAGCGTCATAACGGGCCTCGGGGATGTCAGAATACCCATGACCCGGGTAGTCCAGCGCATAAACGGTAAAGTCCTTCGCCAGTTCCGGTACGACTTTCTCGAATAGATCGAGCTGAGTTCTCAGCGTATGCAGCAAAACGACGACAGGCCCGGTGCCGGATTTGATATAGCGCAGCTTATTGCCACCGACGTCCACGTATTCGATTGGGATCTCGGGCGCCCAACGCAGTGTGCTGGGTGTGGGCGGGGCTGGCCTCAAAGCCTCCAGGAGGAAGGATACAAGCCACAGCCCGACGCCAATCCCCACGAACGCAATGAGGGCGGTTGCCAACGTACTCATTGCCGCTCCTCGCCATGCGTCGCCGTCCACAACGCGGGCACGTTCACACCGATGAATGCCGACGCCTTGCGAGCTAGGCGTTGGAGCGAGGGATTATCATCGCGATTCATTTTTAACGCTCATCCTCAGTTGCACCCCCCAAAAACGGCCAACAAGTCTTTCCCAGACGAGCCAAAAGGGGTATATACCCATAATATGGCATGTTGCAGTTGCTAGGGCAATCCGGTTTGCGGATCGTGGGGGAAATTGGGCCGGACAACAGCGCCGTGACGTGGCGATAATTGGGGATGATCTGGGGTCCGGGCCGCAACAATAAGGGTCCGCTTCCACGAGCCGTCAGAGGAACAAACGCAGTTGGTCACACGACTCGAAGAAACGAAAGGTTGTTTGAACGCCCTCATACGGCGCTCATCGAGAACGGTTTCGCGGTATTACAGTGCCGTTTTGGAGCCAACTGGTCTCAGGAGCACGCAGTTTACCATGCTGGCGGCCCTAGCCCAGACCGGGCCGATCCCACTCACCAAGTTGTCGTCAATTCTGGGAGTGGAGCGTAGCGCGCTTGCCCGCAATCTGAAGCCGTTAGTGCGTAGCGGATTTGTGAGCACCTACACCGGCGATGATAAACGCGTACGCATGGCTAATATCTCACGGTCCGGCAACGCGAAACTAAAAAAGGCGTTGCCGTATTGGGGAAAGGCGCAAGCTCGCCTTGCTCAAGAACTCGGCTCTGATGACGTGTCTCAACTCGTCGCAATGCTCAGAAGCGTCAACAAGCGTATCGATCTGCGGGATTAGCTTTATCTCGCGTCGGTTATGTTCAGCCTGGTGCCGACCTAGCTCCGCTCAAACCTTTTGAACTTAATGCGGTGCGGCTCGACCGCCGCGTCACCTAAGCGGCGCTTCTTGTCCTCTTCGTAGTCGGCAAAATTGCCTTCAAACCACTCCACATGACTGTCGCCCTCAAACGCGAGTATGTGGGTCGCGATGCGATCAAGGAAGAAGCGGTCATGGCTGATAATCACTGCGCAACCAGGGAAGTCCTCCAGCGCCGCTTCGAGTGCCGAAAGCGTCTCGGTATCGAGATCGTTGGTGGGCTCGTCGAGTAGCAAAAGGTTGCCACCTTCTTTGAGCAACTTGGCAAGATGCACCCGGTTGCGCTCACCGCCTGAAAGCAGACCCACCTTCTTTTGCTGGTCAGGTCCCTTGAAGTTGAACCAGCCGACGTAGGCGCGGCTGGGCATCTCGCGCTTGCCGACCATAAGTTGGTCGAGCCCGCCGGAAATTTCCTCCCACACCGTCTTCGTGTCATCGAGGTGGTCGCGCGACTGATCGACGTAGGACAGCTGCACCGTCTCACCCAGGCGAATGGTGCCGGCATCGGGCTTCTCCTGGCCGGTGAGCATCTTGAACAGTGTCGTCTTGCCTGCACCGTTTGGTCCGATCACGCCGACAATGCCGCCGGGCGGAAGCTTGAAGGAGAGGTCGTCGATCAACAGCTGGTCGCCGAAGCCCTTGGTCAGACCATCTGTCTCCACGACAGCGCCGCCCAACCGTTGTCCCGGCGCAATCTGGATGGCCGCGCGGCCCAACTCCTCCCGCCCCGCCTCCTCGGCAAGCTTTTCGTAGGCCGTAATTCGCGCTTTCGATTTGGCCTGACGCGCCCTTGGCGAAGCACGTATCCATTCCAGCTCACGTTTCAAGGTGCGCTGCTTGGCTACTTCCTGGCCCTTCTCCACCTCCAGGCGCTTGGCCTTCTGTTCTAGCCAGCTTGAGTAGTTCCCCTTGTAAGGAACGCCCTCGCCGCGATCCAACTCCAGCGTCCACTCGGTGATGTTGTCGAGGAAGTAGCGATCGTGCGTCACCAAAATCACGCAACCTGCATACTCCTTGAGATATCGCTCCAGCCACGCGACGCTTTCAGCGTCCAAGTGGTTGGTCGGCTCATCGAGCATGAGAATATCGGGCTTTGACAGCAATAGCCGCGTCAGTGCGACACGGCGGCATTCGCCGCCCGAAAGCTTGGTGACGTCGGCATCTCCCGCTGGGCAGCGCAACGCATCCAGCGCCTGCTCCACTTGCGTGTCGAGATCCCAAAGATCCTGTGCGTCAATGGCGTCCTGGAGCTTAGCCATCTCCTCTGCGGTCTCGTCGGAATAATTAGTGGCAAGCTCATTGTAGCGGTCGACCAGCGCCTTCTTCTCCCCGACGCCTTGCATGGCGTTGCCAAGCACATCCTTTTCGGGATCGAGTTCGGGCTCCTGCGCCAAGTAGCCGACTTTGATACCGTCAGCAGCCCACGCTTCGCCGACATAGTCGCCAATCTGACCAGCCATAATTTTGAGCAGCGTCGATTTGCCCGCACCATTGAGGCCGACGACGCCAATTTTGGCGCCGGGCAGAAACGACAACGAGATATCCTTCAAGACCTTCTTGCCCCCCGGGTAGGTCTTGGACAGGTGCGACATGTGATAGACGTACTGCGGCGTGGCCATTGATCGGCGCCTCTGTGTATTTGGTTTGAAGGGAGTTGGCGGCTTTCTATCCGATCAGCACGATTTGCTCAATCCATTGCGGATCGGCTACCAGCGCCAGCCAATAATCGGCACACCCGTGAAGAAAAAGCGGCCGAGCCCTACGGTGAATACAATCGCACCCCATAGTGTGTGTTCAACGAATACCGCCCAAAAGGACCGCGTTAGCGCATAGCGGATGGCAAACAGGGTCCCCGTCGCCATTGTGCTCAGCACAGCGAGTTGCGTGCCGATCACGATATGGCCGAAGCCGAACAATGCACCGTTCAACACGATTGCCAGCCAGCAGGCTTTGCCGAATAGCGCCCCGTAGCGGTGAAAATAGAACGTCCGGTAAACGAGTTCTTGGACGACCACCGACATCGCTGGGTAGAGCAGCATGATACGCGTGTAAGTCTCGGGCCGATTACGCGGAAACTCGAACAACCAACTCGGGTGATAATGCCAAACGTAGAGCGCAACCGCCCCGCCGCCGATAACGAAAACACCAAAGATCCAAAACATCGTGCGCCACCCAAACCCGCGTGTCAGCTCGCGTTTGAGGGAGAAGGTCGGGTCAGTCAGCAAGAAGACGATCACGACGACCAGTACCGGTACGAGCGCAACGAAAACCGGCAGCC
This sequence comes from uncultured Hyphomicrobium sp., assembly GCA_964622715.1. Classification (GTDB taxonomy): domain Bacteria; phylum Pseudomonadota; class Alphaproteobacteria; order Rhizobiales; family Hyphomicrobiaceae; genus Hyphomicrobium_A. The sequence continues at coordinate 36,193 of CAZURR010000008.1, read as the reverse complement.
GATGGTCATGCACAGCCGACATCATAGCGAGCGGAGCACCGACGTAGACAAGCGCCAATTCGACGGTGAGCCAAACGCGCCGCAGGTGGGAGGGCTCAGTTGTGGAAAGCGTTCCCCCTGCCCTCAGCGCTTCTTTTCGAGAGAAGAAGCCCCCCACACCCTCACCCTCTTGTCTACGCGGTGCGGCGCTCACGCCAACGCTGCTCAATCTGCGCGGCAATTTCGTTTGCCGAGTGCAAAGGCTCGTAACTCCAATTGGGGATCGCGTCCAGGCGGTCCGGTAATAAGCGCGTCGCACCTTGCGCCTGCAGCGCGGCATGAAAGCGATGAAACTTTGCTGAGCCACCCGATGGCGTGAAGACGAGCACAGGCCGACCTGTGGCACACGCCTCTCCCGTCATATTCACGCTGTCGGCAGTGACAACCAGCAGGTCAGCGTGGGCCAGGAAGTCGGCATACGGATTGGCGCCCTCCCCATGCCAAATAATGCGCGGCCGATCCCGCGTCGCCGCTTCGGCCGCCTCGAACAGCTGCGCGTGCGTGCGCCGCGATGACGTGACAAGAAAACTCGCACCTAGTTGTCCGAGCGATAGGAGGGCGCTTTGTAAGCGGGCGTCATCATTTTCGGTGAAATTGTACTTCCCGTTCTTGCCCCCCAGAATAACGGCCACGCGCGGATGCGGCAAAGCAGCGATACTAGGTGGCACCTTACGGCGCAGCTCGGCAAACCGTTCAGCCGTGAAGCTGTGAGGTGCCGTCAACGTTGTGATAACGTTTGCACCACGCAGACGATCGTGCTCGGGAACCCAGATCACATCTGCGGTGCCGAGTCCTGTTTTCGGATCCAGCATGAAGATGGTGAACGTCTCAGGCCCCGCTCGACGCCGCAGAGCACGCATATAGGGAACCCCGCTGCGGCCCAACGAGATCGCAACCTCCGGCCAAGGCGGAGCGAACCGCGAACCGGGTTGCCCAAAACGTTCCGCCGCTGCAACCGGCCCCCAAGGTGCCGCGAGCTTCCAGATACCTTTCGGTGAGATTTGCTTCATCTCGTAGTCGAGACCCAGCGCCTCGGCCACACCCCGCACCTGCACGTCCATGCCGGCCATTCCCGCCGTGATCACCCACGCGCGCGCGCCTGCCAGCGGGCGAGGAGCAAAACCAGCAGCGATTTGCGAGTCGGGCGTCATCGGACTTTTTTCTCCCCGCTGGCGCCACAAGAGTCGAGTCCTCTTCCCGCCGCAGCAGCGGTTACTCGCCTGTCCGGTCGCAAAACGCCACCAATGTGTGGCTGGTATATGTCCCCGTGTTAGTTGCACAAACTGGGCACGCAGCGCTATGCAGAGCCTCCGCTGACGTCACCTGAGAAAGGCCGCGCCCATGCCCGTCCGCCTCGACGCCATTGATTGGCGCATCCTCAAAGAGCTGCAGGGCGACGGCCATATCACCAACGTGGCCCTCGCCAGCCGCGTCGGCCTTTCCGCACCGCCGTGCTTGCGGCGCGTGCGTGCCCTTGAGGAAGCCGGGCTCATTGCCGGCTACACCGTGCTTCTGGACGAGTCCGCACTTGGCTTCGCGCTTGCAGCGTTTGCCATGGTCGGGTTGCATAACCAGGCCGAGACAGAGCTGCGAGCATTCGAAAACCTGCTTCTCGGCTGGCCGTTGGTTCGCGAAGCCTACATGCTATCGGGCGAAAGCGATTTCATGCTCAAGTGCATCGCGCGCGATCTGCCCACGTTCCAGGAGTTCGTGCTTGACGAGCTGACAGCCGCGCCCAACGTGGCCAGCGTGAAAACATTCCTCACTATCCGCCGCGCAAAGCGCGATCCTGGCGTGCCCATCACAGTACCCAGTGAACCTGCGAAGTGAGCTAGCTGCGGGCTACTTCCACTCGATCTTGAGGATTTCGTAGGAGCGGGCGCCTTTGGGCGTCACGACCTCGACACTGTCCTTCTTCGACTTTCCGATAAGCGCACGCGCGATCGGCGAGGAGATAGAGATCTGGCCTTCACGCACATTCGCCTCGTAGTCACCGACGATCCGATATTTGACCTTCTCGTCGGTGTCCTCATCGACAAGCGTCACCGTGGCGCCGAACTTGACCGTCTTGCCAGACAGACTAGAGGTGTCGATCACGTCGGCGCGCCGCAGACGATCTTCAAGCTCGGCGACCTTTGACTCGTTGAGCCCCTGCGCTTCCTTAGCGGAGTGATATTCGGCATTCTCCGAGAGATCGCCATGCTCACGCGCTTCTGCAATCTGTTGAATAATACGGGGACGTTCCTCTGACTTGAGGCGTTGAAGCTCGGTCTCCAGCTTCTGGAACCCCTCTATGGTCATCGGCACCCGTTCCATCGTCATTTCTTAACATCTCCCATAGGCCTGGCAGGCCTGCCAGGACCAGCTACACACACTGTCTCTCAACTCGTGTGGAACAGACCACCCCGCTCGCGCGATTTAGCGGTCCAATGGATCAGAGTGCGCGCGTCGCAAAACTCTGCAGGGGCGCCACTCTCAAAGTGCCCGCTTTGAGGGCTCTAATGGCCCGTGTAACCGCGACCGCACCGGCTAAAGTTGTATAATATGGAATATGATGAAGCAAGGCGGTCCGCCGGATGTCCTTGCTGTCCGCCAGGGCTTTAGAGCCCTCTGTGGTGTTGAAAACGAGGTCCACGTCGCCATTCTTCACCGCATCGACGATGTGGGGCCGGCCCTCCAGCACCTTGTTAATCCCCTGACATTGAACGCCGCTTGCCTGCAAATGCCGCATCGTCCCCCGGGTGGCAATAATCTTGAATCCCATATCCTCAAGTTCTTTCACGGGGGCCACCATCCGTTCCTTGTCGTTGTCCTTCACAGACACGAATACGGTGCCGCTGGTGGGAAGGACTTGGCCGGCACCGAGTTGCCCCTTGCCGAAGGCCATAGCGAAGTCGCTATCGATGCCCATGACTTCGCCAGTGGAGCGCATCTCCGGCCCCAGGATTGGATCCACGCCGGGGAAGCGAGCGAATGGGAACACCGCCTCTTTGACAGCGACGTGGGTTGGCTTGGCCGGCGTTAGAGCAAAGTCCCGCAACGGCTTGCCGGCCATGACCTCGGCTGCGATGGCGGCAATGGGTTTGCCAATCACCTTGGCGACGAAGGGCACGGTGCGGCTTGCACGTGGGTTCACCTCGAGGACATAGACCTGCCGGTCCTTGATCGCAAACTGTACGTTCATGAGACCCACAACATTTAGCGCGCGTGCAAGTTCGCGCGCCTGGCGCCCCAGCTCCTCGATGACGTCATCGGTGAGCGAATATGGCGGCAGCGAGCAGGCACTGTCGCCCGAATGGATCCCCGCCTCCTCGATGTGCTCCATGATCCCAGCGATGTACGCATCGGTACCGTCAGCCAGGCAGTCCACGTCCACCTCGACGGCATCGGTGAGGTAACGGTCGACAAGCAACGGCCGCTGCTCGGAGACAACGAGCTCGGAGGGCCGGTCGAGCGTTGACGATAACCGCGCGATGTAGCGATCGACCTCTGTGCCGTCGTGCACAATCTCCATGGCGCGTCCACCGAGCACATACGAGGGGCGGATTACCACTGGATAGCCAATGCTGTCGGCCACCGCGCGCGCTTCTCCAGGCGTCCGCGCAATGCCGCTTTGCGGCTGTTGCAGCCCGAGCTTATCGATAAGCACATTGAAGCGGTCGCGGTCTTCCGCCAGATCAATGGCGTCGGGTGAGGTCCCCAAAATTGCCACGCCAGCGGCGGCAAGCGCGGCGGCAAGTTTCAGCGGCGTCTGTCCGCCGAACTGAACGATAACACCCTTGACCGTGCCGCGCGTTTGCTCCTTGGCGATGATCTCAAGCACATCCTCTGCAGTGAGCGGCTCAAAATAAAGCCGATCGGAGGTGTCGTAGTCGGTCGAGACTGTCTCCGGATTGCAGTTGATCATGATGGTCTCGTATCCCGCCTTTGTCAGCGCAAAGCAGGCGTGGCAGCAGCAATAGTCGAATTCGATGCCCTGGCCGATTCGGTTGGGGCCACCGCCTAGGATGATAACTTTTTCGGCTGCGCTTGGTTCAGCCTCGCATCCGGGCGGGCCGGCCAGACCGCTTTCATAAGTCGAGTACATATAGGCGGTGGGCGCGGCAAACTCCGCTGCGCACGTGTCGATACGCTTGAATACCGGCTCGACACCCATGTCCCGGCGTCTCTGGCGAACTTTCGTTTCCGTCACGCCGGCAAGTTGGGCAAGGCGCGCATCCGAAAAGCCCATGGCCTTTAGGGCTCGAAGCTGCGCCTCAGTGGCCGGGAGTCCATGCGCCTTGACACGCGCTTCTTGGTCGACGATCTCCTGCACTCGCTCCAGGAACCAAGGATCGATTTTGCACGAGGTATAGACTTCGTCGTGATCAAAACCGAGCCGCAGCGCTTGGGCCACCTTCAATAGTCGGTCAGGCGTCGGCTTAGATAGCGCAGCTCGGATAACGTTCTTGTCGTCGCCCACGCCCAGCCCCTCAAGTGCAACGTCGTCGAAACCCGATAGCCCCGTCTCCATTGACCGCAGCGCTTTTTGCACACTCTCGGCGAACGTTCGGCCGATCGCCATCGCCTCGCCGACCGACTTCATCGATGTCGTGAGTGTGGGATCGGCACCTGGAAACTTTTCGAAGGCAAACCGGGGAATCTTTGTAACGACGTAATCTATCGTCGGCTCGAAAGAGGCAGGCGTCGCACCGCCTGTGATGTCATTGGCGAGCTCATCCAGCGTGTAGCCCACCGCAAGCTTCGCCGCGACCTTGGCAATCGGGAAACCTGTCGCTTTGGAGGCGAGTGCGGAGGAGCGCGAAACACGCGGATTCATCTCGATGACGACTAGCCGCCCGTCTTCCGGGTTGACAGCGAACTGCACATTGGAGCCGCCGGTCTCAACGCCAATCTCGCGCAGCACCGCGATCGAGGCGTTGCGCATGATCTGATATTCCTTGTCGGTGAGCGTCAGCGCCGGTGCCACGGTAATACTGTCGCCGGTATGCACGCCCATGGGATCGACGTTCTCAATCGAGCACACAATAATGCAGTTGTCCGCATGGTCGCGGACGACCTCCATCTCGAACTCCTTCCAACCCAGAACGCTCTCTTCGACCAACACCTGATTTGTGGGAGAGGCGTCGAGCCCACGCTCGATCAGCTCGAAGAACTCTTCGCGATTGTAGGCAATGCCGCCGCCGGTCCCACCCAGCGTGAACGATGGGCGCAAAATGGCGGGAAGCCCGATGCTCTTAAGCGCTGCGGCAGCGTCCGCGTGATCGTGTACCAACATGGAGCGCGGCGTCTCGATGCCGATCTTTTTCATCGCCTCGCGGAACAACTGGCGGTCTTCCGCCTTGTCGATTGCGGGGGCACGTGCACCGATCAACTCAACACCTAGCGCCGACAGGGTGCCGTTCTTTTCCAGCGCCAGCGCCGTGTTGAGGGCCGTTTGCCCCCCCATGGTCGGCAACAGTGCATCAGGGCGCTCAATTTCGAGAATTTTCGCAACGATTTCAGGCGTAATCGGCTCGATATAGGTTGCATCGGCGAGATCAGGATCGGTCATGATCGTTGCCGGGTTCGAATTGATCAGCACAATTCGATAGCCCTCGGCCTTGAGGGCTTTGCAGGCTTGGGTTCCCGAGTAATCGAACTCACAAGCCTGGCCGATAATAATAGGTCCGGCCCCGATGATGAGGATGGAGTCGATATCCGTTCGCTTGGGCATGAGGCGGCCTTTTATTGCCGATCGGCGGATTTGGCTATAGGCACCCTCATTCTGGCACCATGCCGTGCACAAGCTGCCCCGCTGCCAGGAGCCCCGGAGCCTATGCAATCATCGATTGTCGCGACGATTACTCTGTCGACGTCTCGGGCATCTTAATCTCGATGTCGACGGGGTAGGTGTACTTCGCCTCAAAAATAGGCGTATCGAGCCTGTTGGCGCGCCCAAATACGCTGCGTGCCGGAAGTCCCGTAACGGGGTCCACATAAATCACCCGCACGGGGCGACCCGGCAACTTGGACTTGTCCTTGGCCGGCAGGTTCTTAGCGTTGGGATCCTCATTCTCACCCTGATAGGCCAGCAGCTCGCGCCCCTCGACCTTTACCTTGCCGAGGCACTCAAAATCGGTGAGCTTGCCCTCTTGTTCATCGCCAACGCTCTGTTGCATTTGATTGACCAACGCACCGGCAATCTGCGGATGAACAGGCGACCAATCCCCATCTTGCCGGCTCCACGCCTTTTTGCCGATGAGAATCGTCTCAACGGGTTTGGGGTCGCCGGCGGGCCCGATGACCTGGCGCATGCGATCGGGCAGCAAATAGTCGACGACCATGTGGATGCGGCCTTCGGAGGTCAGCATCACCGAGTCCATACGAAAACTGCTCAGATTACGCTGCTTCGCCAGCGCGGCGGCGATGTCGCCCTTGCAGTCAGCATAGGCCGTAGCACTCATTGCAAAACAAACGGCAACGGCCGTTACGATTCGGCGCATTAGTTTCAATCTCCTCATTTTCAATTCACATGCACTTATCGCAAGCGCACCTCAAGTTCAATTCAGCGTCGCACATCCTTACTAGTCGGTGCGTCGCTCGCTATCTCATCCTCACGAGAGGCGCATTGGGATGTCCCTCAATAACGATATCGGTCGGGTAAGTGTAGACACCTTCGAAAATCGGAGTCGCGTCAGGGTTTTCCTCCTTGACGACGTTGATGGCGGGTAGACCACTGTCCGGATCGACGTAGATCGTCCGGTGCACGGGCCCCTCGATGAGTGAAGCCTTGGCAGTTTTGCCCGGCGCTTCGATGCTGCGATAAGCGATGTACTCCTTGCCATCGAGGGTGACCTTGTCGAGACATTTGAAGTCGCCCACCACTTTGGGTGGATCAATAATCGCCTCGCGCACCTGCGCAATAATCGAGTGCACCAGCGCCGGCATTAGTTCTTCCCATCGACCACCTTGACTACTCCAAGCGCGCGTGCCGACAAGTACGGTCTCAAGAGGCGCCAGCTGCCCTGGTGCCACGATGACCTGGCGCATCCGGTCGGGGGGAACATATTCTGCGGTGATCTCCACAGGCCCCGTTTCTCCACGTAACTTTGCCACCAAGCGAAACGCCCTGGATGTGCGCTGCTTGGTGAAGGCCTCTTTGACTTCCGCCTTGCACGGTTCGTCGGCGGAAGCGGTGGGCACTGCCACCAGCGTCAAAATCATTGCACAGGCTGCAACACAGCGAAGCATCTGGTCCTCCGATTTAGCCCGCCACGGCGGCCTATTGTTAGTGTATTATTCGCGACGCGGGCGCGCCCGTACTGCCTGCATACAATGTAACCTAACGCCGATGCACCTTCAGCCCCGCACTGATTAACCTTTCGTAGGGAAAGGGCGCGCGCACCCTTACCAATCAAGCGATCTTCCGCCGGCGCATTAACTCGGCAAAGCGCGTGAATAGGTAATGGCTGTCCTGTGGTCCCGGCGAAGCCTCGGGATGATACTGAACTGAGAATATCGGTTGGCCCTTAACCTCGATGCCGCAATTCGACCCATCGAAGAGCGACACATGCGTCTCCGCGACACTGTTGGGCAGTGTATCGCGATCGACGGTGAAGCCGTGGTTCATGGAGGTAATCTCGACTTTTTCAGTCGTGAAATCCTTCACAGGGTGGTTTGCACCGTGGTGGCCCTGGTGCATCTTTTTCGTCTTGGCGCCGAGTGCCAGACTCAGCATCTGATGGCCAAGACAGATGCCAAACACCGGCAGGCCCGAGGCGACGATCTTCTGGATCTGCGGCACGGCATACTGTCCGGTAGCAGCCGGATCGCCCGGACCGTTGGAAAGAAACACACCGTCGGGTTTGCGTTCTAAGATATCGTCGGCCGCCGTCGTTGCCGGGACCACCGTTACCTTGCAACCGGCATTTGCCAGGCAGCGCAGAATGTTGCGCTTCAGTCCGTAGTCGATTGCAATCACATGAAACTCAGGGCTCTCCTGCCGGGGATACCCATTGTTCCATACCCAGCGCATTTCGTCCCAAGTGTAGCTTTGCCCACTGGTCACATCGGGCACGAGATCCATGCCGTTAAGACCCGGCCACGCGGCAGCCTCAGCCTTTAGCTTGGCGATATCGAATTCGCCATCAGGATCGTGTGCAATGACGCCATTCGGCATTCCTTTTTCGCGAATGCGCGCGGTGAGCGCCCGCGTGTCGATGCCAGAGATCCCGATGATGCCACGCACCTTGAGCCATTTGTCCAGGTGCTCAGTCGACCGGTAGTTGGAAGGATTGGTAATAGCGGCACGCAGAACGCACCCGCGCACGCCGGAACGCGCTGCCAAATTCGACGTCTCAGTATCTTCCAGGTTGGCGCCAACGTTGCCAATATGCGGGAACGTGAAGGTGATGATCTGCCCTGCATAGGAGGGATCGGTCAGGATCTCCTGGTACCCGGTCATCGCCGTGTTGAAACACACCTCACCGGCTGCAGAACCCAGTGCACCCAGACCGATGCCTGCGATCACCATTCCATCCGCCAATACGAGCCGCCCCGTCGCGGGGGCGTCAGCCCAGGGGGCAGGCGAAACGGTCGGCCGTGTTGACGTGCTCATTGGAATAGCGCTCCAGGCACCGGCGCAAGCCTGCCCTGCGCTCACCAGTTGAGCGCCTCTTCGGCACGCGGGACTCAAAGGGCAGAATGCGCGCGGGAACCTAGGAGAACCGCGTTGCCTGGTCAACTGGCGCCAGATCCCCGCTCGGGACTGAGCACACGGATTGAGCACACCTACCCACGCGAACCTGAGCGAACTCGTAGTCTTGAACGCCGCATAGTGCGATACTTCTGTTCCTCACCAGGCAAAACGGACCCCACCTATGGCCCCTGCAAAGACACCTCTCACGAAGTCCCAGCTTCTCGGGCTCGTCGCCATGGCGCTCGGCGTGCTCGTCATTGCCAACGACTTTACTGCGCTTTCTGTTGCGCTGCCGCACATCGAGAGGGACTTTAAGTCCGACGTCACCACCGTGCAGTGGATCATTAACGGCTATGCGCTGGTGTTCGGCGTCCTCATCGTCACAGGTGGGCGTTTGGCCGACATGTTCGGCCGGCGGCGCATTTTCTTTTTGGGGTCAGCAATCTTTGCGGTGTTTTCGCTGGTGGGTGGTCTGGCACCGGACGTCTGGGTTCTCTTGGTCTCGCGCGGCCTTATGGGCATCGGCGGTGCGATGATGTGGCCGGCCATCCTGGGGATGACCTATGGGCTGCTGCCATCTAGTAGGGCGGCGATCGCGGGCGCTCTTGTGTTAGGTGCGGCTGGGTTCGGCAACGCTGTCGGTCCTTTGATCGGTGGTGCGCTGACCGATCTGCTGAGCTGGCGCTGGATCTTCTATCTCAACATTCCCGTGGCCGCCTTTGCCATTCTGGTCACCTGGTGGGTCTTTCCAGCAGTGGAGCCGGCCGAGTCCGATCGGCGCATCGACTACGGCGGTGTTGTTACGGTTTCGATTGCGATCTTCTCACTGCTGCTTGCGCTTGACTTGGGCACAGATCTTGGCTGGACCGATCCCATGATCGTTACCATGTTCGCCGTGGCCGCGGTGGGTCTCATCGTCTTTGCCTTTATCGAGCGGCACGTAGGCACCAAAGCACTGATCCCCGACGACGTCCTTGCCAATCGCGCGTTCTTCGCCGCGTTCCTAGCAACGCTTATGTCATCAGCAATCTTCTTTGCTGCACTGGTTTATCTACCGCAGTTCATGTCGAAAATGCTGGGCTTTAGCGCGATCAAGTCGGGAGCGGGACTGCTGCCGGTAATGGGCTTGTTTGCGTTGACGTCGTTCGTCGCCGGACCGCTTTATGAGCGCTTCGGCGCCAAGGCCATCGTCTCCACCGGCGCCGCGTTCTTGGCCGCGGGCATGTTCATGCTGTCACGCATCGAGCCAACGACGAGATTCATCGAGCTCGTGCCCGGCATGGCCGTGCTCGGCATGGGCATCGGCATGTTCTACTCGTCGATTACCACTGCCGCGATCACCTGCCTCGATGAGGCGCTCGCGAGCCTCGGTGGCGCCATCATCTACATGGCACAAATCGCCGGAGGTTCCATTGGCTTGGGCTTCAACACCGCCATCGTTGTCTCGGCGGCCAACTTAGCTGACGGCATCAGCATCGCGTTCTTGATTGACTCTATCCTCGCCGTTTGCGCGCTGGCGGTATCGCTCTTCTTCATCGGCGGTCGGGTGAGCAGGGAAACCCTACAAACCCTGGTGCACCGCCACCGCGCGCACGGCTGAGGCTTTGGCCGCCGCGGCTTGGGCGCAACGCCTGTGCCACTCCAGGACATGGGCACCTTTTTTCTGATTGCACCCGCAAAGGTATATTCTCCACCTAGCAATGAATTTGATTGGGCGCGAATTGCGATGCACGTCCTCTGGCGCGGCGACATCCTGCAAAAACTACGACTCGTCTCCGGGCTTATCCTATTTGCGTTTGCCGCAACCCATTTCTTGAACCACGCGCTGGGCCTTGCCAGCGTCGATCTGATGCAGAGCGTCCAACAGTGGCGCTGGGCGGTGACGCGCTCATGGCTTGGTACGATCATCCTCCTCGCCGCACTCATCACCCACGTGGCTCTCGCACTTATCAAGCTTGGTAACCGCAAAAATCTCCGGCTTCCGCGCTGGGAATTGATTCAAGTCGTGCTCGGACTGACGATCCCATTCTTGTTGTTTCCCCACATTATCAATACGCGTATTACCCATGTGTTTTTTGGGGTCAACGACATCTACGTCTACGAGCTTGCCCGCCTTTGGCCCGCCAGCGCCATTACACAGAGCCTTTTGTTGCTCATCGTGTGGGTTCACGGATGCCTAGGCATCCATTTTTGGATGCGCTTATATCGGTCTTATCGGCGGATCGCGCCGGTCCTTCTGGCCATTGCTATTGTCATTCCTCTGGCCGCGCTTGGTGGCTTCGCGGTGGCGGGCAGCAGCGTCGCCTCGGCAATCGAGGTCCCCGCGGTGCTGAGTAACCTCAAGGAAGAAACGAACTGGCCGAGCCAGGCGGACGGTGAGACCTTGGCTTGGATTCGCACGCTGGTGCGCATCGAGTTTGCTGCACTCTTGGCCGTCGTCGCCGCATGCATCGCGTGGGCCTATTTTGCACGACTTGCAGGACCCAAGGCCTCAATCACCTATACCGGGGGCCGAACGATCAAAGTTCCGCAAGGGGCCACACTGCTCGAGATTAGCCGCATGTTTCGGGTGCCTCATGCCTCGATATGCGGCGGGCGCGCCCGCTGTTCGACGTGCCGGGTCCGAATCGAACGTGGATCAGACGAGATTCCGCCACCGGATTTCCCGGAGGCAATAACCTTGGAAAGTATAGGTGCGCCGCCCGGCGTCCGGCTCGCCTGTCAGATTCGCCCGGAAGGCCATCTCTTTGTTACGCGACTCCTGAACGCCACCACCACAGGGCCTGAGGCGGTCGAGCTCGACGAAGCCGATTCAGCAGGCGTTGAAAGGCGTCTCGTGGTCATGTTCGTGGACTTGAGGGACTTCACACGTCTGTCGGAGAACCGGCTGCCGTTCGACATCGTCTACATCTTGAATGAGTTCTTCGGCGTGGTCGGTACGACCATTGCCACTCACGGCGGCTGGATCGACAAATTCCTGGGCGATGGCCTGCTCGCCGTGTTTGGTCAGCATGATGGATTTCAAGAGGGCTGCCGCAAAGCGCTGCGGGCAGCGCGCGCTATCGACTACGCACTCGACAGCATCAATGCAAAGCTCAGAACCGAGCTTGGACAGCCGCTCGATGTCGGTATTGGGATCTCGGGCGGCGCTTTGCTGCTCGGTCGCATCGGCTACGGCGAGGCCGTGGACTTCACTGTGATCGGAAGCCCTGTCAATGTTGCAAGCCGCCTTGAGGCCCTTGCAAAGCAGAAGGGTTTTCAGATCATGCTGTCCCGCGATGTCGCACGCGAAGCCGGTTGGGAACCCTTAACCGAGTTCACGATGATGGTCGACGTGCGTGGCGTCGCCGAACCGGTCGAGGTGATCGGCGTTCCACGCGGCCGTGATTTGTCGGCCAACGTCCTTGCCTTCACCGACGAAGAAAAACCCAAGCAAAAACCAAGGAGATGGACGCAAGCTATTTGGGGCGGCGCCTAAATGTTATGCAGCGCTCACCCCGTCCATCAACCGTCGCACGGAACCTTGACCACCATCTTGAGATAGGGAACCGAGTACCGGCAGATTCGCTTTGAGCCTGAGCGCGAATTGTCCTTGCCGCGGCTCTCGTTCATGTCCACGAGGGCCTGGGCAATCTTTCCGCGCGAGCGCTTGCTCTTGTCGTTGGTCTTGGCTGCCTTCGGCGTCTTTGCCTTCTGCGGGGATGCCGTGCGAGACTTCGCCTTTGGCGTGAGGATTGCGGTTTTCACCTTTGGTTTTTCACTTGTGGGCTTCGCCTCCATATTCGCGCTCTGCGAAGTCTTCACCGGCTTGTCGGCCACATCGACCGCTGCTATTTCGCTGCCGTCTTTGCTGCACTTCGTAAGGCCTACCGGAGCGCGTTTCCAAATCATCGTCTCGCTCAGGAACTTCGTTCCTGCGTAGCCCATGACGCGCAGCTTATTTGAACCAATGGGCTTTAACTCGACGTCGTACTTGGATTCGGCCTCAGGGTCATAGATCCAGCCACGATCCCAGGTGCCGTTACGCATCGACTTGGCGTCGCCGATGACCTGCACCCCGCACGCTTCGGAATTCTTGGCGTCTTTGAGCCAAGCTACGTGCCCGCACAAGCGGTCGCCGCACTTCGTGATCTCAACACCGCCACGCCCGGTGTGATCAATCCAAAGACCGGTCGGCGCCGAAGCCGCCCAAGCACCGCTGGCAGAAATGAGCACAGCGGCGAACGCCGCAAGCTGTAAGGCAGGCTTAATCGTCTTCATGAATTCATCCTTTATGCGTTGTCAGCTCCAAACATCGGCAGATGGCGCGTCTCGCTACGCTGATGACGGGACCGCTACCTCTGGCACTGCTGAAATGACTGAAGCTGGCTTTGAGCGCTGTTCCTTGAGGAATAAGCACGGCCACTGAATGGAGTGACGAGGCCCCAATCACATCGGACAGGCGAATTTCAGCAAACAACACCGCGCTGGCTCGATGCCCTTGCTTCCCGTCGCCCGTCCGGCCTACATCTCGCCCCTCACGACAAAGGAGGGAGCCATGCGCGAGCAGATCAATTCCGACCTGAAAGAGGCGATGAAGGCGGGCGACAAGCATCGCGTCGGCACGCTGCGCCTTATCAACGCCGCCATCAAAAGCGCCGACATCGATGCGCGCCCGTCGGGCAAGGACAAGATTTCCGATGAGGACATCCTCGGCGTGCTCTCCAAGATGATCAAACAACGCCGCGATTCCATCGAGCAGTTCACGTCCGGCGGCCGTCAAGACCTCGCCGACAAGGAGCTAGCCGAGGTCAAAATTATCGAGGTCTATCTGCCCAAGCAGATGGACGAAGCGGAGACCAACAAGGCCGTCGCCGATCTCATCAAGGAACTCAGTGCGGAAACTCCAAAGGACATGGGCAAAGTTATGGGCGCTCTCAAACAGCGCTATGCCGGCAAGATGGACTTTGGCAAAGCGAGTGCCGCAGCCAAGGACCTCCTCAAATAGCAACGCGCTGGCAATAGCCGATCTAGGCCGCCCAAGCTAAAGCGTGGTGATTTGTCCATCACTGAGCATGAACAACAGATCTTGCGGTTCAGGCAGGTGTCCAATCTCGCCCGTCGGAAGCCTCCCATAAAGGCCGCGTAGGATGCGCTCCACACCTCCGTGCGTTACCACGAGCATGGGCCCATGCGCCTCGCCCAACCAGTCGGCCGCGCGGCGCGCCACCATCTCGTAGCTTTCGCCGCCCGGCACGACATAGGTCCACATATTGTTATGGCGTTTGTCCCATTCACCGGGAAAGCGGCTCTGGATCTCCTCCATCGTCAGGCCCTCCCATTCGCCAAATGAGATTTCTGTTAAGCGTGGATCGGTCTCGATCTCGTAACCCGTCATGCGAATCTGGTCGCGAATGATCTCGGCCGTATGCACTGCGCGTCCCAGCGGGCTGGAGACGATGCGCAGGCTACTGTCCGGCTCAAGCACCTCGCTTAGCACCCGCCCCTGACGATGGGCCTCAGACACTCCAAGCTCAGTGAGCGGTGAATCTGTACGGCCGTTGAACCGGTTTTGGCGGTTGTACTGGGTCTCGCCATGCCGGGTTAAGTAGATGAGCAGCGAGGGATTGAGCGTTAGGTCGGACATGGTATCAGCGTGGATTCGGGTGTGGTGGGTCCAAAGGCCCCCATTTTAGGGCCATACGGCCCAGTGGTGAATATGCACACCCTGGCAGTTGTTCTTTCCTGCCCGACATCAAGTGTCCAAATTGCGGGTGTCATGGTCCTTCCAGCACCTGTTCAAAGCCGGGACAGGGCACTTGAGCCGCCCCTTGGACATGCGAATCGGGGCAATACACGACTTGATCTGATTCGATTCTGAGCGAGACCATGCGCTTTCCGCCCCATTTCCTGGATGAGATCCGCGCCCGGGTGACCGTCAGCCAGGTTGTGGGCCGCAAGGTCGCCCTCAAGAAAAAGGGTCGCGAGTTCGCCGGTCTGTCTCCTTTTAAGGTCGAGAAGACGCCATCGTTCTTCGTCAACGACCAGAAGGGTTTCTACCATTGCTTTGCCTCCGGCGAGCACGGCGACATTTTCACGTTCCTAATGAAAGTCGAAGGGCTCTCCTTCCCCGAAGCGGTGGAACGCCTCGCAGAAGAAGCCGGGCTCGCATTTCCGAAGATGTCGCCACGGGATGAAGCGCGTGAAAACGAGCACGACAGGCTGTACCGGTTGCTTGAGACGGCGGCCAAGTTTTTCGAGACAAATCTTGCCGCCTCAGTCGGCGCAGATGCGCGACGTTATCTGGAGAAGCGTGGCGTTCGTCGCGAGACGATCGCCGCCTTTCGCATCGGATACGCGCACAACAACCGCTCCGCCTTGCGTGAACATTTGGCCGCGGCTGGTTTCAGCAACGACGACATGATCGCGTCGGGAATGCTAATTGCTGGCGACGATATCCCCGTCGCCTATGATCGCTTCCGCCACCGCGTCATCTTCCCGATTACCGATCTAAAGAACCGCGTTATCGCATTCGGTGGGCGCGCGCTCGATCCCAACCAACCGGCGAAATACCTCAATTCACCCGACACGCCGCTCTTCCATAAAGGCCGCCTTCTCTTCAATGCCTATGACGCGCGCTCACCTGCGCACGAGCGTGGCCGCATCATCGCCGTCGAAGGCTACATGGATGTCATCGCGCTGAGCGAGGCCGGCTTCGCCGAAGCAGTCGCCCCGCTGGGTACAGCAATGACTGAGGACCAGGTGAAGCTCCTTTGGCGCATGGCGCCTGAACCTATACTTTGTTTCGACGGTGATGCCGCGGGGCGCAAGGCTGCATTCCGAACCGTCGATACCGTGCTCCCGCTGTTGAAGCCAGGTTTCAGCGTGCGCTTCACGTTCCTGCCCAATGGCCTTGATCCCGACGATCTCATTCGCCAGCAGGGCGCTGATGCGTTTGCCCAAGAACTCGAGAAGGCGAGCGCCTTATTCGACGTATTTTGGCAACGCGAAGAGCAAGAACATTCACTGTCCACGCCCGAGCAACGCGCCGCTTTCGAAACGAGGCTGCGCACTCAAGTGTCTGGCATTGGCGATCCAACTGTCCGCGCCCATTACGAGCGTGAGCTGCGCGAAACGTTGTGGACGCTCAATCGCTCCATCGTGCGTGAGATCGCTCGCGGCGAGGGCACGCGGCGCAAAAGCGCGGGGGGCGGTACGCGACGTAACAATGTCACGCCCGATTGGCGTTTGAGAGAGCGCACGCGCCTCCGCGCCGGCTTACAGGTACCGCTCCAGAAGCACCTGGCCGCCAGCCCCGAGCTTAGCCAGCGCTCAGAGTTAGCCCCAGCGCGCGAGGCCCTACTGATCAAGACCGTTCTTAACCACCCCTGGTTGATCGAGGAGCACGCTGAGCAAATCGCTGCCTTAACGTTGGCCTCAAGCCTGGCTAGCCGCCTGCGCGACGCCATTCTGACACTCCACGCCCTTGATAATTCTCTTGACAGCGAGCGCCTGCGCACCCAATTGAGCAAATCGGGCCTTGACAAGGTTGTGGATCTCGTCGAGCGCTCGGTTACGCATAGAAGCGATCATTTCGCAGAGCCCAATGCCCCGCAGGCTGAGGTGGAGAATGGCTGGCGCCACACCCTCGCGCTGCATGAGTGGCACGGCTTGCAGGAGTCGCTCGAAGCTGCCGTCCAGGCTTGGCATAAGGACGGCTCCGAGGACGCGCTGGCGCGCATCTGCGAGATTAAGGGCCGGCTCGCCCAGTCAAGCGAGCCACCTGGTCATTCAGACGCAGTCGAGCCACGTGATTGACATTGGGTGCTGATTAATAGCGCCCGGATGCGAATGGCCCGCGTAAGCCCGCGGAAAAGTAAGTTTAAGTGGGGGTCGTGCAAAGTGGGACAGTTCACGACGGAATTCGAGGGCCTGTGTGTACCGCTGATCGCGGACGACGGGCCCTTTGCGACATCACGCCGCGCCACCCCCTGACAACAGCATGATCGGCACGAGACATGAAAACCATGGCCCTCAAATCTAAAACTGCAAAGTCGGGATCGAAGAAACAAGCGGCAACTGCCAAAGCCGAGGACCAAGGCGCCACTGCGACCGAGACGCAAGAGCGCGACAGCCCCCTCCTCGATCTGTCCGACCAAGCAGTCAAACGGTTTCTCAAGACCGCGAAAGCGCGCGGCTACGTCACCTATGACGAGCTGAACTCCGTGCTGCCCTCTGAAGAAGTATCCTCAGAGAAGATCGAGGACACCATGGCGATGCTCTCCGACATGGGCATCAATGTTGTGGAGAATGAGGATGGCGACGACGGCCAGGAGGGCGCTGAGGAGGAGCAAAGCGAAGAAGAGGGCCGCGCGCTCACCACTCAGGCGACGCCAGCCACAACCAGCACGCGCTCTGAGCCCGCGGAACGAACCGACGATCCCGTGCGCATGTACCTGCGCGAAATGGGTTCAGTCGAGCTGCTCTCCCGCGAGGGCGAGATCGCCATTGCCAAGCGCATTGAGGCCGGTCGCGAAGCCATGATCGCCGGCTTGTGCGAAAGTCCGCTCACCTTCCAGGCCATTATCATTTGGCGCGACGAACTCAACGACGCCAAGATTTTGTTACGTGACATCATTGATCTTGAGGCCACCTACGAGGGTCCGGAGGCCAAGATTCCGCCGCCGGTTGTTCATCCCCCCGCGGGCGGCACAACGCACACACCCGGCTCCGCCCCCACTGACGGCGCCAACCGATCCGAAACTTCCATCAACGGCCATGGCGAGCAACAGGCCGAAGGTGACGAAGACGACGACGATTACGAGAACGCGTTGTCGCTTGCCGCAATGGAAGCCGAGCTCAAACCCAAGGTGCTGGAGACCTTCGACCGCGTCGCCGCCACTTACAAAAAACTGCGCCGCCAGCAGGACAAAAAGCTAGAGCAGCAAGTTGCCGGTGAAACTGGCTCGCGTCAGCAGCAGAAGACCTACGACAAGCACCGCGACGAGATCGTTGCCGACGTCAAGAGCCTGTCGCTGAACAACAACCGCATCGAGAGCCTGGTTGATCAGCTCTACGGCATCAACAGGAAGCTCGTTGGGCTGGAAGGCCAGCTCATGCGCCTCGCCGACAGCTACGGCGTGCCGCGCCAGGCCTTCATTGACGAGTATTTCGGCAACGAGCTCGATCAGACCTGGCTGGAGCGCGTGGCCGATCTCGGCAAGAAGTGGGCACAGTTCATCAAGCAAGAAAGAATGCGCATCGACCAGCTGCGCACTGAGATCCACAGCCTCGCATCCGAGACGGGCCTGGAGATCTTAGAATTCCGCCGCATCGTCAAGGCGGTGCAGAAGGGCGAGCGCGAGGCGCGTCAAGCCAAGAAGGAGATGGTCGAAGCCAACCTGCGTTTGGTTATTTCCATCGCCAAAAAGTATACCAACCGCGGCCTGCAATTCCTCGACCTCATCCAGGAAGGCAACATCGGCCTGATGAAAGCGGTCGATAAATTCGAATACCGCCGCGGCTATAAGTTTTCCACGTACGCCACTTGGTGGATTCGCCAAGCGATTACGCGCTCCATCGCCGATCAGGCACGCACCATCCGCATCCCCGTGCACATGATCGAGACGATCAACAAGATCGTGCGTACCTCGCGCCAAATGTTGCACGAGATCGGCCGCGAGCCGACACCGGAAGAGCTTGCCGAAAAGCTCGCCATGCCGCTGGAGAAGGTACGCAAGGTCTTGAAGATCGCCAAGGAGCCGATTTCACTGGAGACTCCCATAGGCGATGAAGAAGATAGCCACCTTGGCGACTTCATAGAAGACCGCAACGCGGTGCTCCCCATCGACGCTGCCATCCAGTCGAACTTGCGCGAGACGACGACGCGCGTGCTGGCCTCGCTTACCCCGCGCGAGGAGCGTGTGCTGCGCATGCGATTTGGCATCGGCATGAACACCGATCACACGCTGGAAGAGGTTGGCCAGCAGTTTTCCGTCACGCGCGAGCGCATCCGCCAGATCGAAGCCAAGGCGCTACGCAAGCTCAAGCACCCCAGCCGCTCCAGAAAGCTGAGAAGCTTCCTCGACAACTAGTCGCTCCACCTGCCGCCACCCTTGCGCCTAACCATTGCGCCTCGCGCATGTGTGCCCGTTTGGCAGCGCTCTTCCGTCGTGCTAGTGGCTTGCCAAACGCAATGGAGCAAGACGCACATGACCTGGAGCATCTACCTCTCCGGCGAGATCCACACAGATTGGCGCGACCAAATCCAAGATGGCGCGCG
Organism: uncultured Hyphomicrobium sp.; assembly: GCA_964622715.1. Taxonomy (GTDB): domain Bacteria; phylum Pseudomonadota; class Alphaproteobacteria; order Rhizobiales; family Hyphomicrobiaceae; genus Hyphomicrobium_A. The sequence continues at coordinate 17,213 of CAZURR010000008.1, read as the reverse complement.
AGCCGCCGGCCTCGATATCACCTTTACAGCGCCCGTCACTCATCACGCCGCTTCCGACGATTGCGGCGTTGCCATCCTGGGCCCAGAGCCCAACAAGTTCTGGCACGACCACAAGGGCGCCAAACTGAACGCCATCCGCACGCGCACGGCGATAGAAGGGGCCGACGTTGTCATTGTGCGTTTCGGCGACAAGTACAAACAGTGGAATGCCGCCTTCGACGCCGGCTACGCCGTAGCTTTGGGCACGCCGCTCATCGTGATCCACGCACCCGAGAACGCACATGCGTTGAAAGAAGTTGACGCGGCAGCCCTTGCCGTTGCCGAGACGCCGGAGCAGGTCGTTGCAATGTTGCGCTATGTGATCGACGGCGAACTCGACGGCTACACGGACAAACAGCAAGCCGCACAGTAACGGCCACCTGCTCGCATCTCACCGCACCTCCAACACCTTAACCTCGCCCTCGCCGACGCGCACGACGTCGCCCACGCCCTTGCCCACCAGCGCCCGCGCCATCGGCGCCACATAGGGGATCGTGCCCTTGGCCGGTTCAGCCTCGTCTTCACCGACGATGCGAAACTCCTGGCGCCGCCCATCCTCACGCTCAATCGTCACGGTGGTGCCGAAGTGCACGTGCGCGCCGTCCTCCGGCGGCGTGACCACCTCGGCGCTCAGCTGCCGTGCCTTCCAGTAACGCAAATCGCGTGCCACGACGCTGAGCTCCGCGCGGTCTTGCGCCGTCTGCGCAGCGGCGAATTCGGCGTTGAGCCGCGCAACCTCGGCCTCTATCTGCGCCAACCCTTCGGGCGTCACAAGGTTAGGGTGCACGGAGATCAGCCGATCGGGCAGCTCCTCGAACTCGTGCTCGCCGTCTTTGACAAAGGCCCGGCTCATGGCGTCGTTGCCTCGTTACCGCAATGCATCATGCAGCCGGCCCCCGTTTGCGCGGACCCGCCGTTGACGCAGTATACCCCATCACGTGAGGAAATTGTCCTCCCCTTATTCTCTCAGTGGACATTGCCCCTTCCCGCCGTTTCCGTGATCGAGCAACGCCAAGGCGGGCTCGCGTTCTAACGCGGCCCCGTGCCGGTAGACGTGAAGCTGGTCGTCGGCATCCCGGTGGATCGTGTAGACGAGATCGCCGCGTATGCTGTTCTCCGCTTCTTTGACGGCAACGCGGTGGCGCAGGATGAGGGCGATAAGGCCAAGCAGAAACGTGGGCGGCACCATCAGCCAAAGCCCCTTCGTCCAACTTGAGAGAGATTGGTAGGTGTCAAAAAAAATCCTGCCAGAAATGGTAGCCGTCCAAATGCGCGTCCCCCCGTTTTCGTTTGCAACAAGAACGGCCACCGGAGGTGTGACCCTCTGGTAGCCGGGAAAGTTAACAAGCCGCCACTAGACGACCGCAATAGCCTTTAGGCGGTTCCCCGAAGGGTTGGCCCTGGACATGCGCCATTGCCTCCCCGACCATAAGGTTGAGGAGGCATTATTACGGCTGATGCCAGCCGCTAGCGGAGGGGTTGTTAAGCCCCGAGATCGGCAAATTGCCAATCCTGCGGGCAGCTTAGACTGAAGTTGGGACACACAAAAGGAGGTGGGCGGCTAAGTGCACAGGGGGCGGGGCGCGACTAAGGGTCGGTGAGCGCAGATGTCCGCGTTACCCCCGAAAGCGGACATTAGAGGCCAAAGAAGGCAGACATTTTAGAACGCCAGAGTCGCCTAGGTCACGACACATCAGTATGTCGTCCGCAATCTGAAGCTGAACGCGGAGGCATGGTCGATGGCGGTGGTCAAAGCAGGGTGGATGACCGACTGGTAGCTCAACGTTGCATCCACGTGCGGAAACATTGGGAACCGGTAAAAGGCCTCAAAGTTGTACTCATCCCGAGATCCAACAACCACGGAATCTACCCAGTTGAAAGCCACCCCGACGAGATCATTTTGAATGCGGAGCGGATCGGACGGGTCATAGAACAGCAAGGAGAGTCCAGCTTGTTGCTTGTAGATTGCCGAACCGTCGTAGCTCCTCCCATACCTAAAAACCCCGACCGCCCGCCCGTCACTCGTCAGTTCCTGCTCGAGCTTCCCCCTCGTCAATGCTGCCGCCAACGCGAAAATGTTGGTGACGCCTCAGGGCAGGGATGCAACCTGAGGAATGGCGGCGGACAAACCCTTGTGCCGAGTGGGGCGGCGAAGGCCGCATCCAAAACGATCAAAGCGAAGGCCGGACCCGCCCCGCTAGCCGTTTTTTCGTTCCCTCGGGCTGAAACGCCGCGAGGTGCACGCGCGCACCTCCTGTCATGCCGGGCGTCATGCCGAAGGCATGCTTTCAGCATGACAGAGCGAAGCGACCGCTGAACCGGGACCCAGCATGAGAGCCGTCGAAGACGGCGAAATCCTCTTCAGAAAAAACGCAAAAGGTCGTCGCGTTTGTCTCCTGGGTCCCGGATCGCCACCCCCTTGAGCTGCATCAAGGCCAACCACGACCATTAAGGAGCAAGTTAGGCTATCTCGACCCGTCACACGATGTCATCCCGACGCAACCGAGGAGAACCGTAGCCATGGACGCCCGAAACTTTTCTCTGCTCGCCGCCGCGATCTTTATTGCTGTGGCCGTACTTCAGTTGACGCGCGCTGTATCGGAGTGGCCAGTCATGATCGCCACGACACCCATCCCGCTGTGGATGAGCTGGATTGCGTTTATCGTTTTGGCCGCGCTGGCGTGGCTTGGATTTCGGGCCTATCGAGCTTGACGGTTTTAGAGTTTGCCGGCCCCCTCAACCTGCCCCATGGAACCTTGCGCCGCGATTTGCTATGCAGCGCTCCCACTCTCGTCCATGGAGCCCTTATGAGCGACGCCGAAAGCAAGACCCACAGCGAGACCGCCGCCCTTGTCCGCCGCTATTTCGACGCCTTCCACGCCGGCGACAGCGAAGGAATGATCAACTGTCTTACCGATGACGTCATTCACGACGTCAATCAAGGCGAGCGGCGTATTGGAAAGGACAAATTCCGTGCTTTTAACGCGCGCATGACGCACCACTATCAGGAGCGGCTGGAGGACATCGCCGTCATGGTGAGCAAGGATGGCGCCCGGGCCGCGGCTGAATTCAACGTCAACGGCAAATACCTTGCGACCGATAGCGGCCTTCCCGAAGCCAAGGGGCAAACTTATAGGTTGCCGGCAGGCACGTTTTTTGCCATTCGGGACGGGAAAATCGCCCGCGTCACAACGTATTACAACCTGACTGACTGGATCACTCAGGTCACGGGCTGAGCGAAAAAACGGCTCGCCGGCAAACTGGATTTAAGCGCAATGCTCGTCACGATGCTGAGGTGCAAGCTGCACCGCGCCACTGTTACCGAATGCGACCTTCATTACGAGGGCTCGCTCAGCATCGACGCTGACCTGCTCAAGGCGTCAGGCCTGCTCATCAATGAGCGCGTCGAAATCTACAACGTCGACAATGGCGAGCGCTTCGCAACCTACATCATAAAGGGCAAGGCGGGCTCTGGTGAGATCGGCTTGAACGGGGCTGCTGCACGAAAGGCCTGTGTCGGCGACAAAATTATCATCTGCGCCTATTCGGCTATGACCGAGGAACAGGCCAAGACGCACACGCCGCGCATCATCATCATGGATGAGGCAAACAAATTCGAGTGCGTCACCAATAAGCCCATAAACGAATAGCTGGCGCAGGAGATCTCCTAGAATGGCTATCGAAGTAACGTCGCTCACGGGCGAGGAGATCAAGCCAGCGCTGCCCGCACTCGCCAAGCTGCGCATTATCGTGTTCCGCGATTGGCCCTACCTCTATGACGGCACCATCGAGTACGAAGAAACGTATCTGGCCAAGTTTGCCGCCGCCAAAGGTGCAGTTTGCGTCGTTGCGCGGGACGGTGACGAGGTTGTGGGGGCCTCAACGGCCGCCCCCATGATCGAGCACGCCGATGAGTTCGCCGAACCATTCCAGAAGGCCGGTTATGACTTGAACAAGATCTTTTACTGCGGCGAGTCCGTTCTGCTAAAATCCCATCGCGGCCGCGGCCTCTACCCTAAATTTTTCGCTCACCGGGAAGCGCACGCGCGGAAGCTTGGCGGCTTCACGCACTCCACGTTTTGTCGCGTCGTGCGCCCCGACGATCACCCGCTAAAGCCGGCCGACTATCGCCCGCTTGATAGCTACTGGAGAAAGCTGGGATACGCGCCCGTCGATGGCATCGTCGCCAGCTATCCATGGAAAGACCTCGACCAGGAGCAAGAAACAGAGCATCCCATGCAATTCTGGATGAAGCCCCTTTAGCGGCCCCTGCTCCGTGGCACAAAGGCGCCAATGCGATGACCCAGCGCGAAACCCTAAAGGTTGCAGCTGCCCAGTATCCCATTGATCAGCCGGCCTCATTGGAGGCCTGGCGCCATAAGATCGCACGTTGGGTCAAAGAGGGTGCGGCCACTGGCGCAGAACTCCTCGTCTTCCCCGAATACGCCGCGATCGAGCAAGCCGCTACCTTCGGGCCGGAGGTCTGCGGCAACCTTGAAGCGACACTCAAGTCCGTCGCGGATTTGGCGCGAGAGCGCATCGCTCTTCATCAGGACCTCGCCGCCGAGCACAAGGTCCACATTCTCGTGGGTAGCGGACCAGTAGGAAAAGGTGATGGTCAATACGTCAATGCCGCCCAGCTCGTCACGCCGGACGGCAGCGCAGGTGTGCAGGAAAAACTCATCATGACGCCGTTCGAGCGTGATTGGGGCATTACGCCAGGTCACCCGATCCGCGTCTTCGATACCGAACTGGCAAAAATCGGTATCGCTATCTGCTATGACAGCGAATTTCCGCTGCTGATGCGCGGTATGGCCGAAGCCGGAGCTGAGGTGATTTTGATCCCCTCGTGCACCGAACGCATCTCGGGGTATCACCGCGTTCGCACCGGCGCCAGAGCACGCTCACTTGAGAACCAGATTGCTGCCGTTTTGAGCCCAACCGTGGGCGATGCGCCGTGGTCGCCAGCCGTCGATCACAATGCGGGTGCTGCGGGAATCTATGTACCGCCCGAGCAGTTGGTGTCCGACGACGGCGTGCTTGCCGAGGGCGTTGTTAACGAGCCGCAATGGGTCACGGCAACGATCGATCTTGCCCGCCTACGCCGCCTGCGCACTGAAGGCGAGATGCGCAACTTCGCCGATTGGGAATGCCAGCCGGGCGCCTCATGCCTTTCGGGCAAGGTGGAAGTGATCAGGCTGCAATGAAAATTCAGGCCACCTGGGACTACTCTAACGCCCAGGTAATAGTGACATTGGCTTGAAGCATCTCTGTGCCGCGGTCGATCGGTACCGCCTCTGCGCGCATCGACATGGCGATCGGACGCGGGCCGCCGCCGACGGCGCCCTCCGAGATCCTCAACACCTCCCCAATCTCGGTTCCGGCCGCAGCGGTATAGAGCTTGGCACGCCGCAGGGCGTTGGCGACGGCCTCCTTGCGGGCCCCATCGCGCAAGCTCTCCGCCTTGCTAACCTCAAATGTCAGCCCCGCCATCTGATTGGCCCCAAGCTTGACCAGTTGATCCAGAACCTCGCCCAGTCGGTCCAGATCACGTGCCGTGATTTGAATCTGGTTCGTGACCCGGTACCCGTCGATAACCGACGTTTGGCCTTCCTGCGCACGCGTATAGCGAGGGTCGATACGGAAGGAGGATGTTTGTATGTCCTTGGGCGCAATGCCCGCAGCCCTGAGGCCCGCGATGACTCCCCTCATGGCTTGCGAATTGAGCGAAAGGGCCTCCTGCGCCGTCTCGGCTTCACTCGTCACGCCGCTTGTGATGCGAGCCATATCGGGTTCGGCAGCAACAGAACCGCTGGCGGTGACGGTGATGGAGCGTTGCATCTCCTTGTCATCGGCATGTGCTGCCAGCGAAGCTGCCAGCAGGGCGAGAACGGCGGCCAGCGGTGTGAGAATGGTAAGTCCAATACGCATCTTCGACTCCAACTTGTTCATAAGTCCGGATAGAGGGTATTGGACTGATTATCGGACTGGATGCGGCCGTTTCAGGACGGGAGCTATCTCTGGTATAGAGGCCGCGCCCGAAGCTGGAGGGCCCGTAGCTCAATGGTTAGAGCCGGCGGCTCATAACCGTCTGGTTGCAGGTTCGAGTCCTGCCGGGCCCACCATTTTCGCTCAATTGGGAAGCACGAGGATATTTAAATAGCCGAAGCGGCTTTGTCCCGGCCGTTTGCAAACACGACAGCTATCTCTTCGCCAGCATGCACCGATTTCAGCCGGCTCACGTCATCCAGCGCCAGGGCCCATATATTGCAGGGGCTCGCGAGCCGAATCTCACCTCTTCTCGATAAGGGAGTGGGGCCAAACCCGATCGAGATCGCATCTCCGTCGGGCCAAAAGGCAATCTCGCCAGCGCTCACCACGTCACGCGCATCCGGCTCCGCATCTGTGCATACAGGCGCCTGAAAGTAGACCTCATGGCCCCACATCTGCGCAGATGCATAGATAGGTAGTGCGGCCCAGATCTGCTCCGCTGTCGGCGTCTCCAAGAGCCGCGCACGGATCGCAACATTCCCTGCCTGGATCACGATCTCCCGCATCGCGCGCCTCCTTAAGCACGTCAGCCGCTTGCTGCCGTTACTGACACTTTCTCACCTGGACGCACAGTCTTCAATACCCTCACGTCATCAATTGCCCGGGCCCAAAGGTTACAGGGGCGAGGCAGACGGCACTCATCGGGCCGGGATATGGGGGTTCGGCCGAAGGCGATGATGATGCGGTCGTCCTCAATCCAAAAGCAGATGTCACCCGGCTCGACAACGATGCGGGCGTTGCGCTCGCGCCCGGATTCCACGTGCGTTTCGAAATGGATGGCCTGTCCCCAGGTTTTGATGGTGGAGTGGAGCGGCAGGGCGGCCCAGACACGGTCTGCGGTCGGTGTATCAAGAAGTTGGGCACGTATCGCCACATTCCCAGCTCTGATCTCGACACAGCGATTGGCCGGTTTGGCAGCCCCCTTGTGCCTTTGTTTGCGATCGGCTTTCACCGAATGGTTTTGACCCTTGAGAAGATTAGTCGGCATCGCGTCTTAGGCTACGAGCGCCGCCGTGATCTGAGGCCGGAGTCTCTACAAAAGCCTCACGCGGGGGGAGGTCCGAAAATGACGACAGCGTTGAGGCCACCAAAGGCGAAGGAGTTCGACATGGCATAATTGACCTTGAGGTCCCTGCCCACATTAGGAATGTAGTCGAGATCACATTCGGGATCGGCTTCGTCGAGACCGATGGTCGGTGGCACCCACCCTTCGTTGATGGAGCGGATGCATGCTGCCGCTTCGATCCCGCCACCGGCGCCCAGCGGGTGACCATGCATCGACTTGGTCGATGAGATTGCTAGGCTCTTGGCGTGGTTGCCAAAAACCGCCTTGATGGCCCTTGTTTCATTGGCATCGTTAATGGTCGTCGCCGTGCCGTGCGCGCTAAGGTACTCGACGTCGGAAGGTGCCAGCTCGGCACTATCAAGTGCTTCACGCATCGCCTCCCTTGGGCCCTCGATATCAGGATTCACCATATCCTTCGCGTCTGACGACATACCGTAGCCGACGAGCTCGGCCAGAATGTTCGCGCCACGTTCCTTGGCGTGCTCCAGGGACTCCATCACCAGAATGCCGGCACCCTCGCTGAGAACAGTCCCATTTCGCTTCTTGGCAAAGGGGAAACAACCTTCGGGCGACAACACGTGAAGTGCCTGCCAAGCCTTCATCGTGCCGTAGTTAATGACCGATTCCGATGCACCAGCAATCGCAACGTCGACGATGCCGTTTCGAATGTAGTCGCGTGCGACGCCAATGGCATGGGTGGCCGTCGAGCACGCGCTGCAGGTTGCGAACGTGGGTCCCTTCACACCAAATTCAATTCCGACGTGCGCGCTCGCCGAGGATCCAATGATGCGCAGCAGCGTCAGCGGGTGGGTTGCGCGCTTCCCTTCGATAAATAGCGAGCGGTAAGAGTTCTCATAAGTCACGAGTCCGCCAGCACCCGAGCCGACGATGCAGGCCGCGCGGTAGGGATCGGCGATCGGGAACTCAAGCCCAGACTGCTTAACCGCCTCGTCAGCCGCCGCAGCGGCAAACCACGAGTAACGATCGGCGTGCAGGACGAGCTTATCGCGTTGGAAATGCTTCAGCCGCTCTTTGGGATCGAAGTCCTTGATCTGCGCCGCAATCAAGATCTTGAGATCTTCAAGCGGGAAGCCCCCAAGCTCACTGACGCCGCATTTGCCGGCCTTCATTGAGTTCCAAAAGTCGTCGACGGAGAGGCCGATAGGCGTAATGACGCCGGTCCCTGTCACGACGACGCGGCGTGCGCCATTCGCCTTTGCCATGGCTGTCCTTTACCTGCCGGTTGCGGGCGTCACCAGGACGCCGTTGGGTAAGCTGATGCTGCGGGTCGGCGAATGCCTTCCTGGCCGCTCGCATATATGAAGGGTTCTTTAGACGACAGCCGTTAGGCCTTGGCTCCAGCCGCCGCAGGACCCTTCTCCATCAAATCTTTAACGCGATCGACAACCGAACCGACGGTCTTGAAGTCCTCGACGTCTTCGTTCGCGTTATAGGGAATCTCAATACTGAATGTGTCCTCGATGTCGAAAACGATCATCGCCAGGTCGAGCGATTCAATGTTGAGATCCGTCAACGGGGTCGAAAGCGAAATGTCGTCCCGCGGTTCTTTCATATGCTTCTTCAGGATCTCGACGATCTTCGTTCCAACTTCGTCCATATCAATCTCCCACCCTCGCTCGTACCAAGCCAGGGGCCCTTGTCGCTTCGTCACCTACATAGTGCACTAAAGCAAGGCCAATACCACAACAAGCTGTCGCGTCACATATCCTTAAACGACAATCAAGTCCAGCCGTGCCGATAGCGCTGGTCGACCCCGCGTGAACTTAATGAGCCGGGCCGATTGCAGCGCCCTCGTGCCCCCATTTGGAGGCCCCAAGAGTGCGGTTTCCAGGGGATCGGTGGCCTTGAGTGGAAGCTCGACCCTACCGCTCTGGCCACGGACCCTGTTAAGGTGTTCAATATCATGGCAGATCACAACGCCCTGTTACGGCAGGAACTCTTTCCCAGAATGACACAGACCCCCAAGGCGCTTGGCCTTAAGTAGGAGCCTCGGGAGCACCCTTAGCATGCCAACCAAATCCCCTGTTAACGCCCCAGCAGCAGGTTCCGAAGCCTCGCCGCCATGGCTAAAGAGATACCCAGAAGGTGTTGACTGGCGAATGCCGCTGAGCGTCGCGCCAATTTACACCCTCCTCGACGATACGGTGGCAAGGTTCGGTAATCTCACTTGCACAAATTTCCTAGGCAAGAAGCTGACCTATGCCGAGATAGGAACACTCGTCGATCGCACGACAGCGGCTCTGCAGCACCATCGCGTGGGCAAAGGCACAAAGGTCGGTCTCTTTATTCCCAACTCCCCGACGTTCATTATCTACTTTTTTGCGGTGCTGAAGGCTGGGGGAACCGTGGTCAACTACAACCCCCTCTATACCGTGAAAGAACTGGCCGACCAGGTCGAGGACAGCGATACCGAATTGATGGTCACGTTTGATCTGAAGGTCCTGTACGAGAAGGTCGACGCCCTGCTGCAATCGGGTACGCTGCCGTGCGCCATTTTTTGCTCGTTTGCAGCAGCACTACCCGCCACGAAGGCGGTGCTCTTCAGGCTGTTCAAATCAAAGGAGATTGCCAACCCGCTCGCCTCGCCGGAACGCGAGCGCATTGTCCTGGAAGCGGACCTGCTTTCCGGTGCGGACAAACCCAAACCCGTTACGATTGATCCCCTAAACGACGTCGCTGTGCTGCAGTACACCGGTGGAACTACGGGGACACCCAAGGGCGCGATGCTCACCCACGCCAATGTCTATGTGAATGTGCAGCAGGTCTCCGCCTGGGCACCGGAGCTTGTTTCCGGCGAAGAGCGCGTTCTGGGCTTGCTGCCTTTCTTTCACGTCTTTGCCCTGACGGTCGTGATGAACTTTGGGATCGCAAAGGCCGCCGAAATCGTCATCATGCCGCGCTTTTCGCTAAGTGAGGCGCTGCGTCTGATCACCAAGACGAAGCCGACCATGATGCCGGGGGTACCGACGCTCTTCAATGCGATCATGAACCACCCCAAGATCAAAAATTTCGACCTCTCCTCGCTCAAGTTCTGTCTTTCGGGAGGCGCGGCGCTGCCCGTCGAGGTCAAACAGCAGTTCGAGGCCATAACTGGTTGCAAAGTCGTTGAAGGCTATGGGCTTTCTGAAACCTCGCCTGTTGCTACCTGCAATCCGCTCGAGGGACCGGTGAAGCCCGGATCGATCGGCCTGCCTCTTCCCGGGACGTTCCTGTCGCTGCGCGATCTGGCCGATCGCACAAAAGAGGTGCCGCAGGGTGAGAAAGGTGAGATCTGCATCAAGGGGCCCCAGGTGATGCTGGGATACTACAAACGGCCAGGGGAAACAGCCGACCAGTTCGCCGGTGATTTTCTGCGCACAGGCGATGTCGCGCGCATGGACGAGGAGGGCTTCTTTTTTATTGAGGATCGCATAAAGGACCTCATCATCTGTTCCGGCTTTAATGTCTATCCCCGCCGCATCGAAGAGGCGATCTACGAGCACGCGGCCGTCGAGGAGGTCACCGTAATCGGAATAAGAGATGAGCGGCGCGGTGAGGCGCCCAAGGCATTTATCAAGCTCAAGGAGGGGATGACGGCAGCAGAGGAGCAAATTATCGAGCATCTAAGGCCGCTAATCTCAAAGATCGAGATGCCGGCCGTGATCGAGTTCCGCGACGTACTGCCTAAGACCATCATCGGAAAGCTCTCCAAAAAGGAGCTCAAGGCCGAGGAAGCCGAGCGCGAGAAGGCGTCGCGCAGGTGAGCATTAAGCTAACTGTATAGGTCTGCGCGGGTAGGCGGTAGCACAGGCGGGCGCTTGGCGGACTTAGAAACAAGCGTCTGAAAGATGCGCAGCGTGCCGCGTGAGAACGCGAGTGAGACGCCAGCCAGATAAGCGAGCCAAATGCGATATTTCTCTTCGCCCACATGAGCAATGGCGCGCTCGCGCTCGGTCGTAAGGCGCTCACACCACAACTTGCATGTGCGCGCATAGTGCATGCGCCAGGCCTCGACGTCTTGTATCTCAAAACCTGCGCGCTCCATGGCGACAATGGAACGGCCTATGTCGTCCAGCTCACCACCGGGGAAGATATACTTGGCAATCGCGCGCTGCTCTGGCCGCAGGCGTTTTTTCATCCAGCCCTTTTTCGGCGCACGCCGGGCAATGGCGTGGTTGAGAAATAGCCCGTCGTCCGAGAGAAGCGAACGCATTTTTTGCATGTAAGCTGGAATGTTCTTGAGGCCGATGTGTTCGTACATGCCAATCGAGGCGATCTTATTGAAGCTTCCGCTCATAGCGGAATAGTCCTTCAGCTCGATCGTCACCATGTCATCTAGCCCTAGCCGCTTCACCTTCTCGCGCGCGTATTCGAGCTGGGCTTGCGAGAGCGTGATCCCGTGCGCGGAAACACCGTAGGCTTTGGCCGCATGACATATGAGGCCACCCCAGCCGCAACCGATGTCGAGTAGGCGTTCGCCGGGCTTCAAGCGCAGCTTGCGGCAGATCATTTCCAGCTTGTCGGCTTGCGCCTGCGCGATATCGTTTTCCCAGTCCGTGAAGTAGGCGCACGAGTAAACCATCTCGGGGTCGAGGAAGAGTGCGTAGAACTCATTGGAAAGATCGTAGTGGAACTGGATGAAGGCCTTGTTATCGGCGATCTTGCGCCTGTGCCCGGTGATATCGCCCTCGAAGCCCTGATCTTGGAGGGCACCATTACCTCGTGCCAGCAGGAACGGCGAAAGCTTGGCGGCGAGACTGAGGGCTTCAACGCCCTTGAGCTTTACAGAACCCCCGCCGCGATTGAGTTGAGAGCCGAAATCAATAATCGTGCCACCGGAGAAATCGATCCCCTTGTCGACGTAGTGACGGATGAAATTGTTGAGCGTCGGCCGGCGCAGCAGTGAGCCAATGACACCGGGCCCGGCGATGCTGAGCACAAATGGGCCGGTGACGTTCTCGCCAAGGGGCGTCAGCGAGCTGTCCCAAAGCCGCAGCGAGGCATTGAGATTGAGCTTGGCGGCCAGCTCACCGGCAAGCCCCTTCGCCGCCTCAAGCTGACGTGCTTCTTTTTTGGGGTTCATTGGCGCAATCGACCCGTCTTAAATTTGTACCAGACCCGCAGGGTCTGACATCGAGGGCACAAGAGATCAAGCCGCCTGGTGCAGTTCGGCAGCGTCTTTGCTCTCCATGATTGCTGCAACCCCCATGCCGCCAGCAGTGCAAATGGAGATGAGCCCGCGCCCCCCCTGCTCGCTCAAGAGTTTGGCGAGATTGGCCATGATACGCGCGCCGGTCGCAGCAAATGGATGACCGAACGCGATCGACGAGCCCTTCACGTTGAGTTTCGTGCGATCAATGGACCCCAGAGGCCCCGACCGGCCAAGATTGGACTTGCAGTACTCAGGGTCCTCCCACGCTTTGAGCGTCGCCAGCACCTGAGCGGCAAACGCCTCGTGGATTTCGTAGAAATCGAAGTCCTGAAGTTTCAGTCCAGCGCGATCGAGCATGTTGGAGACGGCGATGGTCGGCGCCATGAGCAGACCGTCGCCGCTGACGAAATCGTTGGCGGCAGCTTGCGAATACGTCAAGTAGGCCTGCACCGGGAGCCCTTGCTTGGCGGCCCATTCTTCGGAGGCGAGCAGAACGGCTGCCGCTCCGTCCGTCAGCGGCGTAGAGTTCGCGGCCGTCAATGTGCCCCGCTCCGACTTCTCGAATGCCGTTTTTAGCGCGGCGAGTTTCTCCAAGGTCGCGTCTTTGCGAATGTTGTTGTCGCGAAACACGCCTGAGAACGGCATCACCAGATCGTCCATATAACCTGAGCGATAGGCCTCTGCCGCCTTCTTGTGGCTCTCCAAGGCAAATTCGTCCTGGTCGGCGCGCGATATGTCCCACACCTGTGCCATCAACTCACAATGTTCACCCATGGTGAGCCCAGTGCGCGGCTCTGCGACTGAGGGCGGCTTGGGCGCGAGCTCGCCCGGCGAGAACCCCTGGAAGATTTTGATCTTGTCCAGCAGCGATTTCTGCTGAGCCGCCTTCGATAAGCGCTGCGCCAGTTTCTTGGAGAGCACGATGGGTGCGTCCGACGTCGTGTCCGAGCCGACAGCGATGGCGCTTTCGATTTCGCCAGTCGCAATTTTGGCCCCGGAGCCAATGCCGCCCTGCAGGCTCGTCCCGCACGCCTGCATCATTGTGATGCCGGGTGTTGAGGCGGCAAGCGTCGTGCCAAGCACCGCCTCGCGCGCCAGATTGAAGTCTTTAGAGTGCGTGACGACGGCGCCGCCGACGACCTCATCGATATGCTTGCCCTTGAGCTTGTAGCGATTGACGAGCGCGTTGAGTGTGCCGGTCATCATTTCGAGGTTGGATAAATCCGCATAGAAGGTGTTGGACCGGCAGAATGGTATTCTCGCCCCGCCGATGACCGCAACCCGCCTCATTAATCGCTGCATGAATTGAAACTCCCAAACATGCGGGCAACCTTCGGTCGCCCAATTGTGTTATTCAGCTGCTGCGCGGGCCGTCGCGTCGCCGGTTTCGCTCGCCTTATAGTGCAAAGGGCCACCCCGGAATGGCGCAAAACCTGTACCGAATATCAGGCCAGCGTCTACCAGGTCGGCATTCTCAACAACATGCTCATCAAGACTCTTTTGCGCCTCGGCGATCATAGGCTCGACCAGTTCACGCCCCAGCCGCTCCATGTCGGCCTTGTCAAATGTTTGGTCGGACTTTTCGATCTTGCCCTTCTTCCACTCGTAGAAACCCTCACCGGTTTTTTTGCCAAGCTTGCCGGCGGCAACAAGCCGTTCCAGCTTTGAGTTCTCGGAGGGGTAACCGAGGATTTTGGCCACGTGGGCACACACATCAAGGCCAACGGAATCGGCGAGCTCGATCGGGCCCATGGGCATGCCAAATGTGCGCGCGGCCTCGTCGATGCGTTCCTTGTCCTCGCCCTTCTCCAGCCTATGCATGGCCCCGAACATGTAAGGCGTGAGCACGCGGTTGACCAAGAAGCCAGGAACGCTCTTGGTGATAAGCGGAAACTTGCCAATCGCTGTTACGAAGGCCGTGCCGCGCTTGATTTCGTCCTCGCGGCTGGACGCGCCGCGCACCACCTCGACCAGCGGCATCAGAGCGACGGGATTGAAGAAGTGCAGGCCGATAAGGCGTCCAGGATCGGGCAGACCTTGAGCGATGTCCTCGATCTGGAGCGATGACGTGTTGGTTGCCAATAGCGCGTCCGGCTTTATATTGCCCTCGATTTCGGTGAGCACCTTCTGCTTGATCTCTAGGTTTTCCACGATCGCTTCGATCACGACATCGGCGCGATTAAGGCCCTCACCATCGGGATCGGCAATAAGTCGTGCCTTGGCAGCATCGCGCTGCGCTTTGGTCTTGAACTTGCGGGCAAATAGCTTGCCCTGTGCGGCAACACCCTTCTCGATCTGCTCAGGTGAAATGTCTTGCAGCGTCACCTCCATGCCGGATACGACGCACCAGCCGGCGATGTCGGCGCCCATCGTGCCAGCGCCAACAACGTGGACGCGCTGCGGGCGCCAGCCGAGCCTCTTTGGCGCCTGCCCCTTCAATAGCTCCGAGAGCCGGAACACGCGACGCAAGTTGCGTGATTGCTCAGACACCATGAGCGGGGCAAATGCCCACGTCTCAGCCGCCTTCATCGCCTCTTCGTTGCCGCCATGACGTTCGAACAGATCGATCAAGCGGAAAGGCGCGGGATAGTGATCCTCGCGCACCTTCTTCTTCGTCTCTTGGCGCATACGATTAGCGACGAGGCCCCGTATCGGCCACAGCGTGAGCGAAGCCTTCGTGTAACCTGCGGGCTTCGATTTCCGCTTTCTCAGAACCGCTTTGCGCGCCGCCCAAAGAAGAGTGCCGCGGCTGGCTACAAGCTCATCCGCAAAGCCTGCTGCACGTGCGGCCGATGCACTCAACATTTTTCCCGTGAGCATGGCCTGCATGCCGGAAAGAGCCCCAGCTTGCCGGATTGCACGCGCCGTACCGTTGAAGCCGGGGAATATGCCGAGTTTGACCTCGGGAAAGCCGAGCTTTGTTTCAGGATCGCGGGTCGCGATTCGATAATGGCAAGCTAGCGCCAACTCAAGCCCGCCGCCCAGGCAGAAGCCATTGATCGCTGCCACAACAGGCACCGGCAACCGCTCGATACGATCAAATAGTGCATTCACCGGTCGCAGCTTGTCGATAACGTCCATCTCGGTGGTTAGGTCTTCAAACTCGCGAATGTCGGCTCCGACAATGAAGCCGCGCGGTTTTGCAGACGAAATGACAAGTCCGCGGATTTCACGCTTGTGTGCGCCCTGCTCCACGTTCTGGACGATTTCCATCAGCTCTTCGAGCGGGCGGCGGCCAAGCGAATTCTGGCTCTCACCGTCGCGATCGAACTCGGCCCAGGCGATACCCCATTGATCGATGGAGTAATGCCAGTCCTTCAGGTCGGGCAGCGGCTTCGATACTGATTTGAACATTCACGAACCTCTTTGCGGGTGCCCCTGTTTGATTGCGACACACTGGAGCGAGTAGGGGACCTTCTAGCTAGCTCTACTCTGCCGCATCGCTTTCGACACGGCGCGAATTGTGCCCCATGCTTCCGTAGTGGGGCTTCACTTCTTCGGGATCGAAATCATCGACGGCAATGACACGGGCCGTAAGCGCTTCGGTCTCGCGCAATAGCTCGCCCTCGCTCTCCGTCAAGATCCCTTTCACGACCGCATCTCCGATCCAGTCCACGCCATGGTAGCGGCGCACCGTCCCTGCGCGGATCGCGCGCTCCAGCTTCTTTTCTGCCTCCTCTGACTCGATCACTTTTCTCAGTGTGACCTCAAGCAATCCCGTCGGGTCCTCAACATCCTGTGAGACGTAAATATGACATGTGAGGCGATCGCGCACCTCTGGCGCTTGCAGGACAAGCTTGACCACCCGGTGGCCCAGCTCATCACTTGCCGGCCGATAAGGCCGGCCAAGTGG
The DNA here is from genome assembly GCA_964622715.1 of uncultured Hyphomicrobium sp. Classification (GTDB taxonomy): domain Bacteria; phylum Pseudomonadota; class Alphaproteobacteria; order Rhizobiales; family Hyphomicrobiaceae; genus Hyphomicrobium_A. The sequence goes on along the minus strand of CAZURR010000008.1, from coordinate 1,052 downwards.
AAACACAACTGCGTGCATCAACCAGCGCAGAGGTAAAACGGGGAAATTGTCAATAACGCCGCGCATTGCCTCTTGGAATCGGTGGAGACCATTGGCCGCGGCGAACGCAACGATGTCCTTGTCGCTCGACAGCTTCCCGTCATCCTCGAAGCGCTTCAGAACACATGCGACGAAAAAGAGCTCCGAAAGTGCGTCCGCAAGGCGCCCGGTAAGCTTCTGCTTGGTTTTTAGGCCGCCACCGAGAAAAACAACGGTCATATCTGCGACGAAGGCGAAGTTGCGGCTCGCGCGTCCAAGCTGGCGATACCATTGCGCCAAGCCGGCGACATGCTCGGGCTGGGCACTGAAGTGACCGCCCGTAATGTTGTGGAAGAAGGCCCCGCAGGCATTGGAAACCGAGAATGCGATGTGGTCGCTGAACGCCTTTTCGAACTTCTCTTGTCCCCGCTCGCTATCCAGGTCCTGGGCTGCGTGGATCTCGTCAAAGAGATAGGGGTGCGAGCGCAGTGCTCCTTGCGCAAAGGTGATCAGCGTACGCGTCAGGATATTAGCGCCCTCCACCGTGATACCGACGGGGACCATCTGGTAGGCCGATTGCAAATAGTTCGTCGGTCCATCGCAAATGGCGCGGCCGCCATGCACATCGAAGGCATCGTTGACGGACTGGCGAATTCGCTCCGTTGTTTGGTATTTCATCAAGGCCGAGAGCACCGAGGGGCGCTCGCCGCGTGAAACCATGGCTGCCGTCACAGCACGCGCCGCCTCACAGGTGTAGGCATTCTCGATCATACGCGCGATCGGCTCCTCGACGCCTTCCATGCGCGCCACGGGCAACCCGAACTGCTTGCGAATACGTCCATAGGCGCTGGTAAATCGCAGCATTGCCTTGGCGCCCGCCGTTGCCGAGGATGGCAGCGAGATGGCGCGACCGGCCGCGAGGCACTCCATGAGCATGCGCCAGCCCTGGCCCACCATCTTCTCGCCGCCAATCACCCAATCGATGGGAATAAAAACGTCCTTGCCCCAGTTGGGACCGTTGGGGAAGGCAGCGC
>CAZURR010000007.1:0-53071 GCA_964622715.1 uncultured Hyphomicrobium sp. | reverse complement strand
ACGGACGCTTGGCACCCTCAGGTGAATGGGGTGGTGCGCACGTATGAGCGTTTGGCCCACGAGCTCGAACGGCTTGGAATTGATCTGTCTATTCTGGCGCCGAATGAGTTTCACACCTTGCCCTGCCCAACGTATCCGGAAATTCGCCTAGCCCTTCCCGGGTGGCGCCGCCTGACACGGCACTTTGAAGCGTTGCAGCCTGACGCGGTTCATATCGCGACGGAAGGGCCGATCGGCTGGATGGCGCGCCGCTATTGCCGCCGCCGGTCCATCGCCTTCACCACCAGCTTTCATACGCGCTTTCCTGAGTACCTGGAGCATCGCTTCGCAATCCCGCCCCGCTGGACAACACCCATCCTGCGCCGCTTCCATAACGGCGGACGCGGTCTCATGGTGGCAACACCGAGCCTTGCGCGCGAACTGGCGCAGCAAGGGTTTGAGCGCGTGATGCCTTGGACCCGTGGCGTGGACCTCGACCTATTTCGTCCCCGGCAGGTGCGCCACTTCGGGCAGGACACAATTTTTCTCTATGTCGGTCGCATCGCAACTGAGAAGAACATCGAGGCTTTCCTCAAACTCGATCTGCCGGGGCGCAAGGTTGTCGTAGGTGCCGGACCCGATCTGGCCGAGCTCACCGCACGCTATCCCGACGTGCTCTTCACCGGTAAGAAGACCGGCGAAGAGCTGGCGGAGTGCTATGCCTCCGCCGACGTCTTTGTATTCCCCAGCCGTACCGACACTTTCGGCATGGTTCTGCTTGAAGCTATGGCTTCGGGACTTCCCATTGCCGCCTTCCCAGCAACCGGGCCCATCGACATCGTGACGCCGGGAGAGACTGGTGTGCTGTCGGAGGATCTACGCGCGTCCGCGCTCAGCGCACAAAAGCTTAACCGCGAGCGCGTGCGCGCCATGGCAACCGACTATAGCTGGGAGAATGCAGCGCGCTTGTTCGTGGGCAACATCACGACGGCTTGTATGGGCGATCAGAAGCGAGCGCAGAGTATGGCAGCGCTCGGCACGGGGAAAAGTTCGCGCCACCATTGGCGGCCTCAGTCAGCGGCCAAGAATTTCCCGCGCATTTGATCCAAAGCCGCACCTTTAGTGAGGGGCGGATTACCCACCCTTATTCTCAGAGGCAAATTCAGCTTCTAAAGCCTTCTCCATCTCGACGAGATCTTGCGGCAGCGGCATGCCAAAAGCCTTAAGCTCGTTCAGCTTCTCCATCAGCTGCAGGTAGAGCTCGTGGCGGTCCTCGGGCTCGTTCTGCATGCGCGTCATGAGGATGCCGAGCTCTGCTTTCAGGTCGTCAAAGGCCATTGCGGTTCCTTTCTGGGCTGAGGCGCCGAGTTGCGTCGTAGTTTACATGGTAACGGCCCGGCGCACAGGCTCTTAAAAACCCAGCCCAGGCCGATGGATTACGTACCGTCCCGAAGGTCCCCGGGGAATGACGGGGTCGCTGCCGCGCCAACGCCAAAGTTTGAAGGGCAGATAGCCCGCATGACCAGCCCCTTGCGACCCCTCCCCCCTGCCGTACTGGCCTTTGCGCTGACTTGCATCAGCCCCGCAGGCGTCGCAACGGGCGCCGAGGGCGACGAAGTCACCATCGTCCTCGTCGGCGACGTCGGGCTCAATCGTAATAATCAGAAGGTTGAAGCGCGCGGCGTGCGCAAATTCGGATTCCAGACATGGAGCAACACGACCGAACTCATCGCCAAGGACATCAACGGCGACCTCAACTTCATGAACGTGGAAACGGTCATCACCGACCGCAACGATCTGACCCGCGACACCAAAGGGCAGAAGGGACCGTTTAATTTCCGCACCCACCCGGCGGGTCTGCGCCACCTCGTGGCAAGCGGCTTCAATCTCATTTCGCTCGCCAACAATCATTCGATGGACTACGGCGTCGCGGGATTGAAAGAGACGCTGAAGCACGTGGGCATGCTGGAGAATGAGAATCTGGCGGTGGCGACCGGCCTGGGTATGAACCGGGACGAGGCCAGCCGGCCTCAGAGGGTCAAGGTCAAGAATGCCGATATCGCCTTTGCATCCATTGGCATCGTCACCAACAACTTGGAGCGTCATCGCGCCGGCGCCAATAAGCCCGGCCAGATTGCTTATCGCTTCGACGACGATTTTGCCGAAATCCGCAAAAGGCTGGTCGCAACGCCGGCCGACTACCGCATTCTGTCCATTCACTACGGCATCGAAGGACAGGTGCGCACGGACGAGCGGCAGTTTTCCGATTGGCGCCGCAAAGCCGCCCAGCGCGACGGGATCGATCTCATTGTCGGGCATCACGCACACGTGGTGCGCGGCATCGAACTCGCCGGCGGCTCGCTGATTTTCTACGGACTGGGGAATTTTCTGCACCACGGCACCGCCAACATGACGCAAAAAGGCATCTGCCGTGACTACGGCCTGATGGCGCGGGTGCACTTGCGCAGGGCTTCAGACGGCCGGCTGTTTTTACGCGCGGTCGAGGCCATCCCCGTCACCGATACGCACTACCGGCCGCGGCGGCTGGCGGGTCGAAAAGGTGCCGCACGTATTCACGCGCTGAACTATCTTGCGAGCACGATTGATAGCGCTAAGGACGGCACGCGTGGTGTGCGCTTCACTCCCCAGGGCGACGGAAGTGGCCTCTACTGCCTGCCAGGAGCGGCGAAAGAAGGCGGCCGGATCGGAGCGCTGTGCCGGCGCTATGCACCCGCCCCACCGATTCCCACTTCGCTGCGCGGAGCGATTGCGGCCTCTTGCCGCCATTGATTAGCGGCGGGCCGAACGGCGCGAAACTTCGCTCTTCGACACTTCGCCAGCGGCGACCAGCGCGTTGACGCAGCGCGTTGACAGCCTATTGCCGTTGCGGCGCATGCAGCTTCTGACGCCCTTGCCTTCAACCGGATGCTGGCTGCAGTAGGCCATGTAGTCGCCAGCGCAGTTGGCCTCCACACGGGCACTGAAGGCCCCGGCGTGAGCGGTGGTCAAGGCCATCGCGCCCATGGCAACGGCGGCGATCAGGCCGCCACGGGACAGGCCCGTGGTAAACGTCGCGATCATGGTTTTCGTTCCTTTTCAGGTTTGCAAATTGCTTTGTGACCGCGGAACTACCCGAAGGGACGCATACTGCGCTGTTCCATGTGGAACGCTGCGACATCGACGCGAACGGCACGGGGGCGAAAAATCCCGGACGACCGCGACTCATCGCGCTTCGTGACGAAAAGAATCGCGCATGTATGGTAACCGCCAGGTAAAGATGCGCGCGAAAGCAGACGGGTGTGGAGATCGAAGGGGGATGTTGTGCGGTGCGGGGTGGGTGTGTCGAACCGAGCGCTCACAAATTACAGTAGAAGCTCAGATTGCAGTGATATGTCCAATCGGATGACGCCGAGCAACTGCCAAGTTTGAGGTCGCTTGGCTTGGTTACCAATAACGAATGCCATACCCTTCCGAGGATACTCATCGTTGAAAGTCTCGCGCATCCATTTGAGCGCGTCGGCCTCGTTTGTTCGGTGACGCTCGCGCCAAAACATGGCGTGCGTTTCCAAATCGCCATTCTGATAGTCGTGCTTGCCACTCTCGTCTTCAAAGACAAATCTGAATTCATATGGAGATGGTTCGAGCTCCGCCAGTTCCTTGTCAAACATGGAGGTTTGCCGCGCTGCGCGCTGGAATGCCTCGCGTTCCTCGTTGACGGCAAGTTTGCTCTTGGCTTTCGCGACAAAGCGGGTGTTGCGCGGACGGATCAACGCCAAAGAATGGCCAAGAGCGGCTGCGTGCTTGGCTGAGCCGACAATTATCGGCTGGAGCAGTCGTGCTCGCGACTTCCTGGGAAGTGGATCGTCTACGACGATGCTCTCTTCGTGCACGTGGCAGCTCTCGTTTCGCCTGTCCGAGACCGGCTTCGAGTAACGAAAACTCACCCAATCCCAACGAGAGAAGCTGCTCGCCCCCTGGAGGTGTCGAAATCTTACGGGAAACAAGCGTTTCCACTGCCTTTCCGCGGTTACACCAGCGCAGCAAACCGCTTCACCATGCCTCTTGCTAGGCTGCGGTAGCGCCTTGACCAATATTACGACGCGGGAGCTTTGCGGAGTGCCGGTCATATTGATTTGGATCATCACCAAATAAATGGAAGTTCTTCAAACCAAGGGGAACGAGCTCATCGGCAATCATCGAGCGATGACATACTTCGGGATCCCGCTCAAAGCAAAGGAGACACGTTGGCGTTTTCTGAGCAATCTTTGCAATGGCTGCGATCGCCGCTTGCGGGTCAGCCCCTGCTAGATGTCGAGAGTAAATAAGTCGAAATCGATCGTAGTTGCCGGCACGGGCTGCATCTCGACCTGGCTTGGGATCACCCAGTTCAACGTAGTGCGTATACGTAATACCTTCCTCTGCGAGACGAGCCCTCAACTTGGATTTTGAAAATCCCTTCTTCCGAGATATTGCAACAGCCCTCACGTCGGCGAGGATCACTATGCCTACGCACTTAAGGGTCGCTACGAAGCGCTCGATGTCAGTCCCTTCATAACCGATCGTGTAAACAATGCTCACCGCTGGCCACCGCCCTTATGTTACGAATCGCTTTTGAATACTGAACTTCTTCGCGGTTAACCAGTCACTAAAAGCGAGATTCTCTTTATTTACAGCACCCCACGCCCCAACCGCCACATCTCTTCGGCAACACGGATGTCGGCCAGGATGCGGTCAATCAGCAGGCACGTGCGCTTGAATAGATCTGAGCCGCGCTGGTAGTCGGCAGGCGCGAAGAAATCGCAGCGCCCGGCCTTGAACAGATCAACGCACTTCTGCTTCCCCTTGCCCGGCGGATAAACGGCGACGGCATGCCCGCCGTTCTTGCGCGTCACCGCCATCGACGGCACGTCGGTGTCGCCGTCGCCGAAATAGATCATATTGGAAAAGGGGATGGGCCGCGCCTCTTCGGGCATGTGCTCGTTGATGTTGTCGCCTAAATCCTCAATGCCCTTGTTGATGCGGAACAGGTACTGCGTCTTGCCGGTATCGGTGATGACGCGCTTGGGGTAGGGCAGATCGTAGGCCTCAAACCAGTATTCAGACGCGAACACGTTGTGGAAGCGCTTGTAAATGCGCGTGCCCTCGATGATCTCGGTGAGCCCCGATGAGATAAGGTAGTGACGCAAGCTGACGCCATGCGTTTCCGCGTGCCCCTGCACGTAGTCGCCGATGGCATCGAACCAGTCCTCCACGCCGGGGAAGAGCTCGACGTTGCGCCCTTGCGCGACGAGATCTTTGCGGTCGATGCGCACGCCGGCATCCTTCGCCTTCTTGTAGAGCAGGTGCATGTAGGTGATGAGGGCATCAGCGCCCTGCTCTTTGGCGAGACGGTTGGACTCTTTCCAAAAGGCGCGCGGGTCCTGATTGATCTTGGGCAGGAAGGCATAGTCCTGCATGGGACGCGGGGAGAGCGTGCCGTCGAAATCGTAGACCAGCGCTATGGTCTTTTTCTCGAAGACGGCTTTGGAGGACGTGCGCTTTTTCGCGCGCGAGCGGACGCCCCCGCCGTTGCGTTCTCCGTGCGAAACGCGCGACACCATGGTTGTGCTCTCCGGTTCGACTTGCACAGGCTACCATGGCGCGATTCGGGGGGCTGATTGAAGGCTCGCGGAACCCATAAACAGGTCGTTTGCCCTCAATGACAGCGTGATTTGCCGCCTTTGCCTTGCGGAATGGCGGATATGGGGCCCTTGCAGACGTTGGCTGGAGGAACCGCGCAGGGCACATCGAGCTTTGCATCCCCAGTGACGTAGATCGAAAACGACAGCGGGCAGCCGCGCATAACGTTGAAGGCTTCGACACAGCCGGCGCGCGGCGGCAGCTCCGCCCCTCGGGCCTGCAACGCCTTCTGTAGCGCATCGTGCCAGCGGTCCTCGACGACCGCGATGCCCTTCTCTCCTCCTGCAACCCAACCGGCAATCGTGTCCGGATCGGCCTTGCTTTGCCGGCCGATCACGAAAACGGAGCTGGGCTCGCGGAAACCAAGAATGCCGACCGGCCTGGAAACGCAGCGCTGCAATGGTGCGATGGCTTCGGCGATACGCGGCGCCGGCCAGCCCTTTTCAAGATGGGGCAACAGGGCGCCGAACGTGAATCCGAGGAACAACGCAAAGCCGACAACGATGGTAGCCAACCACGCTGCAGCAAATCCGCGGCTCGCACTGATCGCCGCTAAGGCGAACAGCGCGGTGACAATGGCAGCACCGATCACAATACAAATGCTGGGCGGTGCGCCGGCGACGTAGAGCACGCCAGCAAAGAGCGCCACCATGCCCGCAAGTACGAACCACCAGGGCATCCTCAACATGCCAGGCGGAATCGCAAGGCGGCCATTTCGTTGCAACGCGAGCGCTGCGGCTGCTGCCGCAGCGGGGAACATCGCTTGCACGGTGTAAAGCGCCGGTTTGCTTGCGATCAGCTCCAGGTAGGCGAGATAGCCAGCGAGCCAAGCGAAAAGAAAACGCTGCAGGGCAACAGGCCGGCCAGTCCACAGCCCCTTGATCGCGGGGACCAGCAACACCGCACCTGGGAGAAAGCCCAGCAGCAACGCCAAAGTGAAGGTGAGTGGCGCAGCCTTCCATTTCATATCCTGGCCGCCGCCAAGCGCCCGCGAGAGTTCTCCCCAAGTTAAAGACTCAAACGGTACGCCGCCATCGACGTGCGCCCGCACGAGAAGCCACGGAGCGGCAAGAACCAACAGCAACGGCATGCCCATGAGCGGGCGCAGCCGCCAAAGCCAGCCGAGCTTCCGGTCGAAAATGAAAAGCGCGATGATGGTCGACAGCGACAGGATTGGCACCGCGAGCGCATTAATGAGGATGCCGAAGCCCTGCGCGGCCCAGAACAAGAGCGCCAGCCCCGTGTTGCGCTCGCCTTCGGGCGCGCAATAAAGGCGCAGTAACGTCAGCTGCGCCACGGCGGCGGCAAGCAACAGCGGTCCTTCAGGAATGGAAAGCTGGGCTTGCAACGCCACGATTGGCGTCACCGCATAGAGCGCCGCTGCGATCAGAGATCCGCGCGGCCCCAGCAGCGGGCGTAGCAACCACCACACGGCTAGAACGGCAAGCAGGCCGCCCAACAGTGAGGGGAGCCTATAGGTCGCGATCGAATGCCACGCGTCCGGGCCTAGGAGCTTGCCTGCAGCGATCTGTAGCCAGTAGATGCCGATGGGCCGGAACGCATAGCGCTTTTCCAGAAAGCGCGCGTCCAGCAGATCGTCGCGCTCCAGCATGGCGCGCGAACTTTCCGCGTAGATGATCTCGGTGCGGTCAACGGGCGGCAGTGCCAAGAGGCCAGGCAGATAGCAAAGAAGCGCAAGCGCAATAAGCAAGGTGGCCGAAGTCCAGGGCCGCTTGGCAATCGCATCGATGGCGCTTGCGCTTATTTGCTCAAGCCAGGAAAGAGTTGGGGAAAATGGCGTCATGCAGCGTGCTCGTAAGGTCCCCATTCGAGCGCCTCAAGCCCGCGGGCTTGACACTGATAGCGTAGTCGGGCGATTGCGCAAGCCGACACGAGCTAATGGAGAACCGTAGTGATGACGCACGGCGCAGCAGCCTCAAAGCCGGGAGACGCCGCGGGCGGGCGCGACCGGCTCGTCGAAATCATCAAGACACGTTCGTTCCAATCAGGCAAAGAGGTGACGCTGGCCTCGGGCCGCACCTCCACCTACTACTTCAACATGAAACCGACGATGCTCGACGCGGAGGGTGCCCACCTTATTGCGACGCTCATTCTCGATTCCATTGATGGCCTCGACGCGGACCTCATCGGAGGCCTGGAGATGGGTGCGGTCCCGATCGCGTCAGCGGTCGCCGCCGTCAGCCAAACCTGCGGCAAGCCGATCGGGGCATTCTTCGTGCGCAAACAGGCGAAGGGCCACGGCACGCGTAGTCTCGTGGAGGGCCTGGCAAACGGCGAAAGCCTCAATGGGAAAAAGGTCGTCATCGTTGAGGACGTCACGACGACGGGCGGTTCCGCCATCAAGGCTGCCGAAGCCGTCCGTGCCGAGGGCGCCGACGTTGTGCGCGTCGTTACAGTGGTCGACCGTCAGGAAGGCGCAGCAGACGCCTTTACTGCCGCAGGCCTCACGCTAACGCCAATCTTGACGCTTGCTGATTTCAAGGCTTGAGGCCGTTAGCCCGCGCAGCCTTTGCAAGACGCGCAAGCTCGTGGCGCGCCTCCGCCGCAGACGTAATGCGAGAGCCAAACGGCAGTCGCAACGCGCGAGCGCCTGAGACAAGATCGCAACCTTCCGGGTCGATGCCGGTCATACGCCAATTGCCGGGATCGGCGCCCAGAAGCTTGGTCGCGTAGAGTTCGACCGCGGCGGCGTGGTCAGCATTCATGTGCGACACAATGTCTGGCTCGGCTGCAACGAGAGGCTCGGCACCCTCCAACGGCAGCAGCAGATTGGCGGCATCGAGATCGACAATGCGCCCGAAGCCCCCGATAAAATGCGCCCGCTCCGGCCGCAGCGCGTAAAACGCAAAATCGGCAAAGTCGGCGTATCCCTCGGCCGCGGGGTGGCGAGCAAGGAATCTGGCGCGCGCAGTTGCGCTCTGAGTGGGCCGTACGTTGCCGATCAGGGTGACCCGCGAGCCCGTCATTGGATCGTCAGCATTGCCCGTCCCATCAACAAGCAATGTCGCCCGCGAATTGCCCTGCAGATTCTGGGTATGAAGCGCCAGGCGCGAGATAAGGAACACCGGCGCGCCATCGGGCTCGGTTGCGGTCAGAATCAATGAAGCGTAAGGGTGGCCCGTCGCCTTGTGGACGGTGGCCAGCGCCCCCTTTAGCGATGATCGAACAAGCGCCCGGGAGTCGGCCGCAGCCTGCCTAACCTCCGAAAAAGCAGGGTTTTTCCCTTCATCCTCAACAGCCATACGTCGTTGTCCCTCTATCGGGTCCTTACCTATTCAGATAACGTTCAGGCAAAGATCACGAAATTGGCTTCGCCACAATTGATACACCTTGGAGCCATAAAGCGCGGCAGGGGTTCTTCTGCCGCAGGATCAGGAAATGATGAAGGAAAAGAGCACGATCGCGCTCGTCGATGACGAGCGCAACATTCTCACCTCATTGCGCATGGCGCTAGAGGCAGAAGGCTACAAGGTTCGAACCTACAATGACGGTGCCGCAGCCCTGGAAGCGCTGACAGAGGATCCCGCCGATTTAGGCATCTTCGATATCAAGATGCCGCGCATGGACGGCATGGAACTTCTACGTCGCGTGCGCCAGCAATCTGACATGCCGGTCATCTTTCTCACCTCAAAAGACGAGGAGATTGACGAGCTTTTCGGCCTCAAGATGGGAGCGGATGACTACGTTGCAAAGCCGTTCTCGCAGCGGCTCGTTGTCGAGCGCGTAAAGGCCATCCTGCGGCGCGGCCTGCCGAAAGAAGGTCCGGGCGGCGAGGCCGAGGCTGCTGCGCGCGTTCTGGAACGCGGCATGCTCAAACTCGATCCCGAACGCCATACCTGCCACTGGGACAGTAAGCCGGTTACGCTTACAGTCACCGAGTTCCTCATTCTTCAAGCGCTGGCTTCGCGGCCCGGCGTCGTCAAGACGCGCGACGCGCTGATGGATGCGGCGTACGATGACCAAGTTTACGTCGATGATCGCACCATTGACAGCCACATCAAACGCTTGAGAAAGAAGTTCAAGCAGGTCGATGACGACTTCGACGTGATCGAGACACTTTACGGTGTGGGATACCGCTTCAAGGAAGCTTGAGGCGCGGAGGGGCGATGGCGCTCGAGACCGAGCGATCCGAAAGACTTGCCGCCGCTGGCAGCTTCGCCGGGCTGAGAAACGTCGTGGGCGAGGTTGCAGGCCTGCTTGCAGTCTTAGTGCACAGCATTTTGCAGGGATCGCGGACTATCGCAAACGGAGTCGTGACGCTGACTGCGTCGGCGGTTTCCGAACTCAAGGCGAATGCGCAAGCCGCCGCACAAAAGACTCGCACTATGGGCGCAGCAGCGCCCATAGTGCTCGATCCTTTGCGGAACTGGTTTCATCGTCAGCCGCTCGTGCGCTTCGTCTCCGCGAGCCTGTTGAGACGCATTCTGGTTTCCAACCTCATCGGTTTCTTCGTCCTGTTGCTCGGCATCCTCTATCTCGGCTGGCATCATACCTGGCTGATCGACGCGAAGGTCGACTCACTCAAGACGCAGGGCGAAATCATAGCTGATGCAATTGCCACAAAGGCCAAGGTCGAGCGTGGCCGCATCGTCTTCGATCCAAATAACTTGACCGACGAGCGCGACACAGGACGCTCATACCGCGACGATGGGTTCGCCGCGCTTGAGCTCTCGATCAGCCCCGAAGAGGTCACGCCCATCCTGCGTAAGCTTATCCAGCCAACCAACACACGCGCACGCATTTATGCTCGCGATGGAACATTGATTGTCGACACGGCGCGATCTCTGCGACGCTGGAGACGGGCTCTGAGCCGCGAACCAACGGAAAATACGGGCGCGGCACCCACCACCCAAAACTTCTGGACGCGCCTAACACGCTTCCTCTTCGACGAGCGGCTGCCAGTCTATCAAGAAATCGGATCGGCAAACGGGACGGCTTACCTAGAGGTGCGCCAGGCGCTTGACGGCGAACAACGAAGCATGCTGCTGCTCAATAACAACGGCGAGCAAATTGTCTCCTTGGCCGTTCCGATCCGCCGCTTCAAGACCATTCAGGGTGTGCTGTTATTGTCGACGCGCCCCGGCGAGATTGACAAGATTTTAAGGGAGGAGCGCACTGTTATTCTCATGCTCGCGGCATTTGCGCTTTTTGCGTCGATCGTCACGTCGCTTTTGCTGGCACGCACCGTTGCCGGCCCCATGCGACGGCTCTCGGACGCCGCTGAGCAAGCAAGCCACAATATCGCCGCCCGCGCCCAGCTTCCTGAATATGCCGACCGGTCCGATGAGGTTGGCCAGATGGCCAGCGCCTTCCGCGCCATGACCAAAGCGCTCTACCGGCGCATTGAGGCGAGCGAGAAGTTCGCCGCAGACGTGGCCCATGAGCTCAAGAATCCGTTGACGGCTGCGCGCAGCACTGCGGAATCCTTGAGCTTTGCCAAGAATGAGGAGGAGCGTAACAACCTCGTCCAACAGATTCAAAACGAGCTAAAGCGGCTAAACCGGCTTATAACAGATGTTTCCAACGCCTCCCGGCTCGATGCTGAACTCGCCCGCAAAGAGATGCACCCTGTTGACATGACGGAGGTATTGCAAGGAGTCGTCACAATCTTTGGCGAAATTCTAAGTGACGATCAGCGCAGTGTCCGGCTGGTGATCGAGGATGCCCCGCTCAAAGATGCTTTGGTTGTCGACGGTGACGAGGGGCGCCTGGGACAGGTGCTCACCAACCTTGTGGACAACGCCATTTCCTTCTCGCCAAAGAAAGGTGTGGTCACGGTGCGGGCGCGTTCGGCGCCACCTTATGTGGAAATTCTCGTGCAGGACGAGGGCCCCGGAATCCCTGTGGACCATCTCGATGTCATCTTCGACAGATTCTATACGGATCGGCCGGCTACGGAGGCCACTGAAGGCAAGAATTCCGGGCTGGGGCTGAGCATCTCGAAAGAGATTGTTCGAGCACACGGCGGCCAGATCTATGCCGAGAATCGATCCGGGCGCGCAGCGGGTTCAGACAACCAGACCTTTGGCGCTAGCTTCGTGTTGAGGTTGCCGATGGCCGGCCAAACACGGCGCGGAGGGGGGCTGGTTGGACGGCGCAACTGAGATCCATCACGGCACGGCGATAGCGCTTGGTCACTGCGCAGCGCTCATACGCGGCCCCGCTGGCTCGGGCAAATCCGACCTCGCACTAAGATGCATAGGCCTCGCCCCAACCGCCCTCATCCCGAGCCAGATACTTCTGGTCGCCGATGATCAGGTTCAGCTCTCCCGAAAAGGCAAATCCATAAAGGCGGAGGCCCCTGCAACCATACGCGGCAAGCTGGAGGTGCGCGGCCTTGGGATCCTCACCGTTCCCAGTCTGGAAAGAGCTGATCTCACACTGATTGCGGACCTTTCTGCGTCGGAAAAAGTCGCGCGATTTCCTGATCCTGAGCCGCAGACTGAACTTTTGGGGCTCAGCCTGCCGCTCCTCCTGCTCGCGCCATTCGAGGCCTCAGCGCCCATAAAGTTGCTGCTGGCACTGGCACAAATGCTTCAAGGGAGGGCTCAGACTTAACAACTTCAGCACAATCCCCCTTGCGCCCAGAGCGAACACTTGTAAATTTTGGCCGGCCGCAAGACCGCCCCTTGCTAAGCTCGGGCGGGAACAGACGAAAACCGAACCAGTGTTCCCAACGGCCGCACGAGGCCGACGCAGCGTCACGGGCAAGAGACGAGATCGGCACTAATCGATGATTGGACTTGTCATCGTCACGCACGGCGGACTGGCTCTTGAATTCCGCTCTGCGCTCGAGCACGTCGTCGGGCCTCAGACGCAACTCGAGACCGTTTCAATTGGCCCCGACGACGATGTGGCCGTGCGCCGTGGTCAGATCCTCGATGCGGTTCGCCGCACCAACGACGGCGACGGCGTCATCATTCTCACCGACATGTTTGGTGGTACCCCGTCCAATCTCGCAATCTCGGTTATGGACGAGGCGACTGTCGAAGTAATCGCGGGCATTAACTTGCCAATCCTCGTAAAGCTTACAAGTGTGAGGGGCGAGCTCGAACTTGCCGATGCCGTGGCCAGCGCGCGCGAGGCGGGTCGCAAGTATATCAAGGTCGCGAGCCAGGAATTGTCGGGCGAGAGTTGAGCGTCATCGAATGCCGGAAATCCAAGACAGCGTGCGGCCGGAAGCCGTCGTCACCATCCGCAACCGCAAAGGTCTGCATGCGCGCGCCTCGGCCAAATTCGTCAAGTGTGCCGAAACCTTCGACGCTACGATCACGGTCATACGCGAAGGGCAGGAGGTCGGCGGTACATCGATCATGGGCCTTATGATGTTGGCAGCTGGCCCTGGCGCCGAGCTGCACCTGAGAGCGGAGGGGCCGCAGGGTCCTGAGGCTCTCGAAGCTCTCATCGCGCTTGTCGAGGGCGGATTTGAAGAGGACTGCATCGAGGACGCTTGATCGCCGCTTCACCAAAAATGAGGTGAGACGCGGTTGCAGCGCTGCTGCTTCGTGCCACCGACCGCCGTCTGTGCCGCGACATCCACAAATATCAACACAGGCTCAGCTGCGTATTGAGGGCCGGAGGTGCGGGATTGGCACAGAAAGCTGACGCCGCAAGCCCGATGGGCATTGAGATATAAGGACTTGCTTATATCTTGTTGCGATGTTGCCGCCAGCTCGGTAGAACGTCCCCAAAGAGGCGCAGTCTCACTCAATGCGTTCGCAAAACCGCGATGGCTCGAACGGCCACCGCCCCCGATATTAAGGAGCATTCGATGGGTCGAGTTGCCGACTACGTCGTCAAGGACATCAGCCTCAGCGACTGGGGCCGCAAGGAAATCGCCATTGCCGAAACGGAGATGCCCGGGCTGATGGCAACGCGCGAAGAGTTCGGCGAGGCAAAGCCGCTGAAGGGCGCGCGTATTGCCGGGTCCCTGCATATGACGATCCAGACGGCCGTGCTAATCGAGACGCTTGCAGCCCTCGGCGCAGATGTACGCTGGGCTTCGTGCAACATCTACTCGACCCAGGACCATGCCGCTGCGGCGATTGCCGCCACCGGCGTTCCGGTCTTTGCCTTCAAGGGCGAAAGCCTCAAAGAGTACTGGGACTTCACGCGGCGCATCCTGGAATGGGGCGACGGCGGAACGCCCAATCTGATCCTCGACGACGGTGGCGACGCAACGATGCTCGTGCATCTGGGTTTGCGTGCAGAACAGGGCGATACGGCCTTTCTTGACAAGCCCGGTTCGGAGGAGGAAGAGGTCCTCTTTGCTCTCATAAGGCAGGCACTCGCTGAGAAGACCGGCTGGTTCGCTGAGCTTGCCAAGAACATCAAGGGCGTTTCGGAAGAGACCACCACGGGCGTCAATCGTCTTTACCAGTTCGCCAAGAAAGGCAAGCTCTTGTTCCCTGCAATCAACGTCAACGACTCGGTGACGAAGTCGAAGTTCGATAACCTCTATGGCTGCCGTGAAAGCCTGGTTGACGGCATCCGCCGCGGCACCGACGTGATGATGGCTGGAAAAGTGGCGATGGTTGCCGGCTTCGGCGACGTCGGCAAGGGCTCTGCCGCCTCGCTGCGCAATGCGGGCTGCCGTGTCATGGTCTCCGAGATCGATCCCATCTGCGCCCTGCAGGCCGCCATGGAAGGCTATCAGGTAGTGACTATGGAGGATGCTGTCCCACAGGCAGACATCTTCGTCACAGCGACGGGCAACAAGGACGTGATCACGATCGACCACATGCGTGCCATGAAGGATCGCGCCATCGTCGCCAATATCGGTCACTTTGACAATGAGATCGACGTGGCGGGGCTCAAGAACCACAAGTGGAACAACATCAAACCACAGGTCGATGAAATCGAGTTCCCTAACGGCAATCGCATTATCCTATTGTCCGAGGGCCGTCTGGTGAACCTCGGCAACGCCATGGGCCACCCCTCCTTCGTGATGTCGGCCTCCTTCACCAACCAGACGCTAGCGCAGATAGAGCTTTGGGCCAACGCCGGAAAATACGACAAGCAGGTCTACACGTTGCCGAAGCACCTCGACGAAAAAGTCGCGCGGCTGCACCTCAAGAAGATCGGCGTCAACCTGTCGAAGCTGAGCCCCGAACAAGCCACCTATATCGGTATTAGCCAGGACGGGCCGTACAAACCCGACCACTACCGCTACTGAGTAGCGTGCGGCATCGCCGCAGCATTTCAGTAAAAACTGACCCGGTATCAGCAATGTGTGTTCGCCGTGCTCTGGTCAGCCCTGCCGTGGCTGACCATAATCCTTGTGATTCGCTGCTTCTGGTGGCGATCGCCGCCGGGCCTTTGTGTGCTGCGCGCTGCGTCTTTGGCCTCGGGTTCCCACACGCTTTCAACGGATCCCGATGCATTCAGCCGGACAGAACGGAAAACTGGGAAGTGCACGCCGGGAGCTCATAGCGCTCCTGCTAGCAAGCTTTGCCTGCGTTCTGGTGCTCGTGGCTGGGGTTACGTCCGCCAGTGGAATGCCCCGCTTCCTTTCCGCGTTTGAAGGATTGCCATTGATCGGGCTGCTCGCAGCCGCCGGCGTTTTTGTGCTGATCTTCATCTGGTCGATGACCAGCGCAGCCAAACGCGAGGCAAAGCTCGCGAACAAGGAGAATACGAGCCTCAAGCGCAACCTTGCGACGGCAGACGCTCTCGTCCGCTCCGAGCCGCAAGTCTTGTTGTTTTGGGAGCACGACGAACCGGTGCGCATCGTGGCACATACGCTGACAGGCGTGCCGGGTCTGCCGGACAATATGGACGAGTTTATGCGCTTCGGCAGATGGCTCGAGCCAAATTCTGCCTCAGCCCTCAAGAAAGCGCTCGATGGGCTTTTCATACAGGGCCAGCCATTCAACATCATTGTCAGGACGATTGCCGATGGCAACGCCGAAGCGGAAGGTCGTACTGCCGGCGGCCGCGCCGTACTACGCCTCAGAGACATTGCCGGCCACAGGGACGAAGTGGCACGCGTCCTCAATCAGCAGCAGATCCTCGCACGCGATGTACGCTCGAGCCGCGCGCTGCTCGATACGCTGCCGATCCCGATCTGGCTGCGGGGTCGGGACGATCGCCTCACCTGGGTCAACAACGCTTATGTGAAGGCCGTCGAAGCGCTCGGCCGGACAGAGGTACAAGAACGTCAAATTGAATTGTTGGAGCGGCACCAGCGTAAAGTAGTCACGCGTGCTCTTGCGCAGGGAGAAAATTATCGTGGCAGCATACCGTTGATCATCGGAGGAGAACGCAAACTCCACGACGTCACCGTATTGCCCTTCGAGGACGCAACGGCTGCTGCCGCCGTCGACGTCGCCGCGACAGAGAGCGCGCAGGGCGAACTTGGCCGGCAGATTGCCGCGTACGAACGCACGCTCAACCGAGTTGCTACCGCAGTTGCCATTTTCAATCGCAACCAGCAGCTCGCCTTCTTCAACGAGGCCTATCGCGAGCTTTGGAACCTGGATGCAGACTGGCTCAAGACCGAGCCGACGGATGCAGCGGTGCTCGACCGACTTCGCGAGCTAGGGCGGCTGCCGGAAGTCGTTAGCTACTCCGAGTGGAAAGTGAAGGCGCTCTCCTGTTACGGAGCCGCCATCAGCCACGAGGACTGGTGGCATTTGCCTGATGGCCGCATGCTGCACTTCATGGCTGAGCAGCGTTCTGACGGCGGCGTGACATACCTGTTTGTCGACGAGACGGAGCGGTTTACGCTCGAAAGCGATTACAATGCTCTGATCGACGTGCAGCGCGAAACGCTCGACAGCCTCAAAGAAGGCGTCGCCGTGTTCGCAACCGATGGCAGACTGAAGCTCTTTAATAGTGCGTTCGCGTCAGTGTGGCAGCTTTCGCGGCGCGCCCTCGGCGAAGAACCGCACGTCGACGAGATTATTGCTCAGGCGCAGAAGCTTTATGACGACCCGCAGACGTGGGCGCGCGTTAGCCGGGCCGTGACCTCGTTTTCCGTACAGCGCGAGGCGTTCGAAGGACAGATGGTGCGGCCCGACAATTCGGTCATCGACTACGCGGCGATGCCACTCCCTGACGGCGCAATGCTATTTACCTTCGCCGACATTACCGACGCCAAACACTATCAGCGCGCGCTTGAGGAACGCAACGAAGCACTTGTTGCCGCCGACCGCATAAAGAACCATTTCATCGGCCACGTCTCCTACGAGCTTAGGACGCCGCTGACCAACATCATTGGCTTCAGCGAACTGCTGGCAAGCCCGCAAATCGGCCCGCTCAACGTGAAGCAGCACGAATATCTCGACGACATCGCCTCATCCTCCAAAACGCTGCTTGCCATCATCGACGACATTCTCGATCTTGCAACGATCGATGCCGGCGCCATGGAGCTAAAACTCAGCTCTGTCGATGTGCACGCGGTTCTGGAGGCGGCGATCCTGGGTGTGCGCGAAGCGGCATTGCGCGCACGACTCACATTGAACATCGCTGTAGCCGAAGACGCCAATCGATTCATTGCCGACGAGGCTCGAGTACGCCAAGTGCTCTACAATCTATTGTCGAATGCGGTCGGTTTCTCCAAACCCGGCGGAGCAATCCACGTCACTTGTAATCGCGCGGACGGAATGATCGTTTTCACCGTTGCAGATCAAGGCGTCGGGATACCCAAGGACCAGCAGTGGCGCATGTTTGAGCGCTTTGAGAGCCGCAGCCAGGGATCGGGCCATCGCGGGGCCGGGATTGGGCTATCAATCGTCAAAAGTCTCGTCGAACTGCACGGCGGCACTGTGTTGATGGAATCTGAGCCCGGTCTGGGCACAAGCGTATGCGTGCATCTTCCTGAGGACGGCCGCCCGGTCGGCGCCAGCGAGCCTCCCGCATCACAAGCTGGCCCTTCTGGCCTGCTATCGGCGGGCGGAAACGCCGCTTAGAGTACCTGCTTCATGCCTGCTTCCCACGTCATCACCGACGTTACTGAATCGCAACTTGTCCGCTTAGCCGAGGAGATTGCCTTCGCAGCTCGGCCGGGCGACCTCATCGCGCTTCGCGGCGGCCTCGGCGCTGGCAAGACAACGCTGGCCCGTGCGCTTATCAGCGCGCTGCAAGGCGGTGCGCGTGAGGAGATCCCGAGCCCGACGTTCACGCTCGTGCAGACCTACGCGACGCCACGCATGGCGGTGGCGCACTTTGATCTCTATCGCCTAAACGACCCTTCCGAGTTTGACGAGCTGGGACTGGATTACGCGCTGCAAAACGGCCTCGCGTTGATCGAATGGCCAGAGAGCGCCCGCGAGGCCCTGCCCGATAGCCGGCTCGAAGTGTTGCTTGAGGACGAGAGCGACCCATCAGTGGCGCCAGAGAGCGGTACGCGGCGCATCACGCTTACCGGCCATAGCGATTGGAGCCAAAGGCTTGAACGACTGGTGGCAATGCACGTGATGATCCGCCTTGCGGGTATGGGCGGTGACGCTTGTACCCTGCGCTACCTCCAAGGCGATGCATCTGTGCGCCGTTATGCGCGACTTGCATGTTCGGGCCGTTCCGGGGCTTTAGTTTTGGATTGGCCGCAGCAACCCGACGGGCCACCCGTTCGTGGGCATCTACCCTATAGCCGCATTGCGCACTTGGCGGAGAACGTGCGCCCATTCGTTGCCGTTGCCGGCGCCTTGCGCGCGGCCGGTCTCAGCGCGCCTGAGATCTATGCCCAAGATCTCGACAGCGGATTGCTCCTGCTCGAAGACCTCGGCGATCGCATTTTCGGGCAGGAGGTGGAGACGGGCGCTTCGGACCAAACCGAGCTCTGGCGCGCAGCGGCAGAGGCCCTCGTCGAACTGCGCGTTACGCCGCCGGCCGAGGATCTGCTCGTTGTAAACGGGGCGAGCTATCGCCTACCGGATTATGACGACAGCGCCCTCAGCATCGAAGTGGAACTGCTTCTGGACTGGTACTGGCCGGCGGCACTTGGCGCGCCAGCACCAAATGATGCGCGCACCGAGTTTGCTGCTTTGTGGAATGCGGTATTCGACCTATTGCGCGCTCAGCCCATAGGTTGGGTGTTGCGCGACTACCACTCGCCCAATCTCGTCTGGCTCCCGGCACGCAAAGGCGTTGCACGCGTGGGGATAATTGACTTTCAGGACGCAATGCGTGGGCCGCCGGCCTACGACCTCGTCTCACTCCTCCAGGATGCACGCATCGATGTTGCCCCTGAGCTTGAAGCCCATCTGTTCGATCACTACTGTGCGAAGGTTGCCGCACGACAGACGGGGTTTTACCGTGACGCCTTCGCCTTTGCCTATGCCGCGCTCGGCGCGCAGCGTAGCACCAAAATCCTTGGCATCTTCGCCCGCTTGGCCCAACGCGATGGCAAGCCCACGTATCTGCGACACATTCCCCGGCTCTGGCGATACTTGGAGCGCGACCTTGCCCACCCTGAACTTGGCGCGCTGCGGGCCTGGTATGATAGTCACATGCCCACCGATGTCCGCCTGCGCAAACTCGCCTGACAAGGGGCTTCGCCCATGACGCAATCAACGCGTTGGCACCCTCAGGCGGCGATGGTCCTGGCCGCGGGGAAAGGCATGCGCATGCGGCCGCTGACAGAGGAAATCCCCAAACCGCTTGTCCGACTCAAAGGGCGCGCGCTTATCGATCATGTGCTCGATCGGATTGCCGCCGCCGGCATTCCCAAAACCGTGGTCAACGTCCACTATCTTGCCGACGCGCTCGAAGCCCATCTGAGCACGCGCACGAAGGTGAAGATCATCATATCGGACGAGCGCGGATTGCTCCTCGACACTGGCGGCGGCCTTGTACGCGCCCTTCCCGAGCTTGGTCCCGAACCCTTCTTGATTCACAACTCCGACTCAGTGTGGATCGAAAGTGTGGGCGCGAATCTCGAGCGGCTGTTTGCCGCTTGGGACAGCGATAAGATGGACAGCCTTATGCTGCTCGCGTCTGCGACGGCGAGCTTGGGTTACGACGATGCAGGCGATTTCGTGATGGGCACTGATGGCCGGCTTGTCCGCCGCGGTGAGCGGCAGATGGCTCCGTTTGTGTTCACAGGCGTATCGATCGCACACCCCAGGATATTCGAGGGAGCGCCGCAGGGGCGCTTTTCGCTCAACAAGCTATGGGACAAAGCGATCGAGAATGGCCGCCTCTATGGAATTCGCCTCGATGGCCTGTGGATGCACGTCGGCACGCCGGAGGCACTGAAGGAGGCCGAAAGGTGGATCGAGAGTGAGGACGTCGCTTGAGACGGCTGGCCCCAGCGCAGATAACGACGCGCCGGGCAGCGCCCACGTCTACACGGTGCCGCCCGGGCGCCCGTTTCTTCATGCGCTCGCAACCGCGATCCTGAAGGGCGATCTGCCGAACGCAGGCGGGCGCGCACCGCTGCCGTTGGACCTACCCGGCATCACACTCCTCCTGCCAACACGGCGGGCGGCGCGCGCCATGCAGGACGCGTTTCTTGCAGCCGGGGCCGGACGCGCTCTTTTGCTGCCGCAAATCAGGCCGATTTCCGAGGGCGAGGAGGAGCTGACCCTGCTCTCGGGCCTTGCGGGCGGCGGCACGTTGGGCATGGATGCTTTGGATCTGCGGCCGGCGATCAGCGAGATCGAGCGCCGGCTGGTTCTTACGCAGCTCGTACTCAATTGGTCGCAAGCAAAGCGCCGTGACGACGACGTCGCTGGATTCCTGGGTCCGCATCTGGCAGCTGCGGGCGCCGATACGCCAGCGCAAGCTGCCCACCTTGCAGCCGAGCTTTCCCGCCTCATGGACATGGTGGAAACGGAGAATGTTGCGCTTGATGGTTTGGCTCAGCTTGTGCCCGAGGAATTCTCCGAGCACTGGCAAGACACCCTAGAGTTCCTCACAATTGTCACTGCTGCATGGCCAGCGTATCTGACGGAGAAGGGCCTCCTATCGCCGTCCGCGCGGCGCAATAGGGCGATCCTTGCAGAGGCCGCCCGCCTTGCCGCTGCGCCTCCAGAAGGGCCCGTCATCGTTGCAGGCGTGACAGGCTCCGTCCCGGCAACGATCGAATTGATGCGGCAAGTAGCAAAGTTGCCGCTGAGCGCCATCGTTCTGCCCGGTCTCGATCAGCACCTCGACGATGAGAGCTGGGAGACCATTGCTCCTGACCATCCCGAACATCCGCAGGTCGGACTAAAGAAGCTGCTCGACCGCCTCGGCATTGAACGCAAGGACGTTCGCCTTCTCCCGGAAACAGACCCCACGCCGGCTCAAGCCAATCGGGCGGCGCTGGTGGCGGAAGCGATGCGGCCATCAGAAACGACAGGACGCTGGCACGCTTATACGACCTCGGCGGATCGCAATGCCGTGCGTGACGCATTGGAAGGTATCAGCCTCGTCGAGGCACCATCGGCACAAGACGAGGCTGAGGTGGTCGCGCTCATCCTGCGCGAGGCAGCTGAGACGCCCGGGCGCACAGCCGCGCTCGTCTCACCTGACCGGCTACTTGCGCGTCGCGTCGCTGTGCGGCTCGAGGCCTGGGGCATTCGTGTGGACGATTCGGCTGGCCGGCCTTTTGCCAAAACGCCGCCGGGAACGTTTCTCGATCTGGTCATCTCGGCTATCGCCAAGGACTTTTCGCCGGCCGACACTATGGCGCTCTTGAAGCACCCACTAACGCGGCTTGGTCTCAACCCGTTCGACGTGCGTCGCGCCGCTCGCGCCCTGGAGATTGCTGCATTCCGCAACGTCTACCTCGGTGTAGGTCTCGACGGCGTCGCGGCTGCAC
Organism: uncultured Hyphomicrobium sp.; assembly: GCA_964622715.1. Classification (GTDB taxonomy): domain Bacteria; phylum Pseudomonadota; class Alphaproteobacteria; order Rhizobiales; family Hyphomicrobiaceae; genus Hyphomicrobium_A. The sequence goes on along the minus strand of CAZURR010000007.1, from coordinate 31,644 downwards.
TCATGAGAGCGGAGCAAGAAACAGTCTCCGGAGACCGGCGCCAGGCCGCCGTCCGGCGACTTTGGCCGGATGATTGGAAAGGCGCGCACGAACTCGTCGACCGGCTGACGGCTGCGTTCGAACCGCTCCTTGCCGTCTTCGCCAACCCGCACGCCCAGCCGCTCAAAGCAATCGCTGCGGCCCACATCGCCACAGCCGAAGCCCTCACTCACTTGCCATCCGAGCCGGAAGGAGAGAACGCTTCACCCCTTTGGCAGGATGAAGCCGGCACGGCGGCGTCGACCTTTTTCACCGGTCTACTCGCACCAAGCTTGCTTGCACCGCTTGTCCGTGCCGCCGACTATGCAGATCTCTACCGCAGCCTGATTGTCGGGGAGAACGTACGTCCGCGCGTACCCGCGCATCCGCGCTTATTCATCTGGGGACCCTTCGAAGCACGCCTACAGCAAACTGACGTTATGATCCTCGGCTCGCTAAACGACGGGACGTGGCCGCAAGCCGCCGATCCAGGGCCATGGCTGAATAGGCCGATGCGTTCCGCGCTTGGACTGCCCTCTCCTGAGGAAAAAATTGGCTACGCCGCTCACGACTTCACCTCGTTGTTGGGCGCGAAATTCGTCTATCTCACGCGTGCGGAAAAAGTCGACGGCGTGCCTACGGTCCCATCGCGTTGGCTGATGCGGTTGCAAGCACTGCTCGCCGGCCTTGAGCTATCCGACGCGCTTAAGCCAGAGTCGCCTTGGCTCGGTTGGGCGCGAGCACGCGACCGCGTCGGGCCGCGTGTTCACGTCGGCGCCCCCAAGCCGCGACCACCGCTTGACTTGCGTCCTCGCAAAATGAGTGTGACGCGAGTCCAAACGTGGCTTTCCAACCCCTACTCCATCTTCGCCCAAGACATCCTGAAGCTGCAAAAGCTACCCCAACTTGGCGCGCCACCCGACGCTGCCCTGCGCGGCAGCATCGTCCACGAGATCATGAATTGTTTTGCGCAGACGTTTCCTGAAACGCTGCAACAAGACGCAGAGCGCGCATTGCTCCGCATCGCCAATGAGGTTCTCACCCAGTACACCGGTCATCCACGCGTCGCCGCGTTTTGGCTGCCGCGCTTTGAGCGCTTCGCTCGTTGGTTCGCGCAAACGGAGTCCGCACGGCGCCAGGGCACAGAGCGCGTTGCCGCTGAAGTCGAAGGTACACTGCCTATCGCGGCCCCAGCGGGCCTCTTCACGCTAACGGCGCGCGCCGACCGCATCGACGTTTGCAAAAATGGCTTGATCATCACCGACTACAAAACCGGCGCACCGCCGAGCGACAAGGACGTCGCGCAGGGACGGGCGCCACAGCTTCCTCTCGAGGCCGCGATTGCACACGGTGAAATCGGTTTCACCGGGATCGCGCGCCGGCCCGTGACCGGTCTGCGCTACATTCGCGCATCAGGCGGGGAACCTCCCGGCGAGGAACGCACTGTCAAAGTCGATGACATCGCGGCGCGCGCCGATAGCACGGTGGAGTTGCTGACGCGCCTCATCGCAGCGTTCGACGATGAGGCCACACCCTATACAGCTGTTCGCCGCGCCCGCTTCACCTACGACTATGACGACTACACGCATCTAGCGCGTGTCGGCGAGTGGGCCACATCTGGCGAGAACGAGGGGACCGCATCGTGACGGCACACAACGGTCAGGACGAACCGGATCGTACGCACCGCGCACAACGCGAGGCTTCCGACCCGCTCAGCTCCGCCTGGGTCAGCGCCAATGCCGGAACCGGCAAAACGCATGTGCTGACACAGCGCGCGCTGCGCTTAATGCTCGCTGGGACGGAGCCGCAGCGCATCTTGTGCCTGACATACACGAAGGCCGCGGCAGCTGAGATGTCGAAGCGTGTCTACGAAACACTCGCTGGGTGGGTCACGCTTTCGAACGACGACATTCGCAAAGCGCTTCACGAACTCACTGCTCAGGCACCCTCAGCTAAAGAAATCGAGCGAGCGCGCTCGCTTTTCACCGCCGCCATTGAGACCCCGGGTGGCCTCAAGGTGCAAACCATTCACTCCTTCTGCGAGCGCCTGCTGCAGCGCTTTCCGCTGGAGGCTAACGTGGCGCCGGGATTTACCATCCTCGATGAAACCACAGCCCATCTTCTGCAGCGCGAGTCCATTGATGCGGTCCTGCGTTTTGCGGCAGAGCACCGGAATGCACCGGAGGGACGCGCTCTGGAAACAGTCATTCGCTATGCTGCTGACGATCGCTTCGACGAGTTGATTCGTTCGGCATTGCGTGAACGCCAGTGGCTCCAAGAAGCGACTCGCATCGATCTCGGCGAGGACGAAGTCGAGCTCGCCGCGGTCGAGCGGCTCTATCGCAGTGCGCTCAGCGTGCGTGGCGACATTACGACGGGCGATCTCGAAAAGGAGCTTGCGGGCATCGTCCCGGATGCGCAACTCGCTCGCCTTCGCGATGCGCTCTCAGGCGGAGGCGCGTCCGACCTCAAAGGCGCAGACAAGATTGCGCGTGCTCTTGGAGCTACCTCAGCTTCTGCGCGCGTTGAAGCTCTGGAGGGCTACTTCTGCACCAGCACCGGTGAGGCGCGCGCAAACCTCATGACGAAGGCCATCAAAACCGAGCATCCCGACCTCGACTTCGCAATGGCTGCGACGCAGGGGCGCTTCGTTACACGTCTCGAAGAACGCAAAGCGCTCTCCGTCGTCACGGCAACAATCGCGCTGCATAGACTCGCCGGCGCCGTGCTGCAACGCTACACCCGAGCCAAGGCACGTCGCGCCGCGCTCGACTATGACGACTTGATCGCCAAGACCGTAAACTTGTTGCGCGATGGAGAGTCGGCGGCGTGGGTGCTCTACAAACTCGACCGCGGCATCGACCACATCCTCGTCGACGAAGCGCAAGATACAAGCCGCGAGCAGTGGCACGTCGTCGAGGCCCTGGCGGAAGAATTTTTCACCGGCGCAGGTCAGCGTGAAGAGGCGCGCACGCTTTTTGCGGTCGGTGACGAGAAACAATCGATCTACAGCTTCCAGGGTGCGGAGCCAAAGATGTTCGCCAAGAAGGGCGACCAGTTTGCGGCCGCCACACAAGCCGCGCAGCAGCCATGGCGGAGCATAGAGCTCAATCTTTCGTTCCGCACCGTCGCGCCGATCCTCGCCGCCGTCGATCACGTTTTCTGCGATCATGAGCGCACATTGGGACTCGCCGCCAATGCAGCCGCCATACAGCACGCCGTCCATCGCGTCGGGCATGCCGGCCTCGTCGAGATCTGGCCAACTGAGAAGCAGGACGACAGTGGCGGCGTCGACATTTGGTCGCCGCTTGACGAGGAGCCATCGCGTTCATCTGAAGTCCGCCTCGCTGAACGCATAGCCGAAACCATCAAGGGCTGGCTTGACGCAAACGAGTTACTGCACTCTGAGGACCGGCCCATCCGTCCCGGCGACATCCTTATTCTATTGAGAAAGCGGCGGCCGTTCGCAGGGCCCATGGTCGCTGCCTTGAAGTCGCGCGGGGTTCCCGTCGCCGGCGCCGATCGCCTTCGCTTGAGCGAACAAATCGCCGTGGCGGACCTCGTCTCTCTTGGGGACTTCCTTACGCTGCCTGAGGACGACTTGGCACTCGCAGAGATTCTCAAGAGCCCACTCTTCGGCCTCGATGACGATGACCTCATTGCACTCGCACCTGGGCGAAAGGGCACACTATGGTCCGCGCTTATCGCTCACGCGGCCGCAAATCCACGCTTCAAGGCGGCCGCCGAGACCCTCAAGAGGTGGCGTTCACGCGCAGACTACATCCCGCCATTCGAGTTCTTTGCGGGCATTCTCGATCGCGAAGGTGCGCGCGCAAAGTTTCTCGCGCGCCTTGGTCCGGAGGCCGCCGACCCGCTCGACGAGTTCCTAAATTTAGCGCTCAGCTACGATGATGCCGCTGCGCCGTCACTCACCGGTTTTCTTGCGTTCTTGCGCGAAACCGAGCGCGAGGTGAAGCGCGACATGGAGCACGGCCGCAACGAAGTGCGGGTCATGACTGTGCACGGCGCCAAAGGTCTCGAAGCACCGATCGTGTTTCTGCCCGACACCTGCACAACCGCCGCCGCCGGTAGCACCGGCACAACACTGCTAAATCTACCGGGCATGGATCTGCCGCAACGCATCGACGCGAAACCATTTGTGTGGAGCGTCAAGGGAACCGGCAAACTCAAGACAATTGCTGCTGCGCGCGAGCAGCAAAGGGCGCTCGAAGCTGAGGAGCGTCACCGGCTGCTCTACGTGGCGATGACGCGTGCGCGTGACCGGCTTTACGTCGCCGGCTTCGAAGGAAAAAGGGGACGCGCGCCGGGCTGCTGGTATGACCTTATCGTCGGCGCCCTGCGCAAAACGCTCCAAGAAGCCCAGCGGCCGGACGGGACGAAAGTGCAGCGCTGGAGTGAATCGCAGTCGGCGCTTCCGGTGCCGCCGAAACACGCGGTGATAGACGACTCCATTGCCGAGCACTTGCCGCCCTGGGCAACGCGGCCGGCGCCGCGCGAACCCAACCTCACAATTCCTCTCGCACCCTCGCGCCTGGAAGCGTATGCACCGGACGACGAGGGTGAGCCGCTGCCGATGCAGCCGCGTACCCGTCAAACCGACGAGCCGGCAATACATTCACCTACTGCATTCACCAGCGACCACCGGTTTCTGCGTGGCACGCTCACACATGCGTTGCTCCAGCACCTGCCGACGCTTCCAAAAGCAGGCTGGGATAAAGCGGCAAGGGTATTCATTGCGACGCGAGGTGCCGAGCTCCGAGCGAGCGCGCGCAAAGGCATCGTCGAGGAGACCTTGGCGATTCTGAACGCTCCAGAGTTTGCTGCGCTATTCGGGCCACATAGTCGCGCCGAGGTCCCTATTGTGGCATTGATCCCCAATCCGAAATCTAAGGGCTTGCCGCTTAAGCTCATTGGCCAGATCGATCGCTTGGTAGACCTCGGAAATGAGCTTCTTATCGTCGACTATAAGACCAACCGGCCACCGCCGACGACGGTCGAAGGCGTTGCGCCTGCTTACCTTTTTCAGCTTGCCGCTTATTCGCTCGCATTGGGTGCGATCTACCCCGGCCGAAGCGTTCGCGCTACACTGCTCTGGACCGAAGTCCCACGAATCATGCAAATCCCTGCGGACATTCTCGAAACGTATTCGTCGCGCCTTTGCGATCTCAACCTAAGTCACCTTGACGCTAACGAAGCGCATTCCTAACTTCCCACTCGACAGGATGCCGGCCGAATACGCGACTCTTGGCATCGAAAAGGAGACCATCCACATGGCCAATGAAGTATCAGACAGCACCTTTGAGCAGGAAGTTTTGAAGTCTTCGGAACCAGTTCTGGTGGACTTTTTTGCCGAGTGGTGCGGGCCGTGTAAGGCGATGGCTCCCGCGCTCGAGCAAATCGCGCAGGAAATGCAGGGTAAAGTCAAGGTCGTGAAGCTCGACGTTGACCAAAACCCTAAAGTCACAGGCGAGTACGCCATCCGCGCGATGCCGACCCTGTTGTTGTTCAAGAACGGTCAAGTCGCAGCACAGCACACCGGCGCGCTGGTGCAGAAGAAGAAGCTTGAGGACTGGATCAACACATCAGTCACAGCCACTGTCTGATCTACCCTTAAGAGCAAATGCGCATTCAAAGGTCCCGCAACACATCGCGGGACCTTTTCATTGAGGCACTTGATCTGCGGGCGCGCAGGTCCTGTGTGCCGGCTACTTAGGCGCCAGAATGCACATACCGAAACAGCAGCGCAGGTCAGTTCGCTTGCGGCTCGACGCCATCCTGCAGGGCGAGCACGTGACCAGCCAAGTAGAGCGAACCGCAAACAAGAATGCGTTTCTCTCCCGGCTCCAAATGATCGATGCGCTTCAGCGCAGACTCGATATCGCTTGAAGACTCTGCCTCCAGGCCGACACTGCGAGCTGTTTCCGCCAGCTCTTCGGGGGCGTGAGGCGTCTCGTGGGCGCGCGGGATAGAAACCGTAACAACACCGCGTACCAGACCGCGGAAGGGAGTCAAGAATCCATCTGAGTCCTTAAGCCCCATCATGCCGACCATGAGATATACGGGTTTTGGAGAGCGCTCATCCAAGTCCGCCAGTGTTTGCGCCAACGCGCGGCCCGCCGCCGGGTTGTGGCCGCCGTCGAGCCACAGCTCTGAGCCCGGCTTCAACAGAGACGGCAGAGGTCCCCGATCCAGCCGCTGCATGCGGGCAGGCCAGCGCACATGCGCAAGACCCTGCTCCATTGCCCATTCGTCAAGGGCAAGCGCGGGTTGCGACGATCGCAGCTGGAGCGCAGCTGCAACGGCGGTACCGGCGTTGATGATCTGGTGCCGTCCTGTGAGCGCGGGGAGAGGAAGATCGAGGAGCTCGTCCTCGGCTTGAACGATGAGACGGCTGCGCTGCTCGTAGGCATCGAAGTGCTGACCCCAGACGACCAGCTTTGCGCCCACCCGATCCGCCTCGGCGCGTATCACGTCTTCCGCTTCCGGCTCTTGCTGTGAAACGACGACTGGTATGCCGGGTCTCAGTATGCCGGCCTTCTCGTAGGCGATCTTGTCGAGCGTGCCTCCGAGCTTGTCGGAGTGATCAAGCGAGATCGAGGTAATTACGCATAGCGCCGGGTTCGCAACAACGTTGGTCGCATCAAGCCGCCCCCCGAGTCCAACCTCGAGCAACAGCACATCGGCCGGGTGCTCGGCAAATGCCAAGAAAGCAGCAGCCGTTGTGATCTCGAATTGTGTGATGTCGTCGTTGCCATTGACGGCCTGTGTACGCGTCAAGACGTCGATAAGCGCATCCTCGCCGATTGGTGCGGCTTTCCCATCGCCGCCCGCGAGCTCGATACGCTCATGGAAGCGCACCAGGTGAGGAGAGGTGTAGACGTGCACGCGCGCACCCGCCGCCTCGAGCATTGCTTTCAAGAAAGCTGTAACCGACCCTTTGCCATTGGTTCCGGCCACTTGCACGCACGGGGGCAGGCGCTTGTGGGGATCGCCGAGCTTGGCAAGAAGCCGCTCGACGCGTCCCAGCGACAAATCGATTAGCAGCGGATGCAGGAGTTTCATCTCGGCGAGGAGCTGAGCGCTCGTCGGCATGTCAGCCCTTCCCTCTCGCCACAATAGTCTTCCGGCCTCTATCCGGATCTTGACTTGCTCTGTCAAGCCGCAGCAGCGACGTTCCGATTTGTTTTCGACGCTGGGGTTCGAGAACTTTCTGAACCCCAGCGCATCTGACGCCAAGAGCGTTATCCATCTTTCGGCAGCGCCGGGGGACCTTCGGCCTCACCCTCGCGCTGCGTCTTCTCCCGGTTCTCGAACCGTGAGTCATCAACCCGTTCCTCTGGACCAAGAATCTCCGGTTCGATTGCGCCATCGGTCGATGCTTGCACCGGCGCCTCGATCGCATTGTGCTCAGGCACACTGCCGTTAAGGTAGGGGCTGCCGTTAATTTTCTGGCTTTTGATATCGCCGCGAACCAAGGCGGTGCCATCCTTCACTGTCAACAAGTGACATAGCCGGCTCAGCGTCTCACGCATCTTGTGGCGGTGGACGACCATGTCAATCATCCCATGCTCCAAAAGATATTCCGCGCGCTGGAAGCCTTCCGGCAATTGCTCCCGGATTGTCTGCTGAATGACGCGCGGGCCCGCGAAACAGATCAGGGCGCCGGGCTCCGCGATATGGACGTCGCCCAGCATGGCATAGGAGGCCGTGACGCCGCCGGTCGTTGGGTCGGTGAGTACAACGATGTAGGGCAGCTTCGCCTCACGTAGACGTTGCACAGCAATCGTCGTACGCGGCATCTGCATCAGCGAGAGGATTCCCTCCTGCATGCGTGCTCCGCCCGAGGCGGCAAACAGAATAAAGGAGGACTTCTTTTCTACCGCGCGCAGCATTCCTGCGATTACGGCCTCTCCCGCCGCCATGCCGAGCGAGCCTGCCATGAAACGGAAGTCCTGCGCTGCAGCGACAATTTCCTGGCCGTCGAGGCGACCTTCCCCAACAAGCACCGCATCATCAAGATCGGTCGATGTCTTGGCGTCGCGCAAACGATCAGTATAGCGGCGCCCGTCGCGGAATTTCAGAGGGTCCAAGGAGACCTCTGCGACGGCGACCTTTTCATACTCGCCATCATCGAACAGGTGCTGAAGGCGTGCCGCGGCGGCCATGCGCATGTGATAGTTGGAGCCAGGCACAACGAATTGATTGGCCTCGAGGTCCTTGTAGAAGACCATCTGGCCAGTCTCAGGGCACTTCACCCATAGATTGTCCGGCACCTCACGCTTCGTGGTTAGAAAGCTGCGGATCTTCGGACGGACAACGTTGTTGATCCAGTTCACGCTCTTTGGTCTCTCAACAGCCTGACGCGTTCGATTGCATTGATCTCGCGGGCCTGAACGGCGCTAATGTAGCATATCGAACCGCGAGAACCCCTAACATGGCCGGTCGTCGTAATCGTCTGCACTGCCGCACTAGCTGCGCGGACGCCTTATAGCGTCGGACGCGAATCACGCCGCCCGCAGGGCTCCAGCAAGGGACTGGACCAAATCTAGGACAGATGGCACCGTCTTGCTAGTGGACCGCCCCCCAGCTTCAAGACTCTGCTCTATGGCGCTGACAAGGGCGGAACCTACCACAACGGCGTCGGCACCCTTGGCCAGCGCCTTGGCTTGATCCCCTGTTTTTATGCCAAAACCAATGGCAACGGGAAGGGTCGTGGCCTTTTTGATGGATTTTACATGGCTGTGAACAGCGTTAACATCGGGTGCCGCGGCGCCTGTAATTCCCGTGATCGAAACGTAATAAAGGAAGCCTGACGTGTTGGTCAGCACGGTCGGCAGGCGATTAGCGTCTGTCGTGGGGGTGGCAAGCCTTATGAAGCTGAGCCCATGCTCCTTGGCAGGAATGCACAGTTCATCGTCAGCCTCGGGCGGCACGTCCACGACGATCAGGCCGTCCACGCCGGCTGCCTTGGCCTCCTTCAAGAACTTCTCGTTTGGGTAGACGTAAATCGGGTTGTAGTAGCCCATTAGTACAACGGGTGTATCCTGATCATTTTTGCGGAACTCTGAAACCAAATCGAGCGTGGCGCTCATTTTGTGGCCCGCCTTGAGCGCGCGGAGCGAGGACGCCTGGATGGCGGGACCATCCGCCATCGGATCTGAAAACGGCATCCCGAGCTCGATGACGTCGGCGCCAGCCTTGGGCAAGCCTAGGAGAATTTTTTTCGAGGTCTCAAGGTCAGGGTCGCCGGCCGTAATAAAAGTTACGAGCCCGGGCCGCCCCTCCTCCTTCAACTTCGCGAACCGGCGATCAATGCGGGTGTCTTTCGTCATAAGAGTTCCAGTTAAAGGTCAAGGCGATAGAAGAACGGAGCACCGTTGGATCACGTCTACATTTTCATGCCCAAGTGGCCAGCGACGGCAAAAATGTCCTTGTCGCCGCGACCGCACATGTTCATCACGAGCAAATTGTCCTGGGGCAAAGTTGGCGCCAGCTTCTTGACGTATGCCAATGCATGCGCGGGCTCGAGTGCCGGGATGATGCCTTCGAGCGTGGTGCACATTTGAAAAGCGTCGAGCGCTTCCTGGTCCGTCGCCGACACATAGGTGACACGGCCCGTTTCCTTCAACCAGGCATGCTCGGGCCCAACGCCAGGATAATCGAGCCCGGCAGAAATCGAATGACCCTCAAGAATCTGACCGTCGTCGTCCTGCAGCAAGTAGGTGCGATTGCCGTGCAGAACGCCGGGGCTGCCGCCGTTCATGGATGCTGCGTGCCCGTTCTGTACATCAAGGCCGTGGCCACCCGCTTCGACGCCAAAAATCTTGACGTTTTCGTCGTCGAGGAACGGGTGGAAAAGCCCGATCGCATTGGAACCGCCGCCGATGCAGGCAACAAGAGTATCGGGCAGTCGACCTTCGCGCTCCAAAATCTGCTCGCGCACTTCCCTGCCAATGATCGATTGGAAGTCGCGCACCAGTTCTGGGTAGGGATGCGGTCCTGCCACCGTGCCAATAATGTAGTAGGTATCGCGAACGTTCGTTACCCAGTCACGCAGCGCCTCGTTCATGGCGTCTTTGAGCGTCCCGGCACCGCTGCTCACGGGATTAACCTTGGCGCCGAGCAATCCCATGCGGAACACGTTGGGCTTCTGGCGCTCTACGTCCGTCTTCCCCATGAAAATCTCGCACGGCAGCCCAAAGCGGGCGCACACCGTTGCAACAGCGACCCCGTGCTGTCCCGCACCCGTCTCTGCAATGATGCGCGTCTTGCCCATGCGGCGCGCCAGCAGAATCTGGCCGAGGCAGTTATTGATTTTGTGACTGCCGGTATGATTGAGTTCATCGCGCTTAAAGTAGATTTTGGCGCCGCCAAAATGCTCCGTCAGGCGCTCGGCTAAATAAAGCGGACTAGGCCTACCGGCGTAATCTGCGTTAAGATTGGCGAGCTCGGCGTGAAACGCGGGATCATTCTTTGCCTCGTTGTAGGCGCGCTCCAAATCGAGGATTAGCGGCATCAGGGTTTCGGCGACGAAACGGCCGCCGAAGATCCCGAAATGGCCCCTCTCGTCAGGCCCACTGCGGAGCGTATTGGGCTTTAAGTTCTTGGATTGTGTCTGTGCTGTCGCCATGGGCGCTGTCCTTAAAATCGGCTTGAAACCGCCGTCACGGAGCTTGATTAGCGGTCTTTGCAGCGTGAAGAAAGCGGCGGATCAGCTCTGGGTCCTTTTCGCCTGGGGTCGCCTCGACACCAGATGAGACATCGACGGCATTTGCGCCTGTCATTCGAATTGCCTCGGCGACGTTCAAGGGCGTGAGACCGCCGGCAAGCATGTAGTCGATTTTGCCACGTACACCCTCGAGTACCCGCCAATCGAAAGCGACTCCGTTACCGCCGGGCAGCGTACCCGGGCGGTCTTCGGGCGCCTTGGCATCGAACAGTATGAGATCGGCCTTGTCAGTATAGGCGAGGCCATTTTCGGCGTCTTCAGCGCAATGGACCTTGACGGCTTTCATCACCGGACGGCCGAAGCGTTGCGCGATCTCTGCGACCCGCGCGGGCGTCTCCTCGCCATGCAACTGGATCAAGTCGGGGCTGGCCGCAGCAATCACTTCGCGCAACCAGTCGTCATCGGGATCGACGAGTAGTGCGACGATCTTCGCCCTGCCACGAGCCTTGTCCGCCAACTTTTTCGCTTTTGAAGGATCGATGTTGCGCGGGCTCGCTTCGTGAAACACGAAGCCGACATAGTCGGCGCCGTTGGCAAGCGCGGCCTCAAGCGCGCCTTCCGTTTTCAATCCGCAAATCTTTACGTCCGCTGACATCGATATTTCCAAGTAGCGCTTGCTACCTCCGGGAGCATAACCCTGCGCCAAGGCACTATACCGCCAGGCGGCAATCTTAGAGCACGTCCTAGTTCGGCTTAAATAACCGGCCGCTGTTCAGGCGCCCGGTGCGGCGAGCTGTCTTGCGGCGCCTGCGGTCTGCGCATCGCGCTCGCGCGTCAGCCGATCCGCCTCGGCGTGCCAGCGCGCGGCTTCCTTTGCCTTCGTTCGCGCGCTTTTGCGCCAGCGGCCTTGGCTCGCCCACATCGCCACGCCACCAACAACGACACCGACAAGTAAGGTGACGAAGATATAGACGTAGAACGGCAGAACGAGAGAGACCACAGGCGTCTCGGGGCGGAAAGGATCGAGGACAAGACGCACGTCGTGACGATTTGCAACAGCGAGTGTGACGAGCAGGACCGCCACAGGGATCGCAACTAAGAGCCAGAGAATCCGCCGCACGTGATACAATCCCAGCAAGGGTTGAGCTAGTGGCTTTCTTTGCTGCGATTGAGCCGTTCGCGGAGTTCCTTGCCGGTCTTGAAGAACGGCACAAACTTCTCAGCGACAGGTACAGCCGTACCGGTGCGCGGATTGCGGCCCTGCCGAGCCGCCCGATGCTTTACCGTGAAGGCGCCGAAACCGCGCAGCTCGACCCGATCTCCCCGCGAAAGAGCTTCAACGATCTCATCGAACACAACATTGACGATGCGCTCTACGTCGCGGTGATAGAGATGCGGATTGGAACTTGCGATCTTGTGAACCAGCTCGGATTTGATCATTATCGACCCCGATGCAAATTACTGTAATCTCTTAATTTTCCGAAGGGTGCCAAACAGAGACGAGGCCGTCAAGGCCAAGTGTCGAGAGGCTCGGATCACGCCCCAGAATCCGGACCAGTCGCGCCTCGCTATCCCCCAGCAGACCGCCCGCAATGGAGCCGACTACGCTCAGCAATCCAAGCGAACTCGACGATTTGGGCTTCCAGTCGACCACCTTCAAACTCGCATCAATGTTGTGTTTCTCGCGAAGCCATTTGATCGCCTGGTCCTCGCCGCCAATCTCGTCGACGAGCTTCAATTTGATGGCCTCCCGCCCTGAAAATACGCGACCCTGCACCAGCCCCGGAATGTCGTCCGGTTTGATACCGCGGCGCTCCTCGACCAGCGACAGGAACCATTGGAAACCATCATCGATCATCGACCGAGTGACCGCCTTACCTTCCTCGTTCAAGGGCTCAAAGGGCGAAGGAACGGCCTTGAGAGTACCGCTTTTGATTGCATTGACCTTGACCCCGATGTTGTCGAGTAGCTGGCTCACCTCGGGCCATTGGATAAGCACGCCGACGGAGCCGGTGATCGTGTTAGCACGTGATACAATGTGGTCAGCACCTAACCCAACGATGTAGCCGGCCGATGCGGCAATGGTTCCGAACTGCGCCACCACCGGCTTCTTCTTCGACACATCTCGCAGTGCTTCAAACAACGCCTCGCCGCCCGTTGTCGTGCCGCCGGGACTGTTCACAAAAACAAGAAGCGCCTTTACGTTTTTTGCGTCGGCCAGCCGCCTCAACAGCACAAGCTGGCCGCGGTTCTCAGTAATCGCGCCCTCGATAGAGATACGCGCGATCTGGTGTCCGCCCAGCGCCAGTGACAACCGATCGCCAGCAGCGCCGATAGCGACAAGCGCCACGACGACAGCAGTAACGGCAAGCGCGCGCCACAGTCCGCGGCTACGGCGTATCCGGCGCCGCGCCAGCACGGTGTCGACTTCAAGGGTCATCTCGGCACTCCGGCCTAAAGCTTTCGATCCGCTCGTCACGTAGAAGTGCAAAATTTGGAGCAAGGTTGGTCAAGCATGTGCCGGCCTTCAATAGACGCAGCGCAAACTCGGTGCTGGGGAAACGACAGAGCACGGATGGAAACGCCCTGCCGCGCTCGTCGCAGTCCATCACCATTGCGGGGAGGTTGCCTATTCCTTGCTCTCACTCTCACTCTTACTCTTAGTCGTGCTCTTGCTCTTACCCTTCGTCTTGCTCTCCTTGCTTGCCTCTGCGTTCGCCGCCACATCCTCGCTAGCGGCCTCGGCTTTGGGCTCACTTACATTACCGTCGGCAGCGCTGGCCTCCTCGGCTTTAGGCTCGACGGCATCGGGCTCACTTGCACTAGCGCTGGCATCATCAGAAGCATCGGCATCCGCAGGATTAGACGTTTCGCGCTTCTTGATCGCAGCCTTGAAGATATCGCCCAGTGAGGCGCCCGAATCTGAAGAACCATACTGAGCGACCGCCTGCTTTTCCTCCGCGATCTCCAGCAATTTGATGGAGACAGTCACGCGCCGCGCGGCTTTGTCGACACTTGTGACGGCTGCATCGGTCTTGTCGCCCACGTTGTAGCGGTCGGGGCGCTGCTCGGAGCGGTCGCGGGATAGGTCGGAGCGCTTGATGAAAGTGGTAATCTCGCCGTCGCCAATCTTGACCTCGATCCCATTCTCTTGAACGGCAACCACGGTGCAAGTCACCACATCACCCTTCTTGTATCGGGCAAGCACATCGATCGGGTCGCCTGAAAGCTGCTTTATGCCAAGCGAGATACGCTCTTTCTGGCTGTCGACGTCGAGCACCACCGCTTTGACGGTATCGCCCTTCTTGTAATCTTTGATCGCTTCGTCGCCCGACTTCGACCAATCGAGATCGGACAGGTGCACCATGCCGTCGACGCCCCCTTCGAGTCCGATGAAGAGGCCGAATTCGGTGATATTGCGGATGGGGCCCTCGACTGTTTCACCTTTGGGGTGCACAGCGAGGAAAGCTTCCCACGGGTTATCTTGGGTCTGCTTGAGGCCTAGCGAGATGCGCCGCTTATTAGGATCAACCTCCAAGACTTGTACCTCGACCTGCTGGCTCGTCGAGACGATTTTACCGGGATGAATGTTCTTCTTTGTCCAGCTCATCTCCGAGACGTGGATCAGTCCTTCGACTCCCGGCTCCAATTCAACGAAGGCGCCGTAGTCGGCAATGTTCGTCACCGTGCCCTGGACGCGCTGGCCAACGGGATACTTGGTTTCAATCAACTGCCAGGGATCGGACTGCAACTGCTTCATGCCAAGGCTGATGCGCTGCGTCTCTGGATTGATCCTGATGATTTGGACCTTGACCGTGTCGCCCACGTTCAAGATCTCTGAGGGATGATTAACGCGCCGCCAAGCCATGTCGGTGACGTGTAATAGACCGTCGATGCCACCTAGATCGATAAATGCGCCGTAGTCGGTGATGTTCTTGACGAGCCCGTCGATTACCTGACCCTCCTCCAGACGGGCCACGATGTCAGCGCGCTGCTCGGCACGTGTTTCCTCGAGCACCGAACGGCGCGACACGACAATGTTGCCGCGGCGACGATCCATCTTGAGGATCTGAAATGGCTGCGGCTGATGCATCAAGGGGCCAATGTCGCGTACGGGACGAATGTCGACCTGGCTGCCGGGAAGGAACGCGACCGCGCCATCGAGATCGACGGTGAAACCGCCCTTCACCTTGTTGAAAATGACACCGGAAACTTTCTCGGCCTTTTCGAACTGTTTCTCGAGCCGATTCCAGCTCTCCTCGCGGCGCGCCTTGTCGCGCGACAAAACGGCTTCACCGAGCGCATTCTCTACGCGTTCCAGGAAAACCTCGACCTCATCACCCACCTTCAGCTCCGCCGTCTGGCCTGGCATGGCAAACTCGCGGACCGGCACACGTCCTTCCATCTTGAGGCCGACGTCAATTACCGCGACATCCTTCTCGATTCCGACGATCTTGCCTTTGACAACGCTGCCCTCGAATACGTCCTCTTTCGACAAGCTTTCGGCGAGCAACGCTGCAAATTCTTCGCGCGTTGGGTTGAGTTCCTTTGAGGTGGCGGCTTCTGCCATGTGACTTGACACTCCCTTATGCGTTTTCGGCGCCGCGCTTGGCGGCATGAGAGACGGTGGAAACGGCAAACAGCGTCCGCCACGGCAACCGTGTTCGGACAGTCTCCTGCCGCTCGTGTGAATGCTGGATCTGATACCGCTGCGATGGGCTTGGCCCGCCAACAAAATTTGGGAAACCCGTCGGGCTCCCTATTGGCCGATCTTCCTCTTGATCAATCCGACAGCGGCGTCGAATGCCGCCTCTATATCCAACTCCGACGTGTCAAGCAAGGCGGCGTCGGCGGCAGGACGCATGGGAGCGCTCTCCCGCCCAGCATCTCGGGCATCCCGGCGTTGAATATCGGCCAAAACTCTCTCATATGTGACCTCCTCTAACCGCTCCTGACGCTCCAGGAAACGGCGGCGCGCGCGCACCTCCGGGGTGGCCGTGACGAAGATCTTAACGTCAGCGTTGGGGCAAACGACCGTCCCGATGTCGCGGCCGTCAAGAACCGCGCCGCCGCGCTGGGCTGCGAAAGCCCGCTGATAGGCGAGCAGCGCCGACCTCAACTCCGAGATGCTGGCGACGTTCGAGGCCAACTCGCCGGCTCCAGGACCGCGCAGGCCCGAATCGTCAAGTGTCGACGGATTGAGGCTGCGGGCCAATGCCACCGCCGCCCAGGTGTCCAGCAACTGAAAGCCACGGGCGCGCACGTCGCGCGCGACCGCGCGATAGAGCAGACCTGTATCGAGACACGGAAGATCCCAATGCTGCGCGACAAGTTTGGCAAGCGTGCCCTTGCCCGAGGCGGCCGGTCCATCGATCGCAATAATCATCACGCTTGCCTGACCGGATCGCCGAAAGTGGCACCGAGGCTTTCCATGAGCCCGCGGAATTCGGGAAAGCTTGTCGCGATCATCGATGCATCATCGACAGTCACCGGGCGCTTGCTCGCTAGACCAATCGTTAGGAAGGCCATGGCGATGCGATGGTCGAGATGCGTCGTCACGATTCCGCCGCCCGGCACCGAACCCATACCGCTCACGATGAGCGCCTCAGGCTCCGCAGTGGCACTAATCCCGTTGGCGATGAGTCCAGCGGCCGTTGCAGCGAGACGATCGCTCTCCTTCACCTTGAGTTCGGCCAAACCCTGCATGCGCGTCACGCCGTCCGCAAAAGCGGCAACGACTGCCAGCACGGGATATTCGTCGATCATGCTGGGGGCGCGCTCCGCAGGAACACTCACACCCCTTAGCTTCGAAAAGCGCACGCGAATATCAGCAACGGGTTCGCCTCCCTCCTCGCGCGCATTTAGAAAGGCCACGTCGCCACCCATTTCTTGCAGGGTCAGATAGAAACCCGTGCGCGTGGGGTTGACGAGAACGCCTTCGATTGTCACGTCCGATCCCGGAACGATGAGTGCCGCAGCGGCGAGAAAAGCAGCCGAGCTTGGATCGCCGGGAACCGTCACTTCACGCCCTTTGAGTTCCGCATCTCCCTTCACGGTGATATGTGTGAGGCCGGCCTGCACAACGCTTTGCACATCAGCACCGAAGAAACGCAGCATGCGCTCGGTGTGATCACGCGTTGGCTCCTTCTCAATGACTGTCGTTTCACCGGCAGCGTGCAACCCAGCTATAAGGATTGCGCTCTTCACCTGCGCGGAGGAGACCGGCAGCTCATATGCAATGGGCACCAAAGCCGAAGTTCCCCGCACGGTGAGCGGCAGCGTGTCACGGTCGCCTTCGACCTGAATTCCCATTTGCTTGAGCGGGGTGAGGACGCGGCCCATGGGCCGCCGGCTGAGCGAAGCATCTCCCGTCATGCACACGGTCATGTCGTGGCCTGCGATCACGCCCAGCATTAACCGCGTGCCGGTTCCTGAGTTGCCGAAATCGAGCGGCGCCCCCGGATCGCGCAGGCCGCCCACACCGCGACCGGTGACGTGCCATTCGCCGTCCACCTTTTCCACAGATGCGCCAAGCGCAACGATGGATTTGGCC
Source organism: uncultured Hyphomicrobium sp. (assembly GCA_964622715.1). Classification (GTDB taxonomy): domain Bacteria; phylum Pseudomonadota; class Alphaproteobacteria; order Rhizobiales; family Hyphomicrobiaceae; genus Hyphomicrobium_A. The sequence continues at coordinate 14,383 of CAZURR010000007.1, read as the reverse complement.
GTGTTGATGACATCGGCGGCCTCAAGCAGGCCGCGGATGCGACTCACTCCGGAGGCCAGAGCCGCAAATATCAGCGCCCGGTGCGAAATCGATTTGTCGCCTGGCACGCGGACCCGGCCGGCAAGTGGCCCGGCCTTCGATGCGACCAGCGGCTGGGAAGAGGAGGGGGGCTGGGAATTCACCGGTCTCAAGGCTCCAGCGGGCGCTAGCGCCCGCGTCGGCTAAGGTTGGTCGGCATAGAGCCGAGCCAACGCGGCCCTGTCAACGCTGCGGCCCCTCGTTTTGAAGGTGAACGGCAAGGCAGGTGCTTTGCTTTTGACAAGCCGGGAGGCTTGTGGCAGATCGCCTTCAACCTCTCCTAACATCTTAAGGTTGGTTCCATGGCAACCAAGCAAGACCGCGGGACAAAGCGTACCTGCCAGAATAGCGAGTGCGGCGCCCGCTTTTACGACTTGAGCCGTAGCCCTATCGCTTGCCCGATCTGCGGTGCTGCGTATGTCATCGCCTCTTCGCCGGGGCCTATTGTTATCGTGCAGCCTGAAGAGCAGAAGCCTCGCAAGCCGAAGAAGGAAGAGTTCGCGGAAGCGGATGCCAATGAGGACGAGACCGCGGAAGAGGACACGCTCGACGAGGTTGAGGCCGACAAGACAGTTGACAACGACGACGACGAGACCTTCCTGCAGGTGGAGGAAGAGGACGGAGGCGACGTATCGAATATCCTCGGCGGCACCAAGCCCGAGGGAGGCCAAGAATCCTGAGACCACCTTTTTTACTTGTCGGCGAGTTCTTTGCGTGGATACGTCCTGGTCCACAGAGCAAGTTCGCCCTTGCGGTTTTGACGACGAGGGCCTAATCAGGGCCCCGGTTTGCGGGTGGGCAAATTAATTGGCTCCCATCGCACAGATTCCCAACGATCGGGGCCGTAGCTCAGTTGGGAGAGCGCGTGAATGGCATTCACGAGGTCAGCGGTTCGATCCCGCTCGGCTCCACCAGCTCTCAAGCTTTCATAAGATGTAAGCTTAGGTCACCGCCGCAGCGCGGGGCTGGTCAAGCGCGTCATGGTACGCGTTTGACAAGGCAGGCGGCTGTTCCTCCTTCGATGATGTGACTGAAAAAATTGCTTCCGGGTGCCTGCAACCGCTACTGTCTCATTCCCGGTCTTGAAGACTTGGATTATGCCAGAAACGGAACGCCTAGCGGCTACGGTTAAGAACTTCGGAGAGCGAGATGAGCCAGAATCCGACCGTCGAGGAGACCAAACGCAAACTCGCCGAACTCGAGCAAAAGATCCGCGCTGTAAGTGAATCGATCGGCGCCAGCGATACGATCGGCGAGAATGCGCGCAAGGATTGGCAGAATATGCTTCAGACCCACGCCGAAATCACACGCAAGCTCGATGCGCCCGACGAACACGGCCCAGAAGTTCTCGAAGGCATTCAATTTTCCATCGATATTCTGCGCAATTCGTTCGAGAGGTGGATGGCGCGTGTCGAAGGAAATTTTGCCAAAGATACAGCCGACAAAGGTACGGCCGACTAATAGTAGCGCCAGCGCTAAACCGAGGCCCGAAGCGCTGCGAACGCGGTCGCCCAATACGTATTACGGCGACCGAAGCATCGGCCGCCGCAATGCAGTATCACAGTAATCGTAGTGCTTTAGATGATGTCGATCTCGGCCGGCAGATAGCTCGTAACCTCGAGGCCAACTTCCTGCTCGCGAACTGCGGGCTTGGTCCAAACCTTCATTATGTTTCCTCCTTCGAAGTGAGGGAAGAGAGCAGACCTCTTTTTCCCCATTTGTCACATAGATGCCCCTATGCATAAGGGCAACTTAATTTTTCCTATTAGATATATCAGAAATACTGATGTCAGTGTGGCACTACAAAGTCCCTCTTGGCATTCGAACGAATGCAAGCGCTACAAGGCAAGGCGTAATGTGAAAATGCGGGCCGATGCGGCGCGCCGGCCATGATCGGCGATATGAAGGCGCCAACTATTCGTCAGAAGAGGAGTTCCACTTTTTTATTGCCGTCAGCACCGACTTCCGGCACGGCCCAAGCGGTCCAGCGACAAAGTCAACCTCTTCGCCTCGTGCCTTTGCTTGATCGTAGTTGACTTTGCAATACTCAGCCTGCTGGCGCTCACGCTCTTCCTTTGATGCGGTCCTCGCCGCATCGTAGTCTCGGATGCCGGCGATCTCCGCATTCTCAGCGGGTTCTTCCGAGCCGGGCTCCGGCAAGCGGTCGAGCGAAGGCGGCACGACCAGTGGTGCACGCGCGGCAATCTTAGGCTCCGACCCGCTTTTTGCCTTGGCCGCATCGGAAAGGCCGACGGCGTCGAAGATTCCGCCGTTGAACTGGAGATCATCCATCGAACAACCAGATGCGCCAAACGCGAGGCATAGTGGGATAGACAGAATTGCTGCCCTCGATGACCAAGTTCTGCGCGGCATGTATATCCCCCGTGGCGCTGATCGGCCCGCGTCATGTAGGCCCGCAGCGCGGAAATCTAACGTCCTGCGCTACAACGGCTATGCGGCATCATTGCGACTCGCCCCAAGAGAGTCATACAAGAGGCCAATCACCCCTGCAACAATGGCTACATCGGCAATATTGAACACGTACCAATAAAAGCCATATGCATGCAGTGAGATAAAGTCCGCAACCCCCCCGATCAGCACACGATCCAGGGCATTGCCGAGCGCTCCCCCCATAATAAGGCCTAGACTGACGGCCATGAGCCGGCTTGTTGCGCCCCGTGCGAGCCAGACCCACAGAGCCATTGCGGCCACAACCCCGAATGCGGCCAGCAAAACCTGGCCCATAAAACTTTCCTGTTCGAAGAAGCTGTAGCTAATTCCTGAATTCTTGACCAAAACCAGGTCGAAAAACGGGGTCACGGCGACCCGGCCCCTATCGGCAAGTCGATAGTCAGCCAGGAGCCACCACTTGACGGCTTGATCCAGCACGAACGTGGCAAGCAGCACATAGAGCCCCAGTCGAGAGAACGGTCCCCATACGCAACCTCGAAGTGCCGAGTTGGAGCTCGTCATGCTGGCGCATCCTCTGCCCTCCGATCGAACTCGCGTACAGCAGCGGCATCCCGCGGCGACAGTTCCGGGAAATCTGGATCGGCGCCGACATCGGGAAGAATGCGCCAAGAGCGGGCGCATTTTCTTCCCTCAGCGCGCTTGGGCACCACACCCACACCTGGAACGTCGGGTAGCATAAAGGCACCCTCAGGTGGCGCCTTGGCGATGAGCTTGGCAGCGCTGGTGATGGAAATTTCTGCCAAGTCGACGCGCTCAAGCGCTCGCAACATCTCGTTATCAGCGACGTAGACCTCAGGCGCAGCCTCCAGGCTGGAACCAATGCGCTTGTCGGCGCGCTCCAATTCCAACGCGCCTGTTACGACGCGGCGCACGGCGCGCACCTTCTCCCATTTCTGCGCCAGCTCATCGTTGCGCCAACCGTTGTCAATCTGCGGGAAGGTCTCCAAATGCACGGACCCCTCGGCGGCATCGTGGCGTGCCAGCCAGACCTCTTCGGCCGTAAACGATAGGATTGGAGCAAGCCACGCCACCAACGCCTCCAACAGCACGTCAATGACAGTGAGTGCTGCACGCCTCTTCACACTCGAATAAGGCTCGCAGTAGAGCGCGTCCTTGCGGATATCGAAGTAGAAGGCGGAGAGCTCTGAGTTCATGAACTGGGAAAGCAGCGCGACAACTTTGCGATAGTCGTACGTCGCATAGGCCTCACGCACCTCTTCGTCGAGCAGGCAGAGACGGTGCAGAATCAGGCGCTCCAGCTCCAACTCGTGCATGTCCTTGAACTTGACTTTGTCCTTGGGATCAAGGTGTGCAAGCGCACCCAGCATCCAGCGCAACGTATTGCGCAGCTTGCGGTAGGCCTCCACCGAGTGCTTCACGATGCCTGGTCCGAAGTGGATATCGCGCTCGTAGTCGGCCGACGCCACCCACAGACGCAGGATGTCGGCACCTGACTCCTTGATGACATCCTGCGGGGAGAGCACATTGCCCGTGGACTTGGACATCTTGTCCTCGCCCTTCTCATCGAGCACGAAGCCGTGCGTCAGCACAATGTCGTATGGCGCGCGGCCGCGTGTACCGCAAGATTCCAGCAGTGAAGATTGGAACCAGCCGCGATGCTGGTCGGAGCCTTCCAAGTACATGACACGGTCCTTGCCACCGTCGCGCACGCGCTTGACGTCGGCAAGTCCAGGGAAGCGCTTTGGATCTTCGAGCGTGAAAGCGTGTGTGGAACCCGAATCAAACCAGACGTCGAGGATGTCGCGCACCTGCTCCCAGTCGGCCGGATCGTCGACGAGATCATCGAGGAATCGTTGCTTCGCGGCGGCAACAAACCACGCATCGGCACCATCCTTCGCGAACGCCTTTGTGATGCGCGCAATCAACTCCTTTGACTTTTTGAACTTCGCCGACGGGATGACCTCGCCCGTCCGCGTGTTACGGAAAACGGAAATTGGCACGCCCCAAGCGCGTTGTCGCGACACCACCCAATCGGGGCGCTGTTCGACCATGCCGCGAATGCGATTCGCGCCGATGCTGGGCACCCACTCGGTCTCGCCAATCGCATTGAGGGCGATCTCGCGCAACGTCTTGTTCGACCCCTTCGGCGCGCCCTTTATGGGCTTATCCACGGCGATGAACCACTGGGGCGTATTGCGGAAGATGATCGGCTTCTTTGAGCGCCAGGAGTGCGGGTACTGGTGTTTCAGGCGCCCGCGGGCAATCAGCGCGTCCGCCTCGACAAGCGCCTTGATGACGGCGTCATTGGCGTCGCCCTTGGCGCCCTTCTCGGTGAGCACGCGCATTCCAGTGAAGCCCGGCGCGTCCTGGGTGAAGACGCCGTCAGCATCGACGGTGAAGGGTATGGTCGTGTCGATGTCGCGCTCTTTCAGCGCCGCCTGGCTCGCCGTCCAAATATGATAGTCGTCTGTGCCGTGCCCCGGAGCCGTGTGCACGAAGCCGGTGCCCGTGTCGTCGGTGACGTGGTCGCCGTCGAGAAGGGGAACGTCGAAATCGTATCCCTCGTCGCGAAGAGGGTGCGCGCAAAGAATGCCCGCCAGGACGTCCGCAGGAACGTCATGCAGTCTCTTCTTGTCCTCAACCCGCGCTGCTTTGAAAACCTCGTCCGCGAGTTCGTCAGACAGGATAAGCCTATCTCCGACCTTCGCCCAATTGTCAGGTGGCGCCTCGGTGATCTCATACAGACCGTAGTTAATCTTTGAAGAGTAGCTGATTGCGCGATTGCCCGGAATCGTCCATGGTGTGGTCGTCCAGATGACGACCGACACGTCACGGAAATCCATCCGCCGCATTTCCGGGATAGGTTTCTCCGGTTCCAAACGGCGTCCCGTCGGGATCCAGCCTTCCCCTTTCAGAACGGGAAACTTCACCCAGATCATGTCGGACTGATAGTCCAGGTACTCGACCTCAGCCTCCGCCAGCGCAGTCTTCTCAACAACCGACCACATGACCGGCTTGGAGCCGCGGTAGAGTGTGCCGTTCATAGCGAACTTCATCAGCTCGCCGGCAATCGTCGACTCGGCGATATAGTTCATCGTCGAATACGGGTGTATCCAATCGCCGACGATGCCGAGGCGCTGGAACTCCTCGCGCTGCACGTTGATCCAATGCGCGGCGAACTCGCGGCACTCTTTGCGAAACTCATTGATCGGCACGGCATCCTTATCGCGGCCCTTGGCGCGGTATTTCTCTTCAATTTTCCACTCGATCGGCAGGCCATGGCAGTCCCAGCCCGGCACATAGTTGGAATCGAGCCCCAGCATTTGCTGCGACTTCACGACGAGATCTTTCAGGATCTTGTTGAGCGCGTGCCCGATGTGGATGTTGCCGTTGGCGTAGGGCGGCCCGTCATGCAGTACGAACTTCGCGCGGTTGCGTGATTTCTCGCGCAAGCGGTCATAAAGCCCGATCTCTTCCCAGCGCTGCAACAGCCGCGGCTCCAGCTTGGGCAGCCCCGCCTTCATCGGGAAATCCGTTTTCGGCAAAAAGAGCGTCTTGCTCCAGTCACGCCCCTCACCTGCGTCGGCCTCTGCCGCCACCGGATCGACGGACCTTGTTCCGCTCTTTTTCTTGGCCTTGATGGCGCTGCCATCGCCGCCGCTGTTATTCGTCATTATCCGTCTCGCCGGGTTTCACGCGGGGGGTTCTAGCAGCAAGCGCCTTGCTGATCCAGGAAGGCTAAAGGCCTTCATATTCGCGGGGCCATGCTGGCGCCGCTTAAGATTTCGCGGGCTCTGGCGCAGTCGTCTTGCATCTGTACGATCAGCGCCTCGCTGGTGTCGAATTTGCGGTCATCGCGAATGAAGTCGATGAACTCAACCTCGATCGCGCGGTCATAGAGATCGCCCTCAAAATCGAACAGATACACCTCGAGCACCGGCATACCAGCATCATAGGTCGGCCGCGTGCCTAGATATGCTGCCCCATCGTAGCGGTCCCGACCGAGATAGGTCCGCACCGCGTAAATGCCATGGCCGAGACCTGTGCCGCGCGCCAGCGGCACATTGGCTGTGGGAAAGCCGAGCCCTCCACCCCGCTTGGCGCCGCCAATCACCGTGCCGCCCACGCGCCACCAACGCCCCATCATTTGAGCCGCGCCCTTTACATCGCCCTGCGCTAGCCGCAGCCGAATGGTGCTGGAGGAGAAAACTTCGCCTCCCTCGGCAACGGGCGCAACGACCGTCAGACCGAACCCAAGCGAATCGGCCGCAGATTGCATTGTCTCCGGCGTGCCACCGCGATTCTTCCCAAAGAAAAAATCATGCCCAATGACAACGTGCCGGGCACCGAGACCTTCCACGAGCACACGAGAGACGAACGCTTCGGCTGCCAGCTCGGCAAGCTCAGCATCGAAATCGAGTACGATTGCAAGTTCCAAGCCAAGCGCTTCGAAGATTGCTAGCTTCTGCGCCTGCGTCGTCAGACGGAAGTGCGGCTCCTTCGGGTGGAAGTACTCGCGCGGATGCGGCTCAAAGATCAGCGCGCCCGACGGCGCGCCAATCTCCTTACCCTTCGCTATCGAAGCCGCAAACAATGCCTGATGCCCCCGGTGCACACCATCGAAGTTGCCAATGGCGAGTACCGAACCACGGGCCGCATCAGGCACTCCCCGAAAGCCTTGCACCACCCGCATCTTGGAAAATGCTCCTGCGCTCAAAACGCGCTTAGGCCAGACGCGCCGGCACCATCAGCATTGCCTCGCCCTCGACGACGGGCTTGTCGTTGACGGTACAGACGCACTCAAAGCGCGCACGCCGCTTTTCTGGGATCAGCTCGTCGACTTTCACGGTGGTGACGACCGTATCTTCAATCTTGACCGGTCCCTTGAATTTGAGCATCTGCGAAATGTAAATCGCGCCGGGTCCGGGCAGCTTCATGCCGAACACCGCCGAGATGTAGGCTGCCGACAGCATGCCGTGGGCAATGCGCTCCTTGAACATCGTCTTTGCCGCATAATCAGCATCGAGATGAACGGGATTTCGGTCGCCTGAGACGCCGGCAAAGGCGATGATATCGGCCTCGCTCACGGTATTGGAGAGGCTCGCCTCCTGGCCCAGGCTAAGGTCTTCGAAGAAAACGCCATTTGCCGCTGTCATTGTTCCTGCTGCTCCCATTTGTTGCCGCTAGTTTAGCGCCGCGCGACCCTATCTGCGCTGCCCCCGGCCGGCAACAACGCGCCGCCCCAAAACCCCGGATCTGTGGTTGCGTGGACGAGCCGCACCAAGCTATAAGGCACCATTCCCCAGTTGCCCCGAACAGTTTGGCCCTGCGGACGCACCACAGGATGCCGGAGGTAAAGCCGCTATGAGCGACCGCAAGCCCTTAATGCCCAAAGCCACGGCCGTATGGCTCGTCGATAGTACATCGCTGACGTTCGACCAGATTGCCGCGTTTTGCGGGCTGCACGTGCTTGAGGTCAAGGGTATTGCCGATGGTGACGTCGCCCAGGGCATCAAGGGCCTCGATCCGGTGACGTCTGGGCAGCTCACGCGCGACGAGATTGAGCGCGCAGAACGCGACCCCACCCACGAGCTCCACATCGCTGAGCCAAAGGTCATCGTGCCGCCTACGCCGGCGAAAAAGGGCCCCCGCTACACGCCCGTCTCACGCCGCCACGACCGCCCCAACGCTGTCCTCTGGATCCTGCGCAACCATCCCGAACTCAAAGACAGCCAGATCATGCGCCTGGTTGGCACCACGAAGCCGACGATCAACCAGATCCGCGACCGCACCCACTGGAACACAGCGAACCTGACGCCCCAAGATCCAGTGACGTTGGGTCTATGCTCGCAGATCGACCTCGATAACGAAGTGAAGAAGGCCGCACGGCGCTTGGACCGGGAACACAGGGACGCAGAGAAGGCACTGGGAAAGGGCGGCACACTGCTGCCCACCGAGGCAACAACAGCAACTGCCACCACAGCCGAGCGACCCAGGGCGGAAATCATCCAGCCTAGGCAGGAGGAGAAGCGGGAGGAGACCCCCGAAGAGCAGCAGGCCCGCGTCTTCGCCAAGCTGAAGGGGATGTCGGGCGGCGAGGAGAAGTCTGACGGGGAAGAAAGCAGCAAAGAGTAGCCGGCACTGTGTGGGTGCAAGCAGCGCAGGACATCCGCCGGGCTGCCGCAATGCAGCCCTCGATACATGAGCGTTGCTGAGTACCGCTGCTTTCGCTAGCGTTTAGGAGACGAGCAGAAATTCAGGTTAGACCCAGTCTCTAAAAGCGCCGGCCGAGCAATGTCCTCCAGCCACTACGACCAACATCTCGATAAGACGCCTGCCAACTACCTTCCGCTGACGCCTTTGCAATTCCTGCAGCGTGCGGCCGCGATCTATCCCAATCATACGGCAATCATCCATGGTGATTCGCGTATCAACTACTCGGAGTTCTACGCGCGCTGCCGCCGGCTCGCTTCCGTGCTAATTAGCCGATCCATCGGCCCTTGCGACACCGTCTCTGTAATGCTCGCCAATACCCCGGCAATGCTCGACGCGCACTACGGCGTGCCCATGACCGGCGCGGTTCTGCATTCGATCAACACGCGGCTCGATCCGAACATTATAGCTTTTCAACTCGATCATGCAGACACCAAGCTGCTCATTGTCGACCGCGAGTTCTCCGCGGCGATGAAAGAGGCCCTGGCGCTGGCAAAAGTTAATCCGATCGTCATCGACTATGACGACAAGGAATTCCCCCAAAGCGGCCAGCGCCTATCTGCTGACGACTATGACGAGCTCATAGCCAAGGGCGACCCCGAATTTGCCTGGCGCACGACCTCCGATGAATGGGACGCGATCACGCTGAACTACACTTCGGGCACGACCGGCAACCCTAAGGGCGTGGTCTATCACCACCGCGGCGCAGCGCTCATGTGTTACGCCAATACCATCGAGACAGGCATGGGTTTGCATCCCGTCTATCTGTGGACACTGCCGATGTTCCATTGCAACGGCTGGTGCTTTCCCTGGTCGCTTTCGGTGGTGGCGGGAGTACATGTTTGTCTCAGGTGGGTCCGGGCGAAAGCCATGTACGACGCCATCGTCGATCACACCGTGACGCATCTTTCCGGGGCGCCGATCGTCATGTCGACATTGCTCAATGCTAAGGATGAAGAAAAGCGGCCGATCTTGCACAGCGTGTATGTCAATCACGCCGCCGCACCGCCGCCCCAGTCTGTGCTTGATGCAATGACGGCGGCGGGATTCCATCTGACCCATCTCTACGGACTAACCGAAACATACGGGCCGGCCACCGTGAACGAGTGGAATACTGAATGGGACCAGTTCGACGATACCGCACGTGCGCGCATGAGATCGCGCCAGGGCGTGCGTTACGTCGCGCTGGAAGACTTAAGCGTAATGGACCCCGAAACCATGACCCCCGTTCCGGCCGACGGTGAGACCCTGGGTGAGGTCATGTTCCGTGGCAACATTGTCATGAAGGGTTACCTGAAGAACCCGAGCGCCACGGACGAAGCGTTTGCGGGCGGCTGGTTCCACTCCGGCGACCTTGGTGTGTTGTATCCCGACGGCTACATTCAACTGAAGGATCGCTCCAAGGACATCATCATTTCTGGTGGCGAGAACATCTCCTCGATCGAGGTGGAGGATGTGCTCTACACGCACCCGGCGATCGCCTATTGCGCCGTCGTTGCTAAGCCTGACGAGAAGTGGGGCGAGACGCCCTGCGCGTTCGTTGAGTTGCGCCCCGGCGCTGTTGCGACTACCGACGAGCTTGTCGCCTGGTGCAGGGAGGGGCTCGCGCACTACAAATGCCCGCGCCACATCGTGTTCGCCGAGGTGCCGAAAACGTCCACGGGAAAAATACAAAAGTTCAAGCTGCGCCAGATGGCGAAAGAGGCGTGAGGATCAGGCGTGGACCCGTCGCTTGGAACGCGTCTTCCCGCGAGTGAACTCGCAAAAAAGCCGGCCCTCCCGGATCGAGGGGGCCGGACTACAAGGCATCTTGCCGATTTATTCCAGCGAGCGGAAACCACTCGCGGAAGGAGGCTAGTGTCGCGTCTCGTCGCACTGGAGGCGCGCAATCTCATCCTTAATCTTCAGCTTTTCTACCTTCAGCCGGTGTATCTCCAGATCGTCCGAGCCCGGCCGGGCGACCTCTTCTTCGATCTTTCGTTTGAGTATCCGATGTTTCTCAGCTAGCTCTGCGAGGTGAGCACCAAGCGCCATCGTGGACCTCCATGCGAATGTTGAACGAACCGGCTCAAATTGACAGATTGTGGCGCGTTTGTCCAACCCGTGCCTAAGCTTGAAGACACCAAGTAAAGGCAAAACGTGATACAAGGTGAAACATTTGTATACGCCGTGTCTTGAGCTTAAGCTTTGGTATCGGCATAGAATTTCTGAATTTAGATTAGGCTGTCGCTTGCCATATGCACTGAACACGTCGATAGTTTGCGCAGGTGGGTCTACGGCGAGCGGGTTTTGACTGAACCGGCAATATGCAGCGTCTCGACGAGAGAGAGCTCCGTGAGGAACTCGTTAAGCTTAGGACGGAGCACCGCGATCTCGACGAAGAGATCGTGACGCTTGAGGCCGTGGGAACGGCCGAGCAACTCCTTATCAAACGGCTCAAAAAAAGGAAGCTTGCCATCAAGGATCGCATAGCGGTGATCGAGGACCAATTGCTGCCTGACATCATTGCCTGACGCACAACCGCGCAAATCACTCGCGCGGCGTCAGCAGACTTGGGCATCCACCCCCGGCAACAGCGCCACATCGCCTGAGTAGTGGCCGGTAGGTATGTTTGAAGAACGCCGCCGCCTCGAATGCGACCGCCACCGCACATGGTAAGACCTCCGAAAGTAAACGTGGAAGCCCCTTGTAAAGACCGCCTCACTCCTGTAATCCCGCGCTTTCTTTTGGGCCGGACGTAACGCAGCAATGAGCAACGTGACCGCCGTCGTCGGCATCATTATGGGAAGCCAGTCTGACTGGCCAACCCTCAAAAAAGCAGCGGCAATCCTCGACGAGCTCAATGTGCCTTATGAGGCGCGAATCGTCTCGGCGCATCGCACACCCGCACGTCTCGCCGAATATGCGACATCGGCGAAAGAGCGCGGACTGAAAGTGATCATTGCTGGCGCCGGCGGAGCAGCGCATTTGCCCGGCATGGCAGCCTCCATGACGCCGCTACCGGTGCTCGGCGTTCCCATTCAGACAAATGCACTTGGCGGTCAGGACAGTCTCTACTCCATCGTGCAGATGCCGGCCGGCGTGCCTGTTGGAACGCTGGCCATCGGCGACCCGGGTGCCACTAACGCCGGCCTTCTTGCGGCACAGATCCTTGCGCTCGACGACCCGAATCTCATGAAGCGCATCGAAGCCTACCGCGCCGCGCAGACTGCGAGCGTGCCTGATTCGCCCAAGGACGCGTGAGACGCCAAACGATGCAGGCGCTGCCGCCAGGTTCGACAATTGGTATATTGGGTGGCGGTCAACTCGGGCGCATGTTGATCCTCGCGGCGGCACGCCTTGGATTCAAATGCCGGGTATATACGGATGTCGTCGGCCCCGCATGCGACGTGGCCGAGGGCTCGATGATCGGCGCGTTCGACGATGCGGCCAAGCTCGAAGCGTTCGCAGACGATGTTGACGTCATCACTTACGAGTTTGAGAACGTGCCTCTCCCTGCTGTCGCAGCGGCCGAACGCATAAAGCCGGTACGCCCCGGACCAAAGTCACTGGAGGCCTCGCAAGATCGGCTCGTCGAAAAGCGCTTCATCTGGCAACTCAACGTTCCCGTCGCGCCTTTCGCCGCCATCGACTCCCAGGTGGATTTTGATACCGCAATCAATGCTGTAGGACTTCCCGCAATTTTGAAGACTCGCCGGCTCGGCTATGACGGCAAGGGCCAAGTGCGCATCACAAATGCAGCAGAGTTGGCCTCCGCGTACGATGAAATTGGCCGCCGGGCAGCCGTGCTGGAGGCCGTTGTAGCGTTTGCCTGCGAGGTCTCCGTTCTCGTTGTACGCAACGCCGCTGGCGAGACGCGCTTCTATGACATCGCCCTGAACCACCACAAGGGCGGAATCTTGAGATCGTCCACCGTGCCATCGGATCTTCAACTGCCGCATCTGGTTCGCGCGCGCCAAATTGCCGAACAGATCGCGACCGCGCTCAATCACGTCGGCGTATTGGCCGTCGAAATGTTCCATGTAGGCGGTGACAGCGCGGAGCCGCTGATCGTCAACGAGATTGCGCCGCGCGTTCACAACAGCGGCCACTGGACGATCGACGCGTGCCAGGTCAGCCAATTTGAGAACCACATCCGCGCGGTTGTTGGCTGGCCATTGGGCGCAACCGATCGCCATTCAGACGTCCAGATGAACAATCTTATCGGGGTCGATGCGCACGATTGGCGCCGTCTTGCCGCCGAGCCTGGCGTGTGCCTGCATCTCTACGGCAAAGCAGAGGCTCGCCCTGACCGCAAAATGGGCCATTTCACGCGCTTGAAGCCCCGATCTTCTGATGGATAGGCGGGGTTAGGTCACAGTACGGATGGACAAATTCGCGGCTTTTTGGTAGGGACCGCTCACATTCGATTGCAGACGCGGTGCCGGCGGGGTTCCTCGCCGCGGGCGTGTTTGTGTTGTTCAATCACTCAGATTACTTCAAAGGAAGGCATCGCTTGCAGGTACTCGTCCGCGACAACAACGTCGATCAGGCTCTCAAGGCGCTCAAGAAGAAGATGCAGCGCGAGGGCATTTTCCGGGAGATGAAGCTTCGCAATTTTTTTGAGAAACCATCAGAGCGCAAAGCTCGCGAGAAGGCCGAGGCCGTACGCCGCGCCCGCAAGCTTGCCCGTAAGCGCTTACAGCGCGAGGGGTTGCTACCTGGCAAGCCGGCCGCCGCTGCCCGAGGGGCCGCAAAGCCGCCTGGCCGCCGCTAGTTGAGAGCGGCAAACTCCTTTCTTCACGAATTTATAGTTTGCGATTGCCATGCGCCCCGAGCGAAAACGCTCACGGGCGCATTTGCATTTTTGGCGGCACCATGTTGGTGCGCCCACGCAAGTTGTCGATCCAGCGAAATACCTCTTCATAGGACCCGAGCAAGTGGTGGTCCGAATGACCGGCACCGGGAAAGGTCACGATCTCCTTTAGTCCCTTGGCGGCGTTATAGACTGCTCGCCCCATTGCAACTGGGATGACCTCGTCCTCTTCGCCGTGAAGCACAAGCAATGGCGCCTTTACACCATTCAAATGGCGCATTGTTTCATAGCGATCGAAGATGAACCCGCGAACCGGCAAGAACGGGTAGGCCTGCGCGGCGACGTCGACGATTGACGTATATGGCGCATCGAGAATGAGGGCGCCCACAGGCTTCTCCGCAGCAAGCTGCACAGCTACGCCAGAGCCCAGCGACTCGCCGTAGAGGATGATATCTTTGGGGGCGAGGCCGTCCCTAATCAGCGCATCGTATGCCACCTTTGCATCGGCCACGTTAGCACGCTCCGACGGACTTCCCGTGGAGCCGCCATAGCCACGATAGCTCAGCATAAGAATGCCGATGCCACGCTCTACGTACTTGCGCACGCGCTCAGATCGGCTCGCGAGGTTTCCTGCATTGCCGTGAAAATACAGCAGCGTCGGCTGCCCTGGCGCGGAGCGCCCATACCAGGCGACGAGGATGGCGCCATCGGCCTTAAGCTCGCGCTCCTCCACACCTGCAAGCGCGAACGCCGATGGCTCAACGCGCACGGGGTCGGGGAAATACATTAGACGCCGCTGCATTACGAACGCCGCAATCGCCACGACGACGTAGATGGCCGCGAGAACCACTGCCAGCTTCACGA
>CAZURR010000006.1:21678-53279 GCA_964622715.1 uncultured Hyphomicrobium sp. | reverse complement strand
TCATAGGTCGACCAGCGCGGTGTGGGGATTTCGATCACCCGCGCATAGTAGAAGGCTTTCTCTGTCGGGTCGAAATCGGGATCAGTCCACACTGCAGCCAACTCAGAAGCGCCAATCGTATTGGTAAAGTTAGCCTTCTTTGTATCAACCGTGTTTCCGACCGGGGGAACCTTGCCATTCGGGCCCGCCTTACGGTCGCCCGACCAGGCGACGTCAAAGACTTTTTCTTGGGTTTTGCTGTCCTCGCCAAGCCAACCCTTGATGATTTGGATGCGATCGAGGTTGGCACCGATTGGATCTCGCAATGCATAGACCATGAATGTCGGCGCGTCCGCATTGTCTGGCTTTGCGGCCAAGTCACCGCCCATCGGTACACCCTTCGTGTAACCGGCAAAGGCGGGGGCGCGGCTCTTTAAGTCGTCATCGGTGTAGTCCCATCCACCGAAGAAGCGCACAGCCATGCGGCTACCGGTCGTGCCGTAAACCTCCTTGCGTTCCATGGCATCGAATATGGATTCACGCGTGTTCTCTGGAGCCCACACTGCTGCAAGACCCGAAGAGACTTGTTGCCAACCATTGATTGTTCCAACGTCGGTCTTCATGAACGGATGGCTCATGCGCTCCGGGCTCGGCTCGGCACCGGAGTGTTTGCCAAAAAAGTTGTCCTCCTGCGCTGTGGCCAGCGAAGTGTGGCTATCAGTCGAACCGATCATCCCGAATTTATAAGGATTGGTCCCAAGCCGGGCTTCGAGTGCAAGCCCGCGCTTTAGCGCCTCGCGCGCATACTCTCCAGCCAGCATATCCTTTGTCTTGGCCTGGGACGCATCAAGATTGCCAATGTCCCAAGTCTCATAGTTTGCAAACTCATCCTCCGGCGATAGGTACGGGTGTGCTTCACCATCACCTTTGATCTGGGTTGCCTCATACAAAGGCTCCCAATTGCCGCGTTCGGTCACGTACGTGCCGTCGAGCTTGCGGCCGGTGAATTGGGCATCAATCGGGAACATGACGCCGTTCGACAGATTGCCGTTATGAGCAATTGCGAGCACGTTGCCGCCGGTCTTGTGCTCATAGGTTGTCAGCCATTTGTAAAGATCGAGCGGATCAATGCTGCCTTGCGGCGCCACAGTGGTGTAAGGGACCATTTTCAAAGCTTTGTCTGCGTCGTCGCGGTAAATAACAACTCGGTGGAGATTGTTGCCCTTATCTAGGGATGTCCATTCATAGCCGATGAATGCCGTGAATTTGCCAGGCTCATTGTACTCTTCAGCGGCGTCGACGGTTTCTTTCCAAGCCGATTTGTATGGCCTAGAATCGGGTGTGTACATCAACGCCTTAGGAAACTTGCCCTGCGAAAACAGGCCGATGAGTTCGAGCGCAACATCGACGCCCTGCCCGGCCTCAACGCGGTCATACCAATCCTTGCCTTTAGGGTCGGAAAGGATGTGCGGCGCGCCAGCGAACAGGTCGGGAAAGAAACCCATGTTGTCGGAGTGGTCGGCAACGACAAGAAAATCGAGCGGCCGCGACAATTTCACAGGCAAGCCCGTCGACGAGGTCACCTCGTTGCCGCGCGCAAATTGATACGCTTCACGTACGCCGAGCCGGTTACCAAATGCGCCTGCGTCCATTGACATAGATGTGTGGAGATGGGTGTCACCCCACAGCGGCCGGCTAGCAAACCCTCGCCGGGCGTAGGGTGAGTATGTCTTCCCGGTATAGGCGGTGGAGAGGGATTTTTCGCCATCGGGAGGTGGTGGTATTTGAGCGGCTGCCTCATGGCATGAAAATGCGAGTACCATGCAAGAACTGAATTGAAGAACACCCTTTAGGGTCATGATAGATCTCCTTACTCCCCACGCCGCGAACATGTTGCCGCTCAATTTGGGTATCGACAATCGGACCTAAGTCGCAAGAGGTCCTCGGCCATGCCGGGCGCGGCCCGCCCGCGAAAGACCAGGGACGCCGGAAGGCATCAAGCTACGTCCAACCTCTGATAAGCAGGATAAGCATTCACTTCAGGATCAAACCGGCTTGCCTGCAAAGACCCTTTTGGCGGTCGCTTAGGGGAAGCCTCTGGCTCATCCCTTTCCCTTGCCGCTACGCTCGCGATATGGCACTCGACGGACACAAGGCATCGCCTTGCCACCGTAGGAGAATCATATGGACACCAAGAACCTCGTGATCATCGTGCTGGCAGTTGCCGTCGCCGTCCTCGGCTACCTTTACTTCGAGAGCCAGCAGCAGCGCGTGGTCGTCGACCTTCCCAATCTCAAGATCGAGGCTAAATAGGCGGGAACTTCCCCCCTGCCCCCATCAATACAATCGATTCGGGCACCCCGGCCTCCCGGCCGCCATCGTTTTGCCATTCGGCTGCACGCGCATAGGAAGTGCACGCACTGTGTGCCCCAAATGCAATATCGCCGCCAGCGTCCCTGCATTAACATTGTGCAGAAATGCCAGCGCCGACTAGCTGATCAAACCGCACCAGACCGGGGTCCTATGTCATCAGAAACAGAGCTCAAACTGGCTGATCGTGCGTCCGCGTCTACGTACAGTGTCGAGATCGCCTCCGTCGCCACCGCAGTCCCAAAGTACACGGTCGGGCAGGAAGAGGCCGCAGAACGCGCCCAGAAGGTTTTCCCGCAGTTTGCCCGCCTAGAAGCGCTCTACACCAATACCGGCATTGACACACGCTACTCGGTGGAGCCGACTGATTGGTATCATCAGCCGCGCTCTTGGGAGGAGCGTACGGCGTCGTTCGAGCGACACTCACTCGACCTGCTGGAACAGGTTGCACGCGCATCCGTAGAGCAAGCAGACCTGCAGTTGAGCGATATCGATGTCGTCGTCACTAACACCATAACCGGGCTTTCGATCCCCAGCCTCGAAGCGCGTCTAATGAACCGCCTGCCCTTCCGCCCCAATGTGGAGCGCATCCCCATCTTCGGGCTGGGCTGCGGTGGCGGCGTTGCCGGCTTGGCCCGCTCGGTACGAATGGCCCAGGCCATACCTGGCTCCAACGTACTTTTCCTCACCGTCGATCTGTGCTCGTTGTGCTTGCGCGTCAACGACCCAAGCCTAGCCATGTTCGTCTCTGCCGCTCTCTTTGGAGATGGTGCAGCGGGCGTTGTTTTGCGCAGTCGCAACGGCGCGCGCAACGGCCTCCCCGCCGGGCGATCGATCGTGGGGCCGCAGGGAGATTATTTCTGGTCAAAGACCGAACACATCATGGGCTGGGATATCAAGAACGACGGCTTCGGTGTCGTCCTAAGCCCGGAACTTCCCACGCTTATGCGCGAGCGTCTCGGCGAGGCGCTCTTCCCCTTCCTAGAGCGCGAGGGGCTTTCGCTCGCCGACTTCGACGGATTTCTGTTTCACCCAGGCGGCAGTAAGGTTCTCGAGGTTGCGGAGGAGAGTTTGGGACTGTCGCGCGATCAGTTGCGGTATTCTTGGCAAGTCCTCAAAGAGTACGGCAACATGTCGTCGGCAACCGCGCTGTTTATCCTCAAGGAAGCGCTCGCCGACAGTGCTCACGGGCGCTATCTGTTTGCCGCATTCGGGCCGGGCTTTTCGGCTTATTTCATTGTGTTGGATCTGCAGTCATTTCCTTGACGCCCTTGACGCGCGTCAGGCTGGCAACGAGCCCCGCCAGAGGGGGAAACGTTCCCATTGCAGCAACACCTAATGCGCGCGTGATGCCCGATTTGAATGTGACATCGACGGCGCGCGCCCAGAAGAATTGCATGCTAATGCGTTCCAGCAATTCGCTTTGAAATCCTTGCGCTGTCCGGTTGCCTAAAACCGCGCGGGCCGCCGCTAATCCGGACGCAAGCGCCAGCGATGTACCATCCCCTGTGAAGGATGGAATGACACTGAGCTGGTCTCCGACCGGATAGACGTTGGGCGCGATAACAGCACGGCGCATGTAGCCGTAAGGAATCGAAGAGACCGCGGCCGGCCGCGCCGACAAAAAGCGCCCGCCGGCCAGAAGGTCGCCGATGGCAGGCGAATGACCTGATATGTAGTCAAGGTGAGCGGTCCATTCCGGCCCAACTTCTTTCATCGCGCGTGCGTCCATCAACCAGCAGATCGTGGCCTCCTCGTTTTCCACGTTACACGCTCCGATATAGCCACCGCGATAGCTGACGAGCTGAACCACGCCGTCGAGCGCGCGCGACGCCTCTTGAGAAAGCGAAAGTTGAATCTTGTAGGCGGTCATATCGCCAGGCGTGCGCGGCCAACCCCGCAGATTGTGCTTCCCTGTCGCCAACGCAGCGCATTCGGCTTCGACGGTTCTGGAGCCGGTTCGAACCGCCACCTGCGCGCCTACCGGCTCCAATGCCGTCACTCCCTCGCCGCGAATAATCTCCGCACCGGCCTCCTGCGCCGCTTTGAGCAGCGCCTCATCGAGGGTAAGTCGCGAAAGCCCCGCGCCAGCAAAGGGCAGCGTTGCAGTAGCAGATTGCTTGCCCGTCACCAGCCGAAACGTCTCGATATGCGTGGCGCCCATACCGGCCATTTCGAGACCCAGGTATGCGAGCAAATGCTGCGCCTCCGCGCTGAGGAAATCTCCGCAGACTTTCAATTGCGCGTGAGGCGTGCGCTCGATGACAGCAGTGCGCGCACCATGTCGCGCCAGCTCCAACGCAAACGCGCTGCCCGCCAACCCGCCACCAATCGCAATGGCATCAAAATCCGACATGGCCCGATTACGACACGGTCCACGCCCTAAAGACAAGCGCAGGGCGTCAATCCGCGCGCCGGTCCTTCAACGCCCCATCTTCCAGCAGCATCTTGTAATACAATACCGCACTCCACACGCAGCCGAAGATCACCGCCACCGCCGCGTCGGCAAACACCAGAGGCAACAGGAACGTCTCCGCAATTGTCACCACATAATTTGGGTGGCGCAGCCAGCGGTAGGGACCACGATTCACGACCGGGGCATCTTCCAGCGTGATAATCCTGTGTGTCCAGTAACGTCCCAGGGTCGCGATCACCCAATAACGCACAACCTGCAGCATCAGATAGAGCAGGAGCAGCGGCCAGATAATCTGCGCCGATGCTGGGATCAGCATGAATATCGCCGCGATCCAGGCCAGATGCGTAATGGCGACGACTGGGTAGTAGTCGCGGCCGACTTCCTGTGCGCCTTCCGCAATCAGTCTCTTCGTGTTGCGCGCTGAATAGAGCTCCTCCAACCCGCGCTGCAGAAGGATGAGCAGAGACGCAATCTGAGGAAACCCGAAGCTTTGCTCCAACATGACGTCCTTACTGAGTTATCTGTGGGAAAGGATCGTGCCCGCGCCCAAACTATAGTATGCGTATTTTAGGTGTCGCCAATACGATAATGCGCAATTCTTTCTGGAACCGGCGCGCACGGGAAATCCCACTCAAATGACGCGGACTTGAAGCGAGCATGAGCAGCGATCGCGCAGGGGAATTGGCGCAGAATGCACCTCGGCCCGCTTGGCCGGGAGCGCACGGCTTCGGCATCGAGTGCCTGGGGCTCTTGCCTGTCCGCTACCCGCGCTTAGCGCTCGCCTTCATCTTAGCCATCACGCTTGCCAGTCTGTCCTCCCTGCCGTGGCTCAAATCTGACGACTCGCTCAATGATTTCTTTCGTTCTGAGTCGGCTGCCTACTTGACCTATGAACGCATGGCGCAGCGATTTCCCGCCAGCCGCAACGACGTTTTTGTGGTGGCCGAAGGCCCCGACCTCATGACGCCGGCAACGCTAACGCGGTTGCGCGCGCTGCACGTTGAGCTTGAACTTATTCAGGGCGTCGCCGGCGTGACATCACTCTTTTCGATTCGTGAAAATCCGAAAAATCTGGAAATACCGCCACTGCTGGTGCCTGATGAAATTCCGCAAGGCGCAGACTGGCAGAAGCTGGCCGAGAGGCTGCAATCTCATCCACTGATCCGCGACCGGCTATTGTCTGATCAGCGCCAAGGCACCACCCTTGCCATTCTCGTCGTCGCCCTCGACCCTGAGATGGCCATGGAGCGCGGGCTCGGACCCCTCATCCGGGAGATCGATTCGATCGCGCAAACCTCGGCCGCAATCCCGGGCCTGCGCATCGGGATGACCGGAGTACCCGTCATGAAGCTCGAGATCGGCGAGGCCAGCCGGCGCGACCGCATCGTATTCAACATTGGCGGCTTTAGCGTTGGCCTCATTGTCTGCCTATTTTTCTTCCGCCGCCTCGACCTGCTCATTATCGCCAACGCCGCTCCCATCGCCTGCGTCTTGTGGACGCTCGGCTTCTTCACTCTCTTCGACGTCGCGCTTAACCCGGTGATGAACGCCGTGTTGCCACTGTTGATGGTGATTGCCTTTACCAACTCGATGCATATTGCGTTCGATCTGCGCGCCCGGCTGGGAGTTGGCGAAGCGGCACCAGACGCTATCAGCCACGCCATGCGAACGGTCGGCCCGGCATGCGTGCTCACGTCGCTCACGACGTTCTTGGCTCTAATGTCGATTGCGATCAGCGATTCAACCCTTATTCGTACTTTCGGTCTCGGCGCAGCGGCAGGAACAGTCATTACGTTGGTATGCGTCATGCTTGTTGTTCCAACGATGGCTATGTTTCTGCTGCGCCCTGTTAACGAAGAGCAACGCGATACGGTTGGTGCTCGCTTCCCCCGCGCCCGACTCGAGACGCTCTCGTCTTGGCTTGCCCGCAAAATCGAAGCGCACCATGAGCTGCTGGCGATTTGCGGCATCGTCCTCACGCTTGCCTGTCTAATCCTCTATCTGAGGCTTGAGCCTTTCTACCGCTTGAGCGACATAACCCCACGCAACGAACAGGCCTATCAGGTATCAAGCCTTCTCGAAGAACGCCTCGCTGGCATTCACCCAATTCAAGTGATGATCACGTGGCCCGAGGGACAAACCCCGCCGCAGGAGCGCCTCGCCACCGCCGTCGGCGAAATCCATGGGGCGCTCGAAGCGTTTCCGCACGTGCGCAACGTATGGTCGCTTGCAAGTTTGCGCCAATGGGTCGGCGGCGAGGACTCGACACGAACCCAGCGCGTCAGAACCTACCTCGACCGCTTGCCGCGTCAGGTTCGGGGGCGCCTCCTCAGCGAAGATGGACGCGCCGCTCTCATCACCGGCTTCATTCCTGATCTTGAGGCCAAAGACGTTCAACACATTGAACGCGAGCTGGCGCGTGCCTTGCAAGGTGTTCGCACCCGCTATCCGGAGCTTCAACTCGATATCACCGGCATGTCGGTCATGTCGGCAGCGGCTGCAACAAGCGTTATCAGCCAGTTAAACCGCAGCCTTCTGATTGCCGTTGCCGTGGTCGTAGCCGCGCTCGCCCTCACCTTCCGCTCCATCAAGGCTGCGGCCCTCAGTATCCTCCCCAACATGTTTGCCCTCGTTGCCACGGGCGCGGTGCTGCATGTCTTAGGCTGGGGCTTGGAGTACGCCGGCATCATCGCGTTAACGGTGGCGTTCGGCCTTGCCGTCGACGATACCATCCACTTTCTTAATCGCTACGGGCAGGAGCGCGCCCGACTGCCGGCGCCCGATGATGCGACACGTGAGACCATTCGGCGCATCGGTCCCATACTGGTGGCAACGACGGTCGTTCTCGTCTTTGGCATGAGCGTCTCCGCATTCAGCGCAGTCCCCCCCACAGCCCTCTTCGGACAGCTTTGCATTGCCACCGTGACCTTCGCTTTGCTGGGCGATCTCGTATTCCTTCCAGCGACCATCTTTGCCGCCCACAGCTGGGGATTGCTCGGCGCAGCGCGGGACTCCGACGCGCTATAGGCAACACCTCACGTCCTCGCGCCGTTGAGCACAGCGTATCTGGGTTGCGCGAATGGGCACGAACCACGTATTCAGACCACCAAGATCCACCACCGAAACTGTTTCCATGACCCGCAAGACGTCTCCACCCAGCGCGCCCACATTCACGCCCCCGCCCGTCCTAGAGCGTGCCGGCGATTTGCTAAGCCGCTATGATGTTCTCTTCTGCGACGTGTGGGGCGTCCTGCATAACGGCTGCCGCGCCTTCACCGCCGCCTGCAACGCGCTCCACCGCTTCCGTGCGAAGGGCGGCACGGTCATTCTGGTCTCCAACGCACCAACACCCAAGGACAACGTCGCGCGTATGCTCGACGCGTGCGACGTGCCACGCGACGTGTGGGATGATCTGGTGGCTTCAGGCGACATTGCGCTCCGCCACATCGCCGACAAGGGCTATTCACGCGTCTTCTGCGTCGGCCCGAGAGACCGCGATGGCACAACCTTCAAGCGCGTTACAGGGAAGGCCGCTAAGCTAAAGAATGCCGACGCTATTTTATGCACCGGGCTCAACGACGACCTCAACGAGACGGCCGATGATTACCGCCCCTTGCTCGAACAGGCCTTGGCGCTGCGCCTGCCGTTCGTTTGCGCCAACCCCGATCTCGTCGTCGATGTCGGTGGTCGCCACTACATTTGCGCCGGCGCGATTGCCGACCTGTATGAGCGCATGGATGGCGAGGTGTTTTGGGCCGGCAAGCCGCACGCCAGCGCCTATGACACAGCGCATGAAGCTGCTGCAACTATCCGCGGCAAGGCCACGCCGCGGCGGCGCATTCTGGTCATCGGAGATTCCTTGCGTACCGACCTCAAGGGCGCAGAGGCCGCTGGCCTGGATGCAGTCTTCGTGGCATCGGGAATCCACCGTGACGAAACCATGGGCACCAAAAGCCTCGCCGCCGACAAGCTCGCGATCCTATTTGCGCCCCCTGCTCCACCCGCCATTGCCGTCATGCCAGCTTTGGCGTGGTGATGCTATCGAGGCCATCGAACGCTATTGCTCAGTTGCCACTTTCGTATTTGAGTGAACAATACGGTCAACCGCAGGCAAGGGCCGGCAAAGAGGGAATGCCGAATGGACGAAGAACTGGCGACGGTTGGCTGGGACAAAAGGATCCGTAACGAGACACCATTCCTGTTCGGCATCTTATCGCTGGTCGTGTTCTTGTCGTTTGGCGATTCTTGGCATGTCAGCCATTCGCTAGAGTTGGTGCGCGCAGGCATGTTCGTGTGGCTCTTGGCTGTCATCCTCTACAGTATTTTCGGCGTCGTTCGCCATGCCGACCGCCTCGCCGAAATCCTTGGCGAGCCACTTGGCACGCTCATCCTGACAATTTCAGTGACTGTGATTGAGGTCTCCCTGATCTCAGCTGTAATGTTTGAAGGCGTCTCAAATCCAACGCTAGCAAGAGATACGATGTTTGCCGTCGTCATGATCATGATGAACGGGATGGTTGGGCTGGCGTTGCTGGCCGGTGGAATTCGCCATGTTCAACAAGAGTACAACCTGGACGGCGCGCGCGCATATCTCGCCGTCCTCATTCCGCTCGCCGTCATTGCGCTCATTCTGCCCAACCGGACGATCTCAACAGCTGCCGGTACGATGAGCATTGCGCAGACAATCTTCTTTTCTGTTGCGACGGTCCTGCTCTACGGTATCTTCTTGGCACTTCAAACAATGCGCCATCGCGGGTTCTTCCTCGAGCCCAGCATGGTAGACGCCGAGCTTGAGAAGGAGGCCCCCGAAATCGCGCCGAGGCCGCCGGAAAAACGTGGGCACACCGTCGCGTGGCACGCGACGATGCTTTTCTTGACGATGGTACCGATCGTCGGGCTCGCGGAATATCTCGCCGTCATCGTCGAGCACGGTATTACCGATTTGAGCATACCAGTGGCTATTGGCGGAGTTCTCATCGCCTGCCTGATTCTCGCGCCCGAAAGTATTGCGGCACTCGAAGCGGCTCTCGCCAATAAGCTTCAGCGATCTATCAACCTGTGCTTGGGCTCCGCGCTTTCCACGCTCGCACTCACTGTCCCATTCGTTCTCATCATCGGGTTGGTCACCGGAAACACAATAAAACTAGGACTGGATGGGGATGACGCCGTCCTGCTGGCGCTAACGATCCTGGTTAGTATGCTCACCTTTGGTGGCGGGCGCACAAACATGCTCCAGGGCGCTGTGCACGTCCTTCTGTTCATGTCCTTTGTGCTCCTAATCTTCAGTCCTTAGCGCCTTTTTGGCCTCTGGCGCCCCTCCACAAATGTTGGTTCGCCATCGGATTGACCAATATCGATTGTCCAAGTAGGACCGGACTCGGATCGCCTGGAAAGCTGCGAGTTCAAAGGCAGCTGCTATTCGAGCTTACGTTGTGGCTTGAGCCCCATAGGATGCCGGCTCATCTCTAGCGCACGGGGACCATTCAGATGCCAAGATCAGCCTTGATGTGTTGCGCTTACGCGCTTTTCATCGTGCTCGTTGCTGGGCTGTCGGCAGCTCCTGCGGCGGCGGCGAAGGCAAAGCTGTGCGCATTCCGCAGCGGCCCGAACGGGCCATGCAGCTGCAAAACATCTAGAGACGGCCCAGGCGAGTTTACTATCGTCTCCAAGAGGTTCTGTCGGCGTGCCGAATCAACCGCAGCGCAGCCTGCCGAAAGCGACATCATAACCGGGACAAACCCACCATCGGCCGAACAGCCCAAAGCTGAAGCACCTAAGCCAGCAGCTGAGACACCAAAAGCAGAGGCACCAAGGCCTGAAGCCGAGGCACCTCAGGCCGCAGCCGAAGCACCTGCGGCGCAACCTGGCAAAAGCGACATCGAAACGGGGGCCAACCCACCGCCATCAGCCGAGAAGCCCAAAGATGAAGCGCTAAAGCCTGCAGCCGGCCGATCGCCTGCACAGGCTGATCCCAATACCGAGACGCCTGCAGCCGACGCCAAACCGTCAACGCAGGTCGCAGTTACCCACCCCGCCACTATTCCGACTAGCTCGAACCAGAAGCTGAAAGACGTTCGTGCGCGCGGCAAGCTCCTATGCGGTGTCAGCACCGGCCTGCTCGGCTTCTCCGCCCAGACTGACTCTGGCGAGTGGCGCGGTCTCGATGCCGACTTCTGCCGGGCCATAGCTACGGTCGTGCTCGGCGATCCTTCCAAGGTCGAGTTCAGGCCGCTTGAATCAGAAGCGCGCTTCGAAGCACTGAAGTCCGGCGAGATCGACCTTCTGTCGCGCAATACGACCTGGACCATGGACCGGGAAGTGATTCACGGCGTCGAATTTGTCGGCATTATCTATTTTGACGGACAGAGTTTCATGACGAGCGAGGATCGCGGCCTTGTCTCCGCCCAGCAATTGGCGGGAGGCACAATCTGCGTCGAGAAGGCGACCACTACCGAAAAGAATGTGGCGTTCTACCTCAAAACCCATCAAATCAACGCTGAAATCCGCAAGTTCGACGTGCGCAAGGAAATGCTGAAGGCCTATCTGGAGGGGACCTGCGATGCTATTGCGAGCGACCGCTCCGCACTGTTCTCCGAGCGCGCCAAATTCCCCGAGCCGCTAAAGCACATCGTCCTGCCGGAAGTGATCTCAAAGGATCCGCTCGGACCCGCCGTGAAGCACGGAGACCTTGCCTGGGAAGAGATTGTGCGGTGGACACTTGCAGGTCTCATCAACGCCGAAGAGGTTGCCCTCGACAAGGCCTCAGCCCTGTCGGCCCAACCGCTCAGAGATGATGCGCAGCGTTTGGTCGAAAGTGCGGGAGCCACCGGTGTGAAGTTGCAGCTTGCCAGAAACTGGCTGCGCGATGCCGTCGCCGCTGTCGGCAACTACGGCGAGATGTTCGACACGAACGTCGGCAAGGCCAGCCCGCTCGGCATGAACCGCGGGCTCAATTCGCTATGGAAAAAGGGCGGCATCCTTTACGCGCCGCCCATGTGGTGAGGGGGCCAAGTCCATCGCGCTGAGAGTTCAACTAAAACAGGTGACGTGCGTCATGTATCGCAGAGTGCCAAGCAAATCCAAAGTGCATCCGGTGCGACACGTAGTGAGTTGTCTCATCGCCCTGAGTCTGGTGACGATCTTCGTCACCAACGTTCCCGTCCATGCCGCGACCCATCGCTTCATGCCGCCCGATCCGAGCAGGATGCCATGGATCAGCGCGCAGACGGAGCAGGAGCTGGCGGCCGCTGTCAATTTCTATCAGCGCATCGTTGCCGCCGGCGGCTGGCCCAAGCTGCCAGGCCACATCACGCTTCGGCCCGGCGCCAATGACCCCAACGTCGTCATTTTGAGGAAACGCCTCATGATGACTGGCGACTTGCCCGCCAACGCCCGAGGCGACGATCTGCTGGACCAGAATGTGGTTGAAGCCGTGAAGCGCTATCAGCGGCGCAATGGACTTGAGCCCACCGGAGTTGTCTACGGCATCACGCTACGCTCTCTCAATGTTCCGGCCAAAACACGCCTGCTTCAATTGCAGGCCAACCTAGCGCGCATGCAGCAGCTGCTGCCCAATCTCGTGGGTTCGGCGAAGTACATCGTTATGAACGCAGCCAGTTTCGAGTTGCAGGGCATCCAGAACGGCAAGGTCGCCATCACAAGCCGCGTTATTTCCGGTAAGCGCGCCACGCCGACACCGAATGTCAGCGCCCAGTTGCGCGCGCTCAATATCCTGCCCTACTGGCACGTACCTGGTACAATCGCTAAGCGAGCGCTTATTCCCGCCATCCGCAAAAACCCGTCATATCTCTACAAAGAACGCATCCGCGTCTTCTCGACTTTTGGCGGCGACGAGGTTGATCCCGCTTCTGTCAATTGGTGGGGGCCGGAAGCCACGCGCTACGTGTTTCGCCAGGACCCCGGTCCGCAGAACGCGCTCGGCGTTCTCCGCTTCGACATGCCCAACAAACATATCGTTTACATGCACGACACGCCCATGAAAAACCTGTTTGGATACTTCGAACGCGCCTACAGCGCTGGCTGTGTCCGCGTGCAAAACTTCCTTAAAGTCGCCGAATGGCTCATTGCCGGCCAGGACGGCTGGACCGCGGCACGGATCCAGGCCGCGGTAGCGAGCGGCAAGCCCCAGACCACAAAGCTTGCCCAGCCAGTGCCCGTTCACTTCATCTACCTGACGGCATGGGTGTCTAATGGCATCGTTGAATTCCGTAACGATCTTTACAATCGTGATGACGCGGCACCAAAGGGCAACGAGGTTGCCGGGTGGCAGGTGCTCACGTCGACCGTTACGCCATAGGCGGCAACCCATTCACCATCGGCTCCGCGATGTTCGGCATTTGTCGGCCCGACGTTTTCATGACAGTTATGAGATGAATGCAGCGCTCTACGGCTGGAGGAGCGAGTGGATTTCCGCGAAGAGTTCGTGGTCAAACCCGGCCACAAGCTAAAAATGTCGGATTTCGATCCGGCCTACCACGGCGCACACGAGTCGCAGGAAAAGGCTGGAAACGACCTCGCGCACTATCGTGAAAAGATCAGCAAGCTACAGCGAACACTCTATGGCGATGGCTCCAAGGCGCTACTCATAGTGCTCCAGGGCATTGATGGCGCCGGCAAGGATGGAACCTGCTGGCACGTGATCAGCGCCATGGACCCGCAAGGGGTCAAGGTGACGGGATTCAAACAGCCGACGCCTGCCGAACGTGACCACGATTTCTTGTGGCGCGTTCACGCGCACGCGCCGCAAAAAGGTGAAATTGCTATCTTCAATCGGTCCCACTATGAGGATGTCCTTATCGCACGCGTCCACAATCTTGTGCCGGCACCCATCTGGGAGGCCCGCTACGCATTCATCAACAACTGGGAGCACTTACTTCACCTCGATAACCACACGACCATCATCAAATTCTTCCTCTACATTTCGAAAGAAGAGCAGCTTCAGCGCTTCAAGCAGCGCCTCGATGACCCAGCACGGCAGTGGAAAATTTCCAAGAACGATTATTCCGAACGTGATTATTGGGACGATTACATTACGGCTTTCGAGGCCGCGTTGAGCACCTGCTCAACAGCTTACGCACCGTGGTACGTGATCCCAGACAATCACAAGTGGTTCCGCAATCTTGCCGTCTCCCAGATCATCGCCGATACGCTGGAAGATATGGCCCCCCATTGGCCCAAGCCCTCTGTCGACATTGATGAGATCGGCCGGCTTTACCATTCCGCCGACGAAAATCAAACCGCGACCAAGAAGTGAGCGGTCGGCTATTTATGCTCGGGCTCGGGCTCAGGCTCAGCGACGTGCTCGACGCTTTCCTGCTCATTGGGATCGGTACGCGCGACGATCGCTTCCGCCGCCTCCGTGTCGCTTAGGTTGATTGGCTTGTGCGGTACGTCGGCCGGAATGTAGAGAAAGTCGCCACCCTCATTTATCACACTCTTTTTCAATCCCTCGCCGTAGAGCGTCTTCACACGCCCCTTGATGAGGTAGACGACGGACTCATAACCCTTGTGTACGTGCGCCCTCGCCGCGCCGCCCGGCGGGATCACCACCCGGTTCATTGAGATGCCTTTTGCGCCCGAATTCTGGCCGGAGATACCCTGAAAGACCGGAAGGCCTTGCTTGGAGCTGATGCTGGCATCGGGCCTAATGACGACGATCTCCACTTCCTCCGTGCTGTCGCCGGCAAAGAGCGGATGAGCGGCTACCGCCACAAGCAGAAGTATCAGCGTGAGTGCAAAGGATCGCATGAGTAACTCCGTCGCTTGGTGCCGCAAATAACTGCTCTGTAAGAGGAATTTGGAACGTTCTCCGCGCCAATCCAACCGCCACCCATTCAAGTTCATGCGAACGGTGCTCTCATGGAGCTGCTGATCGAACTCATGAACCCTGAAGGGCTAACCGGCGGTCCGTGCCAATGTCCTCAAGATGAGTTGTATTCGCTCATTTTTGTCACTTTGTCGGCCTACGACCGCCAGGTAGTCAAGACTTGATCTCTGCCTTGGCAAGATATTGGGGAAGCTAATGCAGGACGGCGAAAAATCGATCAAACCCAAGCTTCTGCCGCTCATTCGTTATCGCGACCCTACGCGATCCATCGAATGGTTGTGCAAGGCACTCGGTTTCGAAAAGCACCGCGTTGTAACCCGCCAAGATGGTAGCCTGTCTTACGCGCACCTGTGTTTTGGTGGAAGCCTGATCATGGTGACGCCTTTTGGCGATACCGCTTCCGACGCCGACATCAACCTGCCCGACAAGATCGGTCGTGCCCAATCGCAAAGCTGTTACTTCGTCGTGCGCGACGTCAATGCGCACTACGACAACGCGAAGGCTGCAGGCGCCGAGATCGTCCTGGATATCAAGGTCTATGAACACGGCGGCTGCCGTTATTCGTGCCGCGACCCAGAAGGCCATATCTGGAACTTCGGCACATACGACCCCTGGCGGCCCCTGTCATTGACTTACCACGGACGTGAAAGTCGCGGACGCTTCACTTTCGGGGCTCCCAAGCGTTTGATCATTGCTATAGGGGGGTTAATGGTTTTCGCCGGAGCTGGCGGCGCAGCATGGCTGAGTGGGCCTCCGAGCCAACCCAATGAGACCGTCGAACTTGCTGCAACCGCGCCCGCACTTATTGACCAGCATGCGCGGCTGTTACCGCAGGCCCCCACAATAGATGCGGCAAATACAGTCGCAACTTTGCAAGCCGTGCGCGAAGTAACCCCGCAGCTCGCACAGGCATCGACGTTGGCGATGCATGAGGGAGAAGTCGTCCCAAAAAAGCAACCCGTCCGGGTGGTCACGACGCGGATGGTTCAAGAGAAAACCGACGGCGGCTCAGCCAAGATCGCAGCACCGGACAAGGCACCAAAACAACTTGGCAATGGGACAACGCCTTTGGCAAGGGGCCAGACTCTCATGACAAAAGGCGAGCTTGAGGCTGCTCGGAGGATTTTCAAGCAGGCGGCTGACGAAGGCTCGCCGAAAGGCGCTCTTGCATTGGGAAGTACCTATGACCCAGCAAACTTGCAGCGGATCGGACTAGCCGACACGCCCTCCAATCGCAACGAAGCAAAGCGCTGGTACCGGCGGGCACACGAACTTGCACGAACGAAAACTCAAGACTAAGTGCGGGCAAGGACAACAAAGATCATCTGTGCACCAGACGGGGCTCCAAATATCCTCGTGTGAATGCAGATAGGAGCCATTGAGTTTGTTGGGCGTTGCGAAATGCTCTGAACCCGATCAGAGGCCAAGGTGGTAATGAGGCGCACATCCGCCCTGGGCCTCTTTTCCTTGGCCGCTATCATGGTTGGCGGGTGTTCTCATTGTGAAAGGCGTCATGCCTCAGAATCGTGGCTCCCGGTGATAATCCAGTCGGCTCAAGCGGCAACGCCACCGCCCGCGGCAACGTCAATGCCAACGCTCCCACGCATATCCCTCCCCGCTGCCCCTGAGTGCACCGTCGCAGGTGTAGCCAGGCCCGCGCCGTCCTCCGGCGAGCCCGGCGCCTACGCTGATCCGAACCTTCTAGAAGTCGCACGGCTCGAGATCGAGAGGGACTGCTACAAGAAGGCCGCACAAGACCTCCGCGACGAGGTAGAAAAGTACCAGCAGACCATCGAAGCGATGAATTGAAGGTCTCGGTCCGCCTAAATTGAAAAAGCCCGGATGGTGGCTGAGGCCATCCGGGCCAGACGTGCTGCTCAAGCGTGGCTTGCTAGGCAACACATGCGCGAAACGATGGTTGTCACTTTCGACGCAACGTACACTGATTACGGTAATGCCGGGGTTGTGGCCGTTATGTGGCGGGGGCTTGGCTGGGCCTTGCGGCTCGCGGCCTGGTGCGAGGCGGGACCGCTCAAAGAGGCCGGCAGAACGCGCTCGGAACATTGTTACAGAGGGCTACAGCCTGATCGTTTCACTTGGACGCACATAGCGCCTCCAATTGAAACGTGAATCAGTCTCTACACTTTTGAGTTAGAGTAAGATTCACGTTCTTGCCGGATATCTCGCGGGCTTGGCGAGCAATCCCATCAAGTACGATCTTACTCTAGGGTGCATAGTGAGGACGCCTCTATACGGGAGACGCCCTCTTGCCTCCGATCTACGCTGACCGGGGTAGGGTCAATGATCGGGGGGGTGCAGAAAACTTTGTTGGGAATGACGGCGATAGCGTGACGCGCCAAGACATGAACTGTGGGCAGTCGGCGTTATCCCTTCGGGAAGGCCCGGACAGCAGTTGAAGATTTGAGGGGAAAGGGCCATCCGGGCCAATATGTGCTGCCCAAGCGTGGCTTGCTCCGCAGCACGCGGCTGAAATAGCGGCATTCACTTGCGATGCGAAGCCCGGCGGAGGCAGTCGACGTCTTTTGCTGTGGATGACTCAGCATTAGCGCCGTTAACGGCCTTGAAGGCTGCTTGCCATCAACAACTGTCGCAGAGGCAGCGCCTCCCAAGAAATTATTCCTGCTCAGGGTGTTACGCCCAACACCTTGAGGGCGACCTTTGCCATTTGGTTCGATGGGTCCATCTTGAGCGCGTTTCGATAGTCAGCAATGGCTCGCTCTTTGTCGCCCTTTGCGACGTAGGCACCGCCCCGGTTGCTGTAAGCCTCGGGATCCCGAGGGTTGATCTCGATGATCTTGTCGGCGTCCGCAATGGCGCGATCATACTCGCCCTTGTCTTTATAAGCGTTGCCGCGTCCGTAATAGGCTAGAGCAAATTCAGGGTTGAGCTTGATGGCCTCGGTGAAGTCGGCGATCGCTTGGTCAATCTCGCGCTTGAGATAGTAGGTGTTTCCCCGGCTCCAAAAGGCGACGGCTCTATTCTTCTCATTTTCTCGATTGCCACGATCGATGATCGCCGTGCAGCCGCGTATCGAGCGATCCGGGTCCGCAAACTGATTGCAATCGCTGTATCGATCGGCCCCGACGCCCGTGGCCCACAGTATCGGCGAAAGAGCAAAGACAAGAAGCCGTACCATTGTCGCCTCCCATGATCACCGCGCAAGAGCGCTTACATTAGAGATGGAGGGAAGGCCTCGCCAGCGCACTCAAACGATTGTTTCGGCAAGTGGCAATTATGAACCGGGTGCCGACCGGGGATGTCTCGTGGTTTTCGGAGATATCGTATGACGCACGTGGCGATTGCCTGCGGGGGGATGCAATCCTATCCTTGCACCGGTTTGGCACGCAACCGAGATAAGGAATACGGACGATCCCGATTGCCCCACCCGGGGAGGTGTTCTTTTCGACCGTCGGCTGGATTGTATGAGCTGGCCCAAATGCGTATTCTTCTTGGCCTAGATCGATAAAATGAGGAACGAGTCTCGTGAATACACCCGTCCGAGTTATCATTTACCTTATCGTCCTTGGTGTCATCGGTTGGTTTGTATGGCGCTTCTACATAGAGCCTAAGGTCCACACCGCGACGGCACCTACGGTTGAAACGACACCGGCGCCAACCGAGGTCGCTCCGCCCGCTACCCCTGAAGCCAGCACGGAACCAGCTCCGGAGGCAGATGCACCCACTCAGCCAGAACAGCCGTCTGCGCCTTAGGCAGACGGCGTCCCCAACCGGTAGATCCCCAGCCTCTGCTCTGAGATAACCTGGCCCGCGTGACACCGAACTCGCGTTCGGTTCATCCTGCCTACGGCGTGACGCCTAATCGTTTCAGGGCGTCCTTCGCGGCTTGAAGGGATGGATCGATAAGGTCGCTGAGCGCTTCTTGGTCGAGTTTGAGTGGTAGGCCAACGCGATTGGAGCCAAACGGACTGCAAAAGGAACACCCTACTAGACGCCTTACTTGATTGGGCGCCCTTGCAGCGTCATTGGCACATCGGACCGCCGGCATTCGCGACCAAAAGGTAACAACGCCCATGGCCTATCAGCCCATTGAGAATTACGGAATGATTGGCGACATGCACACCGTCGCGCTTGTGGGTATTGACGGCTCCATAGACTGGCTGTGCGTGCCCGACTTCGATTCCCCCAGCATCTTTGCATCCATTCTCGATGACAAGAAGGGCGGCCATTTCAAGATTGCTCCCGTTGGCGATGACGTAGTCTGCAAACAATTTTACTGGCCAGAGACCAACGTCCTTATTACTCGTTTTCTGGCTCCTGGTGGTGCGGCTGAGCTGACCGACTTTATGCCCGCGGGACGCGCCGTTTCCGGCGATGGTCATCGTCATCAGATCATCAGGCGAGTGACCGCCGTGCTCGGCCCGCTTAACTTTCGAATGGAGTGCCGTCCGGCATTCAACTACGCTCGCGACAAACACAAAACAACGGTCAGCAAGGCCGGCGCAACGTTTAGATCACCGTCGCTGACCATAGGGCTTGCGTCAACAATACCGCTCGAGAAACACGATAGCGGCGTCGTCTCCGAGTTCACTCTTACCCAGGGAGAGACCGCCGTATTTGTGCTCGGCCATGTTCCACCAGATTTGGATAGTGACTTCGGCTTGTCACCAGATGAGGCGGAGGACCTATTCCGGCGCACCGTCACATACTGGCGCGGTTGGGTTGGCAAGTGTGACTACACCGGACGTTGGCGCGAAACCGTTCACCGCTCGGCACTGGCTTTGAAATTGCTGACTTATGAACCGACCGGCGCCATCGTCGCCGCGCCGACGTGCAGTTTGCCTGAGGGCATCGGTGGCGCGCGCAACTGGGACTACCGGTTTACGTGGATTCGAGATGCCGCGTTCACAGTCTACGCGTTTATTCGCCTTGGCTTCACGGATGAAGCCGAGCAGTTCATGAAATTCCTATCTGAACTGTGCAAGGAGCCGGGACCAAACGGCTCTCTGCAGATCATGTATGGGATCGATGGGCGCAAGAAGCTCACCGAGGAAACACTCGATCACCTCGACGGCTACATGGGATCGAAGCCGGTCAGAATAGGCAATGGTGCTTTTGATCAAGTACAGCTCGATATTTATGGTGAGTTACTTGATGCTGCTTATCTTTATAATAAGCACGGTGCCCCCATCTCCTATGACGCGTGGACGTCACTTAGCGCGCTGGCCGACTGGGTCTGTGACAATTGGCAACGACCCGATGAGGGTATCTGGGAGGTTCGCGGCGGCCAACAGCAGTTCGTTTATTCAAAGCTGATGTGCTGGGTCGCCTTGGATCGTTCCATTCGCCTAGCTGACAAACGCTCCTTTCCAGCTCCGCGCGATCACTGGCTAAAGGTTCGCGACCAAATCTACGAAGACATCATGCAGAACGGGTGGAGCGAAAGCCGGCAAGCTTTCGTCCAACACTACGGTAGCGACTCGCTCGATGCAGCCAATTTGATGCTACCGCTCACATTCTTTCTTTCCCCGACCGACCCTCGCATGTTGAGCACTCTGGATGCTACACTCCTTCCTCCGGAGAAAGGTGGCTTGACCGCCAACAGCTTGGTCTACCGCTATAACATCGAGAAAACCGCCGACGGCCTCGATGGCGAAGAGGGGACTTTCAATATTTGTACGTTCTGGCTTGTGGAAGCATTGACACGTGCCGGGCGCCATGACCGAAACCGACTTGAAAAGGCTCGGCTTATGTTTGAACGCATGCTGGGATTTGCCAATCACGTTGGTCTTTACGCCGAAGAGACCGGTCATCGCGGCGAGGCCCTTGGCAATTTCCCTCAGGCCTTCACCCATTTGGCGCTGATCAGCTCCGCGTTCAATCTCGACCGGGCATTGGGACCAGGCGCGTAATATCGGCGCGGTCGGCATGGTCACGGCAACGGAGCCCCGGCCTCTAAAACGTACCAACATGTCCCCGACGCAGTTAAGCTGCGCGAAATGACACCTCTGCGTCGAGGCCATGGTACGCTAAGAGAGCGCGCCATGAATGATGATATGCTACAAGACGATGTGCGCGCACCCAGCGCCAGTGTCCCCCAAGCAAGCCCCACGGCATTCGAGGAGGCGGAACGGGACGCGCGCGACCGGCTCAAGGCCATCGGCCTTATGTTCCTGGCGCTCGTGCTCTTCTCCGGTCTCGACACCTCGGCGAAGTATCTAGCGACGCGCTCCTCGCTTCCTATCGTACAGATCGCTTGGGTGCGATTCGCAGGACAGTTCCTGTTGATGCTGACGCTGTTGAGCGCTCTGCCACTTTCGGCGCTATTTGCTACGCGCAAGATCAAATTTGAGATCGTGCGCTCGGTCCTGATGGCTTTGACGACAGTTTTCAACTTCCTGGCTCTTGAGCACCTGCGCCTCGACCAGACGGTAACGGTTTTCTTCCTGGCGCCCTTGTTTATTGCGCTTCTTGCAGGACCGTTTTTGGGGGAGTGGGTTGGCTGGCGGCGGCTCGTCGCCATCCTTGTGGGCTTTCTCGGCATCCTAATAGTGGTGCGCCCCGGCGTTGCCCAGCTACATCCAGCGTTTGTTTTTGCTTTCGGAGCAATGTTCGCCTACTCGCTGTTCATGCTGATGACGCGCTTTCTAGCAGCCTACGACGCGCCGTTGGCGATGCTTTTCTATTCCATCGTAATTGGCACCATCGTGCTTGCGCCTTTCGCAATATGGGAGTGGGTGTGGCCAGCCTCTGTCTTGGAATGGCTGCTGCTTTTTGCGCTCGGCCTGCTCGGCGGCATCGGACACTATCTGTTCATCCACGCCAATCGGTTGGCGCCCGCCTCTATCGTGGCGCCTTTCCTTTATCTGCAGCTCGTTTCTATGGTGGCGTTTGGTTTTCTTGTATTCGGCCAATTGCCTGACGTCTGGACACTCGCAGGCTCGGTCGTCATCATCAGCTCTGGGATCTACCTTTTGCAACGCGAGCGCGCGATCCGGGCCGAAGCGAGACGCGCAGCCGCCGGTTAGGTTTCCATCGCCTGCGTCAGCTTCGCCTTCATCTCTGCCGCCCACGACGTGAAGCGGTCCTCAGCGATGCTTGAGCGCATGGCTGCCATAAGTTCTTGATAGAACGCGGTATTTGCCCACGAGAGCAACATCGAACCCAAGTACTCACCCGACTTGATCAGGTGATGCAGATAAGCGCGTGAGTAGTCCCGCGCAGCTGGGCATGCGCTTTGCGGATCAAGCGGGGCGATATCCTCCGCGTGGCAGGCGTTCTTCAGGTTGAGGCGCCCCTGCCAGGTGAACGCGAGACCATGGCGGCCATTGCGCGTCGGCAGCACGCAATCAAACATGTCGACCCCGCGTGCCACCGACTCAATGAGATCGAGCGGCGTGCCAACACCCATTAGGTAGCGCGGTTTCTCTTCGGGCAGTAGCGTCGTTACGCATTCCAGCGTGGCGAGCATAACGTCATGGCTTTCGCCAACGGCCAGTCCGCCGACGGCGAAGCCGGGCAAGTCCATGGAAATTAGCGCCTCAGCGGAACGCTGCCGCAGTGCTTCGTCCGTTCCCCCCTGCACAATCGCAAAAAGGGCCTGGCCGGGCTTTGCCAGCCTGTCGAACGCTGTGCGAGAGCGCTCCGCCCAGCGAACAGAGAGCTCCATCGCGCGCTCGACCTCACGCCGCTCCGCAGGAAGTTCGATGCACTCGTCAAGCTGCATTTGGATGTCAGCCCCAAGCAGACACTGGATCTGAATGGCGCGTTCAGGCGAAAGCATGTGCCGCGTCCCGTCCAGATGCGACTGGAAGTTTACGCCCTCCTCGCTGATCTGGCGCAGCTTGCCGAGCGACATGACCTGGAAGCCACCTGAGTCGGTGAGGATCGGCCCATCCCATCGCATAAAGGAATGCAGCCCGCCGAGCCTCGCGATGCTTTCCGCGCCAGGGCGCAGCATCAGGTGATAGGTGTTGGCGAGGACGATGTCAGCACCTGCAGCCTTGACCTGCTCAGGGTAGAGCGCTTTGACGGTCGCTCCGGTGCCAACAGGCATAAACGCCGGCGTGCGGATGATGCCGCGTGGCGTTACAATCTCGCCACGCCGGGCCGCACCGTCTTGCGCAATCTTACGATAGCCGAACCGGGACATTACGTCCTGCATGTCAACTCAGCCCTCAATTGCGCTGTTCGCGGGAAAGAGCAAGCAGGCGTCGCCATACGAGTAAAATCGGTAGCCTGAGCTGACCGCATGGGCATAGGCATCCTTCATCACGTCGAGGCCGCAGAAGGCCGCGACCAGCATAAAGAGCGTTGAACGCGGCAAGTGAAAGTTGGTCATAAGAACATCGACAGCGCGGAAGCAATAGCTAGGCGTGATGAAAATATCCGTGCTGCCGCGGAAGGGTTGTATTTCACCATTCCGCACCGCGCTTTCAAGCAAGCGCAGCGAGGTCGTCCCCACGGCCACGATGCGGCCGCCACCAGCGCGCACGGCGTTGAGCGCAGCAGCCGTCTCGTTTGAGACCTCACCCCACTCTGCGTGCATCTTATGTCGGCTCGTGTCGTCCGCCTTCACGGGAAGAAACGTGCCGGCGCCCACATGCAGCGTCACGAAGTGGCGAGAGACGCCGCGGGCGTCAAGGGCGTCCATTAGCTGCGGCGTGAAGTGCAAGCCCGCCGTTGGCGCTGCAACCGCGCCGTCGTGCGCTGCATAGATAGTTTGATAGTCGGTCCGGTCGATGTCTTCAGCGTGCCGCCGCCCGGCAATATAGGGCGGCAGTGGCATCTCACCCACAGCGGCGATGGCCAAGTCGAGGTCCGCCCCTCCAAGATCGAAGCTAAGCTCGCATTCACCTTCGTCGCCCTTAGCGGCAACGGTGGCGTCGAGCACGCCGGCATGGCACGCATTGCCCGAATGTCCCAAGGAAAGCCGATCGTCCTCCTTCAGCCGCTTGGCCGGCCGAGCCAAGGCACGCCAGCGGCTCGGACTGACGCGCTCTATGAGCGTCACGGCGACATTTGCTTGCAACGCGCCGCGCGTTCGCACACCTTCAAGCGCGGCAGAAATCACGCGCGTATCATTGAAGACGAGCGCGTCGCCGGCGTGCAACAGCTGGGGTAGCTCTCTTACGATCCGGTCCTCGAAACGAGGTTCCGGCCACACCATTAGGAGACGCGCAGCATCGCGCGGGCTCACTGGGTGGAGCGCGATCCTGTTCTGTGGAAGCTCGAAGTCGAAAAGATCTGTTCGCATGGAAGTTCCGGGCCGCAGCCCATGTGCCATGCGGCGCCGGCGCGCGCCAGCCCTTCCTTACGATCTGGATGCACAATGTTAGTAGGAGCAACGTGGCAGATAGCATCACGAGATCCTGAAGTTGTATATTTCTACAAGAGGCGATGATCATTCGTTGCAATCGAATGGCAACGTCATGCCAACCGCTGGGACGAAGCGCCGGCAGCCGAGCCGAACAGGATTTGACTGAAGTGCGAGCTCGTCTTCTCCCGGGCCTTTCCTCTGTCCAAGACGCTGGCGCGCGATCGCGTGCGCTGCCTTGCCGTCGAAGAACTCGGCTGGCGCAGCGAGCGCTTTCCGAAAGCTCGTCCTTGCATCAGCAATTTTGCCGCGCTTTTCGAAAACACGGCCCCTCAAAGTATGCGCCGCGGCAAAGTTCTTTTTGATCGCGAGCGCCTTATCGATATCGGCATCCGCGGCATCGAACTGGTGCTGGCGAAAAGCAACGAGGGCGCGGGCATAGTAGGCCGTGGCGTCGCTGGAGCGCGCTGCAACGAGTTTGTCAATTTCGGTCTTGGCCGCCCCATGCTCGCCCCTATCGGACTGCGTCAGCGCATGCATGAGTTCCACATCGGTCGATTTGGGGTTCAACGAGGCTGCCTTATCGAGATCGGCAATTGCTCGGTCGGGGTCATCCAGTTTACGACGTAAGACAGCGCGGGTGTAATAGGCTGACCAATTATCGGGTTTGAGCTCTATGAAACGGTCCATATCGGCAAGCGCATCGTCCAGGGCGCCGAGATCATGCTGGGTGAGCGCGCGAGCGTAGAGTGCTTTAGCAAAACGCGGTCGCAATTTCACAACCCGGTTTAGGTCGTCGAGCGCGCTATTGTCTTTTCCAGCTTTTTTGTAAGCCGCGGCACGATTGAAGTAGCCAATGTAGAATTGACTTCGTGGAAGCCGCCCACTGTTGATCACGCGTGTACAGGCTGCGGCGCCGCGCTCGCGGTCAGATGCGTTGCAGTCGGAGAGGTCTCGTTTCATGCCGGCGAAGCTTGGGCTGGCCAGCCCGACAGACAGGATTAGCAACGTGAAAACACGAGCTTGGTTCAACATTTCCGGTCCTCGCGAACATGCTCCGTGACGATACCACCGCCACCACAGCAGTGCGCACGTCGGATCATGGCCAGGGGAAATGTCTTCCAAATATTTGAAGCGCCGGCTGTTCCCCAGGGAACAACGCCGCAATCTGACGTCATGTCGGCAAGCCGGTTCTCGTCAGAGTGCCTTCACGGCCTAAATAATCGCCGAAACCACATAGTTTTCCGCGCCACTTCCCGGCAACCAATCGCGGATAAATTCTGCGCTCTGCTCGTTGATCGTAATCTCGATCCCTGTGAACCCTGCTTTCGCGAGCATGGCTTTGAGTTCATCGATCAGCGCGGCGCCAGCGATGCATCCCGCAAGCGCCACGATGGAATTCGCCAGAACTTCAGGCATCGGCGCCGTGGCGACGACATCTGAGATCGCCAGCCGGCCACCAGGCTTCAAGACCCGAAAGGCTTCGTCGAAAGCCGCCTGCTTTTGCGGCGAAAGATTGATCACGCAGTTCGACATGATTACGTCGATGATCGAGTCCGCAACCGGTAAATGCTCAATCTCGCCAAGACGAAATTCGACGTTCTCAAACCCTGCCCGGGCGCCACTGTTGCGCGCCTTGGCGACCATCTCCGCCGGCATGTCGACGCCAATAACGCGACCGCTTAATCCCACGCGACGCGCGGCAAGAAAGCTATCGAAGCCGGCACCTGCGCCGAGGTCGAGAACCGTTTCTCCTGGGGCAAGCGAAGCGATGGCCTGCGGATTCCCGCACCCCAGCCCCAAGTCGGCGCCTTCCGGCACTTTCGCAAGGTCCTCAGCGCTGTAACCCAACTTCTGCGAGGTAGATGAATCTCCGCCGCAACAGGTTGGCGCACAGTAAGCATCTCTGGGCGCCGTCGCGTCTGGCGCTATTTGAACGGCAGCCGAAGCGTAATGCTCCCGCACGGCGGCACGGTCGGCGTCGTCATTGTTACCGATCATGGCTGCATTTTTCTCCGCAGCATTTCATGCCATGAGAAAATGACACCGAGATCTAGCGGTAGCGAATTTCAGGTGGCTACCTATTCCACGTCAGCAGCAACCTTCACGGTCACCATCTTGTCGGGATCAACCACCGGCTCGCCCCGCTTAACCTTGTCGACGCTCTCCATGCCTTCGATCACCTTGCCCCATGCGGTGTACTTACCGTCGAGAAAGGTCGCATCATCAAAGCAAATAAAGAATTGGCTGTTGGCGCTGTCGGGATTCTGCGACCGCGCCATGGAGCACACGCCGCGTACGTGCGGCTCTGCATTGAACTCGGCCGCCAGATTCGGATAGTCCGAGCTGCCAGTCCCCGTTCCCTTGGGGCAACCGGTCTGCGCCATGAAGCCCTCAATCACGCGGTGGAATACAATACCGTCGTAGAATCCTTCACGCGCGAGCTTCTTGATCCGCTCCACGTGCTTGGGCGCTAGATCCGGCTTGAGCGCTATTACGATGCGCCCTTTGGTGGTGTCGACAAGGAGCGTATTCTCGGGGTCATCATATGTGGTCATCGCGATCTCCGTGGGGAAGCATTTATTGAACTGGCTCGTCGCGGAAAGGAAAGCGTCAACGAAACGCCTGCCAATCCAACACGATTGGCGCTACAAGCACCATGCATACCGGTCGGCACGATGCCTATTTCGCATCGGCCTTTACATGGACCTTTCGCATAATGTCGGGGATGGGCGGCGGCTCGCCCTTGGCCACGTTGTCGACGTGCTCCATGCCCTCGATCACCTGACCCCAAACCGTATACTGGCCGTTGAGCCCGCTGCAGCCGGTATCATTAAAGCAAATAAAGAACTGGCTGTTGGCGCTATCGGGGTCGGCGGTACGCGCAGCGCCAATCGTGCCACGCTTGAAGGGTTCCTGAGAAAACTCCGCTGGCAGGTCGGCATAGTTCGAACCACCAGTACCCGTTCCTGTCGGGTCGCCCGTCTGCGCCATAAAGCCATCAATGACGCGATGGAATTTGATGCCGTCATAGAAGCCTTCCTTGGCCAACTGCTTGACACGCTCCACGTGTTTAGGCGCAAGGTCCGGGCGCAGCTTCACGAGCACAGGGCCGTCTTTGAGTTCGATAACGAGAATATTTGTCGGATCTCCCCACTTGGGCAGCTCCGAGCAGGAGGTACCTAAGATCATAAAAATTGACAATGCGAGATTTGCGAAAAAGCGCATGGGGACGTCTCCCATTTCTTGATTTCATGGGGGCACGGGTTACATATGGGAGCCCCGCAAGTGGCCTTGGCTGCCGACGTTATCGCTCTTTAGCGCGCGGCCCGCAACGTCTCGCAGCGTTGTGCTGCGCAACATATTAATTACCAGGCGACGTTTTCGCCTTTAGCCGCTGCGCGACAGCCTCGGAAACGAAAGCCGATGGGTCGCCCCCCAATAAAGCAATCTGACGCACAAGATTAGCTGCGATATGCCGAACGTTTGGTGAGGCAGCGACAAAAACGGTTTGGATATCAGGCGCCATCGCTCCATTCATGCCCGCCATCTGCATCTCGTAGTCGAAATCACTTCCATCACGCAGGCCACGGAAAATCACGCTTGCCTTGTGCGACCCTGCGGCCTCGACCGCCAAGTTCGAGAAGGTGACGATCTCGACGCTCGTACCCGTTGCATGCGCAATTGGCTTCGTCTCCGCGCTCAACATGGCGATGCGCTCATCGGCATTGAAAAGCGGCGACTTGGCGGGATGCACGCCGATGCCTATCACCAGCCCGTCAACGAGCCGGCATGCCCGTTCGATCACATCGGTGTGGCCGAGTGTGACGGGATCGAAAGAACCTGAATAGAAACCGATGCGAGTCATTTGGGCCCAAACGGTTTATGATTCATCTGTCTTATCGTGAAGGGACGGCTCGGCACAACGATCTATCGCGCACCCATAAACAAAATGCCCTGTGTACCATTGCACCGAGGCCAATAATGAATGTTGCTTGGGGCTTGCTTTACGAGAGGCGATTGCGAGCGCCGCCCCAAAACATCTTCAAGATAAAGTTCGCAACCGAGGCCGGTGCTGATGATCGATAGGCCGGTATCGGAGGCCATTCGCGACTATTCAACGGCCGGCTCGTCACCG
Source organism: uncultured Hyphomicrobium sp. (assembly GCA_964622715.1). Lineage (GTDB taxonomy): Bacteria > Pseudomonadota > Alphaproteobacteria > Rhizobiales > Hyphomicrobiaceae > Hyphomicrobium_A. Next base: position 25,234 of record CAZURR010000006.1, on the reverse strand, counting down.
TTGTCGTCGCCGTTCCCTTCGTCATCACCGCCTTCATCAGGGATGTGCTCGACGGAGACGACGCGCTCGTCTGCATCGGTCTTAAAGATCGTCACACCCTGGGTATTGCGGCCAGCAATGCGAACGTCGTTGACGGGACAGCGGATCAGCTGGCCACCGTCGGTCACCAGCATGATCTGATCAGTTTCAGCAACCGGGAACGAGGCAATCAGTGGACCATTGCGCTCGTTGACCACCATGGCGACAATACCTTTGCCGCCACGTCCCGACGTCCGGTACTCGTACGACGAGGATCGCTTGCCATAGCCCTTTTCCGAAACCGTCAGAACGAATTGTTCCTTCGCGCCAAGCTCTGCAAAGCGCCCCGGCGTCAACTCAGCCTCAGCGCCGCCGCCATCTTCCGCGGCCACGTCTGCTTCGGAGTCACCGACGTCCTCGCCTTGCGCCCGGCGCAGCATCGTTGCCTGTTTCAGATAGGCCGCACGCTCAGGCGCCTCCGCGTCAACGTGCGTGAGGATCGCCATTGAGATGACCTCATCGCCCTTGTCGAGCTTTATGCCGCGCACGCCATCTGATTCACGCCCTTTGAACAGTCGCACCGCGTCGTTGAGCAAGAAACGGATGCACTGTCCCCGCATCGTCGTCAAAAGAACGTCGTCCTCCGGCATGCAAATGTCGACTGCAACGATGCGATCGCCCTCGCCGAGCTTCATGGCGATCTTGCCATTGCGGTTGATGTTCTCGAAATCGGACAGCGCATTGCGACGTACATTACCCGAACGCGTGGCGAATGTGAGCTGCAACGCCTTCCAAGTCTCAGGGTCCTCTGGCAGTGGAAGGATTGAGGTAATCACCTCGCCTTGGGCCAGCGGCAACAGATTAACGAGTGCCTTTCCGATCGCTTGCGGTGTTGCAGCCGGTAGCCGCCAAACCTTCATACGATAGCACATGCCGCGTGAGGAAAAGAACAACACGGGCGTGTGCGTCGAAGCGATAAAGATCTTCGTGACAACATCTTCTTCGCGCGTGGTCATGCCTGAGCGGCCCTTGCCACCACGCCGCTGCGCCCGGTAGGTCGCAAGTGGCACGCGCTTGATGTAGCCCTTCAAGGATACCGTCACCACGCAGTCCTCGCGCTGGATGAGGTCCTCGTCCTCGACCTCACCCTCGATATCGACGATCTCCGTTTTGCGCGGTGTTGCAAACTCCGCCTTCAGGTCGTTCAGCTCTTTCTTGATTATCTCGACGATCCGTAGGCGCGAGCCGAGAATGGCGAGATACTCTTTGATTTCGTCACCGATCTTCTTGAGCTCATCTCCAATCTCGTCGCGCCCCAGCGCGGTGAGACGGGCTAGACGCAGCTCTAGAATGGCCTTGGCCTGCTCTTCGGAGAGCCGGTATGTGCCCTTGTCGGACACCTTGTGGCGCGGGTCAGCGATGAGTTCGACGAGCGGGGCAACGTCGCGCGCCGGCCAATCCCGTTCCATCAACTTCTCGCGCGCATCAGACGGGCTTGGTGCTTGACGAATAAGCTTGATTACTTCGTCGATATTGGCGACCGCGATAGCAAGGCCGACGAGGACGTGCGCGCGCTCACGCGCTTTCGACAACAGATGCTTCGTGCGCCGGCTCACCACCTCTTCGCGGAAAGCAGTGAAGGCCTCCACCATGTCTTTGATGTTCAGGCTCTCAGGGCGTCCGCCATTAATAGCAAGCATGTTAGCGCCGAACGTCGTCTGCAGGTCCGAGTAACGCCACAGCTGGTTTAGAACGACATCAGCTACGGCATCGCGCTTGAGCTCAATGACGACTCGCATGCCCTCTCTGTTCGACTCGTCCCAAATATCGGAGATCCCTTCAATGCGTTTTTCGCGCACAAGATCGGCGATTTTTTCGATAAGCGTGCGTTTGTTGACCTGATAGGGGATTGCCGAGATGATCAGCGCTTCGCGGTCCTTGCGGATGTCCTCCACCTCGACCTTCGCGCGCATGACAATGGAACCGCGGCTCTTGTGATAGGCGGAAAGGATACCGGTCCGCCCCAATATAAGAGCACCCGTCGGGAAGTCGGGTCCCGGAACGATCTCGCACAGCTCATCAATCGAGATTTCAGGGTTATCGAGGCGTGCCAGGCACGCATCGATCACTTCGCCCAAGTTATGCGGGGGAATGTTGGTTGCCATGCCGACGGCAATGCCGCCCGCGCCATTGACAAGCAAATTAGGATATTTTGCCGGAAGCACACACGGTTCCTGCAGCGTGCCGTCGTAATTCTCGCGGAAATCGACCGTGTCCTTGTCAATATCGTCGAGCAGCGCCATCGATACTTTAGCGAGACGGCATTCGGTGTAGCGTTCAGCCGCCGGCGGATCGCCGTCGACTGATCCGAAGTTGCCTTGGCCATCGACCAGCGGCAGGCGCATAGAGAAATCCTGAGCCAGGCGCACAAGCGCGTCATAGATCGCCATGTTGCCGTGCGGGTGAAACTTGCCCATCACCTCGCCCACGACGCGCGCCGACTTCATGTGTTTCTTGTTGGGCTCCAGACCCATTTCGCTCATGGCGTAGAGGATTCGCCGGTGAACGGGTTTGAGTCCGTCGCGCACATCGGGAAGCGCGCGCGAGACGATCACGCTCATCGCGTACTCGAGGTACGAGCGCTTCATCTCGTCGGAGATCAACACCGGGCGGATGTCACTTGGCTCTTTACCGCCTGGCCGTTCGTCGTCGGTGCTCTCTGCCACGTTTCAATTGCCCACTGGAACGCTGACGCACGCCCATGAGGGCGTGCGCAGTGCTGTGACGAATTTGCGACTTAGATTAGCATAGCTGTCATATCAGAGCCAATGCGGTCGGCTTGGTTCTTTCCGCCAAATCCCCATATTTTTCCGTGCAGCAACAATGCATTACGTGGTCGAGCAGATTGCCGCATCTCGCAGCTTCAATGACTTGTCCGCGTCACGCAGAAACGCTAGACCCCAGCTCGTGCCGGAACGGCGGAAACGTCGGCGGCGTTTTGTTGGGCAGGGAGTCTTTACCCAGATCGAAGAGGAGAAAAACTGATGTTAAGAGGCCTGTTGACCTGCACCGCAGTGGTGGCCTTCCTGGTCCACCCAGCTTTCGCCGAAGCGGTGGTGATTGATGAGAACGTCTTCGTGATAACCCAACAAGAGGGTCAGTACCTGGCACGGGATCTTCTGCTCGGCGCGCAGGTTCAGAACGCCGACGGTCAGATTATTGGCGATATTGAGGATTTCATCCTGAATGACGACAATCAGGTCGAAGGCGTTGTGATGGGAACGGGCGGCTTTGCCGGTTTCGGCGAGAAGCGCATCGGCGTGCACCTGTCCGCACTACAAATCGATAACGAGGACGGCAAGGTCACGATAAAGCTGCCTCAGGCGACCAAGGAGGTGCTCGATGCTTTGAAGCCGTTTAAGCGCACCAAGCCTCCCAAGTCCCTGCTTGATCGCGCCATCGGAAAGGCGAAGGAGTTGACGGAAAAGGGCGCGGTCACCGCAAAGGATGCTTACGAAAAGGCCAAAGAAGACGCCGC
>CAZURR010000006.1:0-21578 GCA_964622715.1 uncultured Hyphomicrobium sp. | reverse complement strand
AGGAGGGCCGCCAGAAGCACTGCCATTGAACGCCAAATCATTCCGTTTCCTCCTAGACCAGCGGGCTGACTCATTCGTCCCGGTGACACGCCGCTACACTGCCCGCCTCGATCGACAAAATTGTGATATTGCAAGGTACTCACCTGTTTAATTCTTCGGCGCAGCGATATTCTGCAGGCTGTGGGATTGTCCGGCCGACCTGTTGAAGTAGAGTGTTATCCCCCAAGAAACCTTTGAGGAAATCGCCGTGGCGTCCAGCGGTTCAACTAAAGTCGTCATCATTGCACTGGCGTGCAATTTTGGGATCGCGGTGGCCAAGTTCACAGCCGCCGCCTGGACCCAGTCTTCGGCCATGCTCTCGGAGGCGATCCATTCTCTCGTCGATACGTCGAACCAAGCGCTCCTGCTTTACGGAATACACCGATCGCAACAACCAGCCGACGCGCGTCATCCCTTCGGCTACTCAAAGGAGCTCTATTTCTGGAGCTTTGTCGTCGCCATCCTGCTGTTTTCTTTAGGCGCTGGCGTCTCTATCTACGAAGGCTTCCAAAAGCTGAAGCATCCGCACCCGATCACCAGCTTTGCGGTCAACTACATCGTACTCGCCGTCGCCATGGCGCTTGAGGGATACACAGCCTGGCGCGCCATCACCGAGTTCGAAACTCATCGTGGTGCCAGGAGCTGGTTGGCGGCCCTGCGCTTGTCTAAGGACGCGGCGCTGTTCACCGTTTTGTTGGAAGACATTGCTGCGGTCACGGGCCTCCTGATCGCGTTTGTCGGATTGTTGGTGGTGCAATTCCTCGGGCTTCAGGAAGCCGACGCCATCGCCTCGATCCTCATTGGACTCATTTTGGCGACGGTTGCGATCTTCATGAGCATCGAGATCAAGGGACTTCTCGTTGGTGAAGCGGCCAGCCCGAAGGTGCAGGCTGGTCTTCGGGAGATCCTGCAAAGTGAGATTGGACCGGCCGGGCCGCTGCGCGCCATTAACGAAATTCGCACCATGCATTTGGGGCCGGAAGACGTACTGGTGGCAGCGAGCGTCGATGCCGCGGATGGTGTTCCCGCTGAAGAACTGGAGGCGCTAACCGCGCAGTTCGAACGCACGATCAAGAAAAAATTCCCGGAGGTGCGGCGCCTCTTCATCGAAACGCAGTCGGTCGTCGACCACAAGGCTGCCGTCGCAGCCGAGAAAAACCGGCAAGGCTCCGACAAAGCGGTACCAGCGAAAAAGCCCACAAGGCGCACCAAGAAACCCGCCGCTGCGAAGGCCCCCGCCAATCGCAAGACTAAAAAAAGTACGAAGCCTCAAAGTTAGCCGTGCCGGTCGCAACTGGTGCGCTTTGGCGTAGCGTCTAAAACGGAATCTCGTCGTCGAGCTGCTTGTCAAAGCCGCCCTTTGCCGATCCGCCCTTCGCCGATCCACCCTTGGCACTTTCGCTATACCCGTTATCGGCACCATAACCTGCCTGGCCGCTCTCCTGCATGCCAGTGTTTGAACTGCGACCGTCGAGCATGGTGAGATTACCGTTAAAACCCTGCAAAACGACCTCGGTGCTGTAGCGATCCTGACCGGACTGGTCCTGCCACTTGCGTGTCTGCAGCTGACCCTCGACGAAAATTTTCGAGCCCTTCTTGAGGTATTGCTCGACGACCCGGCACAAATTCTCGTTGAAGATGACAACGGAGTGCCATTCCGTCTTTTCGCGCCGCTCGCCCGTTGCCTTGTCGCGCCATGATTCGCTGGTCGCGATCCGCAAATTGGCAATGGGGCGGCCATCTTGGGTGCGACGGATCTCGGGGTCTTTCCCGAGATTGCCAATGAGGATCACCTTGTTCACGGAACCGGCCATGCGTTGCACTCCTTATTCTTCAATCTGTCACGCCCCCGTGCTTGATCGGCACGCCGCGCATATTGCTCTTGATGTTGACCTCGGCATCTCAATCCGAACGGCGGCTGCCTCATGTCGACTCAATGCCCACCCTAGTCCGGCGGAACCGCACCGCCTTCGCCGGCGGCTCGCTTGTCCACGCCTTTCCGGCGGTCGCCTGAACGACGGGCGGCCACCCACCTCATCGAAGCCTAATGTTCTACTTATGTTCCGTAATTAGGGCACCGTGACGACATTGGCAAGGGCCATCTGAGCAAGCGGCCTCGATGATCGAAAACTGGCCGGTCTACCGGCCCCTTTGCTGTTCGGCCTCATCTGCCAGAGCGCGCAGCACTGGCGAGGGCGTCGTCTTGGAGGCCGGGCAGTTTGAACTGCGCAGCCCATCGTACACGGCCACAACGTCTCCGCGAAACTGCGGCTCCAGCGCGCGACGGGCGACACCGGTTGCAACGGACCCATCACCCCAGCGCGCGCTGCACATAAGTTCCGTCAAATACGTGGTGAGATCGGTCTTGTAAGTTTCGGCAGGCGGAGGCGGTGACATACCAACCCAACTTTGCCAGCGCAGCTCTTCGGAGCCACCTTTCCACTTGGGGCTTTCGCGATCATCGAGTAGCGACGCGGTCTTTTCACGCGTGCGATTACGGACATCCTCGTTGGATATGTCATCGATCGCGTCCTTGAGCATCGATTTCTCATCATCGCCCAAGGGCTCGATCGTGAGCTCAGATAGATCCGTCATACCGCTCGTATCCCATGCGGGCGGAACGGTGCCCCAAATGGCAGCACCGCGCAGGTCCGCGCCAGCCATATCCACATCCTTCATGTCGGCGCCCTGGAGCTTTGCCCGCCGCAAACTCGCAGCAGCAAGTTCCGCATTTTGTAACTGGGCCCCCTGCAGATGCGCAAAATTGAGCACCGCACCCTGCATAGCCGCACTGGAGAAGTCGGCATTTTGCAGCTGAGCGCCGTTTAGATTTGCACCGCGCAGAGTTGCATTGAGGAAGTTGGCACCCTGCGCCTGCATTCCGCCCGTCAAATCCGCTTTCTCTAGGTGTGCATTAGAGAGGCTTGCGCCGACGAGCGAGGAGTTGGAGAGATTGGCTCCCTCCAGCCGTGCGTCCTCGAGCTTGGCGCCCTGCATATCGATACCCGACATATGCGCCCCGCCCAATCGCGCCCCCTTAAAGTTGGCATTGCGCGCAGAGGCACACCTGGCGGCGATTCTATCATTGCTCAAAAATAGAAGGTCGAGATCGGCACAGGTCATCCAGCTGTTTTTCAAATTGGTACCGACAAGGCTGGCTCCATCGAGGCGCGCACCTGTCAAATCCGCCCCTTTTAGATCGGATCGGTCAAGCTTGGCGTTGCGAAGATCGCGGCCGCGAAGTTTCAGCGTCTTCTCGTTTTCGTCGAGATTGGAATCGTCAACAAGGTCTGCATCGATGACAACGAGGTTGCGGTGGAAAATGCCGAACAGACTCTCATCAGAGGACGATGAAAGAAACGGCAGCGCAAACCCGCTGTCAGCCTGTGCGCCCTTCTCGTCGCCGGCCCAGGCCATTAGTTTCCAACCTGTCTTATCGAGCATCTCGCCCGGTACAGTTGCCGCAAAAAACGACAAGTAGGCCACCATCGCCAACACCAAGGTCGTCATAAACGTGCTCAAGGGATGGGTCGCGGTCGTGCGCCAGAATGCCTGGAAGAAAGAAGTCTCTGGCCGCATCAAGAAGACGCCGATCAAGATTAGCAACCCGATATCGAAAACGAGGGCGATGCGGTTGATCCAGGTTGTCACCACATCATGGTAGGGCAAGAACACGACCTGGATATAGAGCAACAGGATCACCGGAATGATCACAACCGTGAGCCACGTCATCAAGTGCAGAAAGGTGCCCATGATGCGGCTACGGTGCGGCCCGGCGATTGCCTGAACGAAGAAGAAATTGTGCACCTCCAAGCGCAGGGGGTGCGTACGCTTTTTTGTCGCTTCCAGAAGCTGTATGGCGTGATCGAATTCCAGTGTCTTCCTTGCCAATAGGACGAGCTGCGCCAAGACTCCCAGATGAAACAGCACGAGCACGATGGGTGCGAACTGGAAGAATTGTTTAAGCTGGATGTTAACCTGGAGAATTGGCAGCTGAACGGGCGTTTCCAGCAGCAGCGCCTCATGCGTGACGCCGGCAATCGCCACTGTGACGTAAGTCATCACGGCCAAGAATATGAGCCAAGCCGCTTGGGCCTTATCGCTCGATCGATTCACCGCCTCGAGCAAGCTGTATGGATTGACCGGCGTCTCCGACTCCGGTGCAACTTGCGTCGAATCTACCATTCAGGTACGCCCCCACCACTAGAACTTACGAACTGCGCCAGACCTTAGCGGAGAAATTGTGACCTTGCCTATATGCAAGTGCACTTGCAGTCACAAGACCCTTGCACTTTCCCCTTGGACCGTTGCATGAGTCGGACAAGAATCTCACCTGTTGTCGCGTTGCAGCGTAGATTGGCAGTCCACTCAACTATTGGAGACCATCTGGCGTGAGCGCACCTCAATATAACTGCAGCAAATGCCCCGGCTACTGCTGCTCCTATCCTCTGATTGCACTTGACAAGCGCGATGTGGAACGGCTGGCCAAGCATCATGAGTTATCCTTCGAAGACGCCCGGCGTGCCTTCACAAAGGAGGAGAACGGGCGAAAATACGCGATGCGTCGCAAGAAGGATTCGGTCTTTGGCCGGATTTGCCGCTTCTTCGACACGGAAAAGCGCCGCTGCACAATCTACTCGGCCCGGCCCAGTGTATGCCGATCATTTCCTGGAGGCGGCCGCTGCGGTTACTACGATTTTCTGAGCTTCGAGCGCAGGGCTCAAGAGGACCCAGAATTCGTCGCGCTTACCGACCACGGGCCCTAAGGCGTTATCTCACTTTGGAGACTTATGCTCTGACTTTCGCTGCTTCGGGTGCAGCGGCGGGCGATTGCACGTGCTCTGGCCGCACGCCAATTCCAATGAACCGGGCGGGGATCTGCTGTAACCAGGGAAATCGATCAAGGAGCTTGAGTGCCCACGGTGGCGACAATGATGGCGCCGTACTGGAAATTACCGGCTGGACGATGCGGTTTTGCGCCAGAACCTGGAAGCGCTGCGTCACCCGCATGGGGAATTCGCGCCGCTTTTGCACACGCGCAAGGTCGTCGCCTTGAACAGCCCCATCCTTCAATGGCTTCCAAAGCAGATTTGCTGTGGCTACCGCATCCTGGATCGCGAGATTAATTCCCACCCCGCCGATGGGCGACATGGCATGGGCAGCATCGCCTATACACAGCAAGCCCGGCCGGTACCACTGGCGCAACCTGTCGATACACACTGTTAGTAGCTTGACATCGTCCCACGTCTTGAGTTCGCCAACGCGTTCGGCCAGAAACGGCAAGGCCCCGGCGACAATCTCACGAAAGGCTGGCAAGCCTGCCGCGTGGACAAGCTCAGATGCGCCCTTGGGGATGACGTAGGCAAGCTGCCAATAGTCACCGCGGTCGAGCATCGCAAAAAAACTACCGGCATTAACGCGGCCGCCCGATCCGGGGTCGCCCGGTGCCCTTGAGATGCGCATCCAGAACACGTCTATGGGCGCGCCGATGTCCTCAATCTCAAGCCCAGCACTTTCGCGCACGGTGGACTTGCGCCCGTCCGCGCCCACGACGAGATCGGCCCTCACCTCAAGCGAACCGTCCGAAGTCGTGGCGCGGACACCAGCCACGCGCCCTCCCTCTTCGATGAGATCGGCCACGTCCGCCTGCATGACGAGCTGAAAGCTAGGGTAGCCTCGCGCGTGGTCGGCGAGAAAGTCGAGGAAGTGCCATTGCGGCATCATGGCGACGAACGCGCGATGGCGTGGCAGAAAGGAAAAGTTTGCTACCGTCAGCGAGGTTTCGCCGACCATCACCTGAAGACGCCGAATGTCGTTGTGCGGACGCTGCAACAGCTCATCCAGCAGGCCGAGCTCTTCCATCACTTTCAAAGTCGAGGGATGGATCGTGTCGCCGCGGAAATCGCGCAAGAAATCAGCGTGCTTCTCCAGCACCACCACGTCGACGCCAGCACGCGCCAGCAAAAAACCCAACATCATCCCGGCCGGGCCGCCACCGGCAACACAACACGTCGTCGTAATCGATTTGCCGCCGTTACCGCCAGCGCTGGTCATTTCTCAAGACCGCAGCTTTCCATCAGGCCTTCGATGCGCTGTTTGGAGTTGGCCTCCATCTCATTGACTTTCGGCTCTGGAATGCCGCTGTCAATGAGGCCCTTCGTTAGCGCAACGATCTTCGTGGGACTGACCTCAAGTCCCGCTACGAACATCAACCGCTCAAAGCGGGAAAGCTCGGTTCCAGCCTTGTCTGCTATGCACGCGCACGCCTCCTTAGCGGAGCTTTGTGACTCTGCAGTTTTCCGACACGACGTTAGGAGTGCCTGGCGTTCGTCGGCCTCATATGACCCGCCAACTTCAAGGTCGGCCGCCGTCACTTTCACGCTTTCAACCGTGCTGACCCAATAAAACCCGCCAGCGGCGACAGCGATGATCACGAGCAACAACAGGCCGAATACAATGAGCACCCACTTGAGGACTGTCATGACGAGCACACCCCGCTGTCGGTTCGCGCAATCGTAGCCGGAAATTCATTGCTGTTGAATTGTTGATCCAGCCCAATTGCTCCGTACATGGTTTGTAACGAGTGCGCACAGCATGTCAGTATGCTTGTGTTGCACCGCATCTAACAGGTGGTTTGATGATCACTCTCTATACCTTTGGCCCCAATTTCGCTCCGCCGGACCCGAGCCCCTTCGTCATAAAAGCAGAAGTTCTCTTAAAATGGCGGGGCTGCCCTATCGGACGGATACGACCGGCTTCAAGAAAGCGCCAAAGGGCAAGCTCCCCTACATCGAAGATGACGGCACCATTGTTTGCGATTCCACCTTCATTCGCATCCACCTGCAGGAGAAACACCATATCAAATTCGATGAGGGCCTCTCACTGGCCAAACGCGGTGTGGCGTGGGCCTTTGAAAAAATGTGCGAGGACCACCTGTACTGGGTTATCATTTACGAGCGTTGGCTCGACGACGCCAGGTTCGATGCAGGCCCGCGAAAATTCTTTGACGCTGTCCCAGCGCCTCTGCGCCCGCTGGTGGTGACGATGGTCAGACGTCAGATACGTAGCAACCTCTGGGGCCATGGCCTCGGCCGGCACTCCGAAAAAGAAGTGACCCAACTGGCAGAACGCGCCATCGCGTCTCTCGCCGACTTTCTCGGAGACAAAGCGTACCTGATGGGCGAGCGCATCTGCGGGGCCGATGCCACTGTATTTGCCTTCGTGCAGGCCATTCTCTGTCGCTCCTTCGAGACGCCAATACGATCGGCAATCGAGCAGCGGTCAAACCTCGTCGCCTATCGAGATCGCATGCTGCGCCAGTACTATCCCGAGCTCGCAGGGGGCAAGACAACGGCCACCTAGCACTGGCCAGACAGGCGCACGGCGTCGATTACGGTTCGCTGTCCTTCTCGCATGGCTCATTTCAGTGCCCAGAAAGCCCGCCTTTGCTCGCCACTTCAGCATTATTTGGTCGAGCCTGTTAACGCGCGCTCGTGTTGCATTGCCGCCCGGCCCGACCTTCGCTACCTAACACGTCATGCAAAAACCCAGACGCCAGCCCCAGGCCGCCGCCGCGTTGTCCAAAACCATACACGTCCGGGGTGCGCGCGAGCACAACCTGAAAAACGTCGATCTGGAGATCCCGCGCGACGCCCTCGTGGTGTTCACGGGCCTGTCCGGCTCGGGCAAGTCGTCGCTCGCCTTCGATACCATCTACGCCGAAGGCCAGCGCCGTTATGTGGAAAGCCTGTCGGCCTACGCGCGCCAATTCCTGGAGATGATGCAAAAACCCGACGTCGACCATATCGACGGCCTGTCACCAGCCATCTCGATCGAGCAGAAGACGACGTCCAAGAACCCACGCTCCACCGTCGGTACCGTCACCGAAATCTACGACTACCTGCGCCTGCTGTTTGCGCGCGTCGGCGTGCCCTATTCACCAGCAACAGGGCTGCCCATTGAGAGCCAGACGGTCAGCCAAATGGTCGACCGTGTGATGGAGCTGCCCCAAGGCACACGGCTCTATCTTCTCGCCCCCATCGCGCGCGGGCGCAAGGGCGAGTTCAGGAAGGAACTTGCCGGGTTCCAGAAGAAGGGATTCCAGCGCGTCAAGATCGACGGCGCATTCACCGAGATCGCGGACGCGCCCAAGCTCGACAAGAAGTACAAGCACGACATCGACGTGGTGGTGGATCGTCTCGTCGTGCGCGAGGACATCGCCACGCGTCTAGCGGATAGTTTTGAGACCGCCCTCGGGCTCTCAGATGGGATTGCTGTTGCCGAACTCGCCGACAAACCGCTGCCCAAGGCCCAAGCGAAAGGCGCCAACAAATCCAAAAACGAGACGCACGAGCGCATTGTGTTTTCCGCGCGCTTTGCTTGTCCGGTCTCTGGCTTCACCATCGACGAGATCGAGCCGCGGCTGTTCTCGTTCAACGCGCCGGCCGGTGCTTGTCCGACCTGCGACGGTTTGGGAACCGAGTTGCAGTTCGAGCCCGACCTTGTCGTGCCCAATGCCTCGTTCAGCCTGTCGGAAGGGGCGATCTACCCTTGGGCGCGCACCGGCGCCTCCTCGCCCTATTACGAGCAGACGCTGGAAAGCCTCGCCAAGTACTATAAGGTGTCGATGTCCACGCCCTGGGAGCGTCTACCCAAGTACGTGCAGCTCGCCATTCTCTACGGATCGGACGATCAAGAGATTACGTTCACCTACTGGGACGGCACACGTAACTACAAGACCCACAAGCCGTTCGAGGGCGTGATCGGCAACATCGAGCGGCGCTGGCGCGAGACTGACTCCGATTGGGTGCGCGAGGAGCTGTCGCGCTACCAGGGCTCGCATGCGTGCGAAGCGTGCGACGGCCACCGCCTCAAGCCCCAGGCGCTGGCGGTAAAGGTTGGGGGCAAACACATCGGCGAGGTCGGCGATCTCTCCATCAAGGCGGCGAATAAGTGGTTTGCCGAGCTGCCCAAGACGTTTTCCAAGAAGCAGGCCGCGATCGCCACGCGCATTCTCAAGGAAATCCGCGAGCGCCTGTTGTTCCTCAACGATGTGGGCTTGGAGTACCTGACGCTGTCGCGCTCGTCGGGCACGCTGTCGGGCGGCGAGAGCCAGCGCATCAGGTTGGCCTCCCAGATTGGCTCCGGCCTCACCGGCGTGCTCTACGTGCTTGATGAGCCCTCCATCGGTTTGCATCAGCGCGACAACGCACGGCTACTCGGCACGCTCAGGCACCTGCGCGACATCGGCAACACGGTCATCGTCGTCGAGCATGACGAAGATGCAATCCTCTCCGCCGATCACGTCGTTGACATTGGACCTGGTGCCGGCATCCACGGCGGGTCGATCGTGGCGCAAGGCAAGCCCGAAGAGATCATGGCCACGCCCGAAAGCCTCACCGGCCAGTACCTCTCAGGCGTGCGCGCCATCCCGCTGCCAAAACAGCGCCGCGCACCACGTAAAGGCAAGTCGCTCAAAGTGATCGGTGCGCGCGAGAACAACCTGAAGAACGTTAAGGCGGAAATTCCGCTTGGCCTCTTCACCTGCGTCACCGGCGTGTCGGGCGGCGGCAAGTCGACGCTCCTCGTCGACACGATCTACGCGGCCGTTGCGCGCAAGCTCAACAACGCCCGCCTGCACCCAGGCGAGCATGACCGCATTGAAGGGCTCGATCGCCTCGACAAGGTGATCGACATCGACCAGTCGCCGATTGGGCGCACACCACGCTCCAACCCGGCGACGTATACCGGCGCCTTCACGCCCATACGCGAATGGTTTGCTGGGTTGCCGGAGGCGAAGGCGCGCGGCTATGCGCCGGGGCGCTTTTCTTTCAACGTCAAGGGCGGTCGCTGCGAGGCCTGCCAGGGCGACGGAGTCATTCGTATTGAGATGCACTTCCTGCCCGACGTTTACGTGACCTGCGACGAATGTAACGGCAAGCGCTACAACCGCGAGACGCTGGACGTCAAATTCAAGGACAAGTCGATTGCCGACATCCTCGACATGACGGTTGAGGAAGGTGCCGCCTTCTTCAAGGCGGTGCCGGCGATCCGCGACAAGCTGGAGACGCTGGCGCGCGTGGGGCTTGGCTACATTCACATCGGCCAGCAGGCCACCACGCTGTCGGGCGGTGAGGCCCAGCGCATCAAGCTATCGAAGGAGTTATCGCGCCGCGCCACGGGACGCACGCTCTACATTCTCGATGAGCCGACGACGGGCCTGCACTTCCACGACGTCGCCAAGCTGCTCGACGTTCTGCACGAGCTGGCCGACGCCGGCAACACCGTCGTTGTCATCGAGCACAATCTGGAGGTCATCAAAACCGCCGACTGGATTATCGACCTCGGCCCTGAAGGCGGCGACGGCGGCGGGCGCATCGTAGCGGCGGGCACACCGGAAGATGTCGCCAAGGTCAAGGAAAGCTACACGGGGCAATATTTGAAAGCGCTGCTGGGGAGAAGGGCTAAGGCGTCGGCTAGCCGCGATGGGCGCATAGCTATCCGATCGTCCAAGGGAACCGCGGGCGTTAATCGGCACAACAAAAAGATCAAGCGGCAAGCGGCGGAGTGAGCCAGCCCCTTCTTGCTCGGCGCTTGCGTACAGCGCGCCATTTCTAGTATTCAGGCGATTGGTTTCACAGGCGCCCAACGGAGAAACACCCATGCCCAAGATGACGGATCTGCGCCGCAAAAGAATCCAAGCCAAGCAGCGCAAAGCGGAGAACACCAAGAAGCGCGCCGCAAAAGTAGCGAAACGCGAGCGCAACGCCAACGCTGCCAGGACCCGCTAAAGCGATGCGGCACCGCGAGCTTTTGGATCGTGCGGAGGTGCGTACGATGCGCGCAGCAGCTCTTGCTCTCGGGCGCGTCGTGGCGGAGTGAGCCTGCCCTCCCCCTGCCCTACGAATCCCGAATTCGGCTGTCATGAACCCAACAGTGGCGCGTCCCGTCCAAAAAGGAGCACCGATGGTTGGACTTCGCAGAATCGTTGTCGCCGCCTTGACGAGCGGTTTGTTTCTGGCGCCGGCACACGCCGAAGTGCAAGCCGCGCGCTCACGCGAGCAGGCTCAAGCGCCCGCCGCGTACGACAAGGCGCTTGCCGAATTCAAGGCGATCCTCGCTAAGCGGCGCGCGCAGATCGCCGCCAAGCAAAAGCTGCCGAGCCGGCCGGGCCAAGCCGTCTACCGCGCCCGCATCAAGGTGATGAGCACGTACAAGGACCTCACTGACGCGCTGCCGTCACGCATCGGCCGGCCCAACAAGTTCGGCATTCCACCAGCCTACTTCGATGCCGACATTGAGCCGTTGATCGAGCAGTACGGTTCGCTCTTCAGCAGCCTGGAGAAACCACCCGCCTTCGCGCAAGCCTCAAAGACCCCCTTCAAGGACGTCTTCGACATCGGCACGGTCATCGCGCGCGCCAAGGGTCTCGATGCTGAGACGGCGCAAGCGGCGGGCCGCATCAGCATCGGCATCTTCTTCGCCGAGACGGGCGGCGAACAAAACATCGGCAATACGCGTTCCAAGAAGTACAAGGGTAGCCTGCAAACGGGTAGCTCAGAAAATCGTAACGGCCGCAGAAAGTGGGCGAAGATCAAGCCGAAAGTCGCGAAGCTTGATCCCGCACTCGCCGCGCGCGACGCCAAAGAGGAGGCGCGCGCCAAGCGCATCGACCAGCGCTACAATCACTGGATCGGGGTGCGCAACGGCCTGATGAACGCGCACGCAAATCTCTTTGCGCAGCTTCCGGCGATCATGAAGATGCTCCCCGACGAGATCGATCAGATGAAGTTTTTCCAGCTTATCCAGCTCATCCCCACGCCGACACGCGAGGCGCTCAGGTCGGGCGACTTCGAGGCCTATCGCATCTCGAGCCCGCGGATCATGGGCTATTTGCGCAACAACTCCATCTTCACCTTCGGCAAGGCCGACCGGGCGAAGAAGTCCGCGACCTTCCGCGAGATCCTCGATGCCATGTGGCTTTACAACCGCATATTCGCGCGCGCGCAAGCCAAGTTCGACGAGATCAAAGCGCAGGAAAAGCTCCGCGCCGCTAACTGATCCCTGCTTCCTAGCGATCGACAGGACCTCATGAGCCTTAACCGGCCAACGCTTAGGACGCGGACCGTCCCACCCCGCGCACGTCCCGTCCGCGCCACTGTCCTTGCGTTGGCCCTTGTCGGCCTGGCGGGCTGCTCGACCGACGGGTCGCAAGGCGGCAGCGCGCCGCTGCCCGGGGATGCCCCCACCGCCGATGCGGCGGTGCGCTCGACGCCGGTCGTTCCCGGCCGGCGCGCGCGGGTTTTCATCTTTGCCGGTGTTGGGGACAATTGTGAGCCGGTCGCAGCACCGAAGATCACGATCACCGAGCCACCGTCAAAGGGCGATGTCTCCTTCGTGCCGGGCCAGGAGACGACCTTCCAGCATTCGGCGAAGGGCACCTGCATCGGCGAGAAGGCGCAAGGCACGGGCATCTACTATACGGCGCAGGCAGGAAAGGAAGGTACGGACCGTTTTTCGATCTCGGCCCGGCTGGCGAGCGGCGAGACGGCGACGCGCACATTCGAGGTGCGAATTGCTAAGTAGGCAGATCGGAAACGTCCCCGCGTCACTGAGCAGCTTGCACACCGCGTACCGATCGTCGAAGGGAACCGAGGGCATGAATCGGCAGAGCAAAAAGTTTAAACGTCGGGCGGACAATAGCGTGGATCCCGCTCTTCAGCAGGAGACGTCAAAAAGGATTGCGCCTTTACCCGCCCAGCGCCTCACGCCCCTTCAAAAGGGCTGCAAGCTTGGCTTTCTGATCGGCAATACAGTCCGCATTCCGTGCCTCGGCAGCACGCAAGCAGCCCCTGGGAAACAGTGGCTAGCCCCACTGCCCTCCTGCTGCCCTACGAATCCCGGATTCGGGTGTCATGAACCAGGCTTAGGGCATCCCGGGAGCAAAGGAGCGCCTATGGTTGGAATCCGCCAGGCAGTGCTCGCAGCACTGACGAGCCTCCTGCTGGTGCCTTGCGCCTATCCTCAGGCGCCGTCATCGAGAAAGACCGACGCTGGAACGGCCGAAGCTGCGGCAAAACTTGCCGAGATCTTCAGCAAGGTCGGCGATCAGATCTACGAGGAGTGCATCTTCGAACTCTCGCCAGAGCAGATTGAAGTTCAGGACGCGCTCATCAAAGCCTACATCGCCCACGGCGCCACCGGCGCAGATGCCCGGCAGCTCGCCGTCAAGCAGATCCAGCCGCCCAAACTGTCGCCAACGTGCGAGGAGCTCCGCAGCCAGCCGCAAACCTCTCCCTCAACCTGGGAAACCACACTCGCGGTCCCGAAAAAGCCGAAGAAGAAGGCTGCTCCTAAACGGCGGGCACCCAAATTTCCAGCGCCGGCCATCGCTCTCAAAGACAAGAAAGTGCTGCCGCAGTGGGACTGCGCGCCCAACGTCGACTATGTGACCGTTAAGATCAACGGTTATGAGAGAAAGCTGACGGGCGGCGAGATCTGCAATCGCTACGAGGATGTTGTTCACAAGGTGCCCGCATCCGTGAGCCCCTTCCGCCTCGGCTACGCGATCAGCACCGGCCGTCTCTTTGTCGTGGCCGACGATCCGAAGGTCAGTGGCAAAACGATCGCTTGGGCGATCTCCGGCAGGGACGTCTGCCGAAACAATCCCGATCCCGATTGCCTTGCTTCGAAAGGCGTCGGTTCCCTGCCGCCGGGCAAGTATTCCTTGGGGGGAAACAAGAAACGGCGGATCACCTGGGGACCGAGAACGAAACGCAACGTTGTCGGCATTTACTTGAGGAAACTCTGGAACAAAGACCGGTTCACGAAACCCCAACTCGCGGCGATCCGCAAGCGCGGTAATATCGCCATCCATGTGCGCTTGAAGGGTGAGATGTCCGAGGCCTGTATCGGATTGGAGCCGAAGGGCTGGGCCTATGTCGCTTCGTTAATCAAGGAAGGGCGCGTCACGGGCGTCAACGCTTATTTGGATGAGCCCTTTCCGCAGATCGCCGAAGCCCCGCCCGTCGTCGCCGGTTCGTCGTTCTCACTCACCTCTCTGTTCAAGTAGCGCACGCCCGACGCTGTCCGCAGAGCGACGTCAGCGCGCAACACGAGGCGGACACAGCACCGCGTCCGGCGTCTTCGTCAGGTCGGCAGTACGGAGCGGAGCTGCTTCTCGTACTGCTTCACCGCCTGCAATGCGCGCGCCTTCATGACGGCATCATGCGGCCCGACTTTCTCCGGCTTGAAACACTCAATAGCCTCCTCCGCATTAGCGATAATCTTCGTGGCTACCCCTTGCGGGCTGAGCTCGCTCAAGCAGATCTTTTGCAAGAGCTGGGTGAGGATGACGCCTGTGGCGAGGGACAAGCCGCTCAGCTCGGCATTCTGCCGCGCGAGGCGATCAAGGGTTTCGTTGAGGTCTTTGGAATCAGGCATTGGGGGAACTCCGTGCGCGGATGGGTTTGAATTGCCCCGCTATCTAGCAATGGAGACCGATCAATGGAACTCCCTCGCCGCAGTTCTGATCTTTGAGTTTCTCGGCTCGTTCCCTGGCGCAATTCCTATGGTGAAACGCAGACGCGCTATTTCGCCAGCGCCTCGCGCTCCTTTAGAAGTGCGGCAAGTCTGGCTTCCTGATCGGCAATGCGGTCCGCGTTACGTGCCTCGTCCGCCGCGCCAGAATAGGCCGCCGCCTGCTCGACGAGCTCGCGGAGGTTGTCGCGAATGATAGCGATGCGCTGATCGAGCTCGGCGAGCGCTTCCGGATCGGTCATGATGTCCCTCTTTCGTCTTTGCGAATCTGGGTGACGCTCGCCACCACCGCCCGCCTTACCGATACCGGCGGCGCTTGGCACGATAGCGGCCGCTGTTGGCCCCATACCTGATACGTTTGCAGTAGGCGCTCCGCGACCCACTCAGGCAGCCCCATCGACCGAGCAGCTCCCTGTCATAGTCGCTGACCGGGCCGCCGGCACGTGCGTTGGCGCGCGCGTTCGCCACATCCCACATATTATCGGCCCGGGCATCCACCGGCGCGAAGCCTGCCAACAGACCGAAGCCGATCGCTGCGGCTACAACTTTATACATCATCCTATCTCCTGCCATCACCAGGCGCTGTCAGTCTATATGACATTTGGGATAACACGGCTCCAAATGAAAGGGCCGAGACCTTCCACGGCGGACCATTATTGAGATAGGATCACAGCGCCCGTTGGATATTTTCGTTTGGTGCGGTGCGTCCATCATCGGAGTCGACGCAAGCGAATTTCCAGTACCACGATATTTCCAGAGGAGGTCGGCATGCCTGTTTTATCGATTGAAGACTGCCTGCGTTTCGGTTGGGAGACGTTTAAAAAGCGCCCGGGTATCCTCATTGGCGCTTTCATTCTCACGATTTTGATCCCGTCCATTCCCGGCATCCTATTTCCAATGCCCGAAGTCACACCCGGAACCCCGCCGCCACCTCCCACAACCGCACAACTGATCGCGGCATTTGCCAGCGTAGTGATCGGGATATTCGTTGCGATGGGGATGACGACGTTTGCCCTGCGCGCGCACGACGACATCACTAGCGTGCAAATCGGTGCCCTCTGGAATCCTCAGCCGTTCTGGCGCTTTCTGGGTGCACAGATTCTTGTTGGGATCATCATATTCGTTGGTTTGCTGTTGCTCATTGTGCCGGGGATCATCGCCGCGTTAGGACTGCTCTTCGTGACGTTCGCCGTCATCGACCGCGGGGCTGGCCCGATCAACGCCTTGAAGGAGAGCTGGCGCATAACAACAGGCCATAAGTGGCAATTGCTCCTGCTCGGCCTCGTGTTGATTGGTCTCAATCTGCTGGGTCTGCTGGCACTCGTCATCGGTCTCCTCGTGACAGTGCCGGTCACTTGGCTCGCAGTCACGCACGCCTATCGGACACTTGCAGCCCAAGCCGGGGCTTAGACCTCCGATCAGCTGTGTCACGGATGTCAACGGCACCAAGGTCGACGTACCACCTATTGGGAACAAAGGAGGCGGCGATAGCAGACGTGCCATGACTGAAGCATTCCGCCGTACCGATGGCCAACAATGTGCGCTGTGCCTCGAAGGACTTCGAAGACTGGATCGCCAGTCTCAAATCTCGCACCACACAAAATATCAGCTCACCGAATAATTTCCCTGCCCTCTTCTCCTTCCTCACACGAAACGCTCATGCTAATTTTTTTCGTCAACGGCGTATCGTTGGGGGAGTATCTTATGCGAGGCCACGCTTGGCCGTTCGCCACGGCCGTCGCCATCGCGCTGCCGGGCTGCCAGATCAATCCTGCCCCCTCCGAAGAGATCACGTTGCGCGACGACGACTTTCGCCCCGTCGTCGAATATGCGACGGCGGCGACACGGGTATCATCTTACCCCAATCGCATCTTGTTCAATCTCATCGCCCGCGTCGACCGCAAGACAGGAAAGACATCGACATTCGTAAGCTTAGTGATCGCATACCCGGGACGCCACAAGAGAAAATACGAAAGCGCGCGCAATGCACGCGCCGAGGTCTTGCGCTTTCACAAACCGATGCGCGATCGATCGTGTGAGAGAAACGTGTGTGCTCAGTGACTGAAACATTGATGATTGGAATTCCTGAGGCCGAGCTGCGTCAAGCGCCACCAAGCGGCTACCAACTCAAGGTCTTTGCTCACGGCGGCAGTGATGTGCTGATCACCATTCCACGAGCTGCAATCGAGAAGCTGCTTGCCAAGCTGCACAAACCCACGCCTAAAGTTTGACTTGCAAGGATCGACAAAGTAGGCGGAGAAGTGTGCACACATTGCGCGACGTGTCGGCAAATGACATCTGCAAACGACAGGAGTGACAGCACGTGCATACGACCTCGCCCTTGAACCTCTTGCACCTCGGCTTCATCGCTGGCTTCGCCGCAACACTGATCTTCCACCAAGGCGTCTGGTATCTACTCAATCATGCCGGCGTCATCCCAGCCGACCGTCCGGCCTGGCCGATGGACCCCATTGCCCCATTCGGGGTGCCAAGTGTCATCTCGAAGGCCTTCTAAGGTGGTCTTTGGCGTGCGGCGCTGGCCTTGATCCTGTGTCAGCTGAACGGCGCGGTTTATTGGGCAGCGTGGATTGTTGTCGGCGCACTCGCCCTGACGCTCGTTGCGTTCTTCGTCGTGCCTCTTATCAAGGCACAACCCATCCTCGCGCTGTGGCCCCGCTTTGGCATCGGTTGCCTCGTCAATGGCGCGTCGGGCGTGGGCACCGCGTTATTCTTGCGGATGATGGGCGTCGCGGGGCAGTGACAGGTTACGTAAGCTAAAACAGCCGCGAACGCTCAGCTACGCGTGCCCGCGCACCGCAACCTTCACGGTTTGCGCCGCGCCCGAGGTGGCGCCGGCCTTGTCGGCCACGACCACGTCGAAGCTCGCATCCACGCCTTCAGTCCCGTCGTGCTTGAACATGACACTGCCTTTTTCGAGATCGGCCTGCGTGAAGCTATTGACCGCGCGGTCTGGCTCATTGGACAGCGTGACGCGCCCATTACGCGCACCTGAAACCGCGAAGGTGAGGTCGTCGGCTTTGTCGTCGGGGTCGAGTGCGTTGAGATCTTGAAGCGTAATGCGCACAGAACGGCCCTTGGCGACAGCGAGGTCGAGGTCACCGCCGATCGTGGGTGGAATGTTGCGCATCTCCGCGCTCAAGTCTCCACCAAGGTCCATTGACAGGCGCCCATACTGAACTTTCCCGGAAACAGAACCCGTGCTGCGAACGTTCATAAGCTGTCGAACGGCGATGTCGCCCTGCAGAGTGCCTTGGATCTCAGCACTCTGGACTTTAATCGTCCCGTGACAGCGCCCGCCCGGTTGAACGACGAGATGTTCGCCGATGACGGTGCCGTCGACGTATCCGCAAATCTCTATGCGGCCGCCGTTACTGATTTCGCCCCTCAGGACTGTGTCTGCGTTGATAAAGAGTACGCGGTTACTATCGTCCACTGGATTTCCCCATTTAGAAGCGCATGGAAAGCTCAGGATGGCGGACGAATAAGCCAGCTTCTGGGCAATGGGCAGGGGCAAGGCCATCCCAAGACCTGCTCGACAGCGGTCACCCTTTCAGCACGGAGCGCCACTTGTCGGACACACTGTTGCAGCAATCATCATCGAACCTGCCCTGGCGCCTTGTTGGAAGCCGTTATTAGGGGCAGCTTACAGGCGATTTCGACGATTCTTGGCATTTGCGCATTGCCTTCTAGGAGGTTCAGATGACTGGCTTGGTGCGATTTTGTTCGGTGGCGCTCGCGGCCGCCGGGTTCGCTGCTCTCACCTCAGGGGCCCTACGGGCCGAAGAGTGCAAGACATTCGGTTCGGTTGGCAGCGGCTTGAGCAAAAGCGTCGCGACACTCATGGCAAAGCAAGGCGCCATAAACATCTCCGAAGCTCGAGGCTACAAGCCGCAAGGCGAGGCTAAGCTGATATCCTGCGCCGCCGGCGGAATTTTTGGGACCGAATGCAAGGCCAGCGTACGCGGTTGCAAGCGTTAGAACCAACGGGACCCCGAACAGAGTCAGCTTAGCCAACTCGGCGGGCGGCTTTCCCGGCGGCGCGTTTTGCATATCTTGAGATATGAAACGTAGCGGACGCTGTCGGACCGGACGACGCAGCGGCCTAACTCCGTTACCCAGCAATACAATTGTCACATGGAGGCACCGGGCCCCATGGATCGCCTAACCCATTGATTATCTGGACTCAGATCAATTTCGCCTATTGAGAATTGCTGCTTTGTCCAGCCAAATATTCCGTTGCCCACAAGAATAGCCTTGAATGTGGCGAGCACGCCACATAATTTGCACGGACCGTTGGCAAGCGTCGAGTAACTGCCGTGCTTCATGTCATTGATCTGCGTACCGCAAAAGCCACCTCGAAGACCGCCGAGGCAGCAGAAGCCCCGCCTTTGGATCCAGACGAGCCAGGGCGCGAAGTACGCACCCTTTCGGCAGGCGAGTTTCTCTTCCACGAAGGCCAACCGCGAGGTCACGTTTTTCGCGTCGAAAGCGGCGGCCTTTGCCTCTACAAGACCCTGCCTGACGGCACCCGAGATGTGCTCGAATTCGCCTTTACTGGCGACCATGTAGGGCTCGGTTACCTCGACAACCACGTAGCCACCGCACAGGCGACAACGGAAACGTCCCTAACTTGCCTTCCAAGAGCCGCGCTTGTGCCCGTCACCGGCAAGGATCGGCTATTCAAAACTGATGGAAATAGCACGCCGATCGAGCGCGAGGGTGCCGTGCTCAGCGACGCGCTTGTGCATGCCGGCGAGCCCCGCCCCATCGAGCGTATAGCGGCGCTGTTCGTCACACTCGCCCGCTGCAATGGTTATGAAGGCCGCGCGCCGGAGATTATTACCGACTCGCTGAAATGTGGTGTCGTGGCTGGATATCTGAATATGAGCCTCGACCATCTGGCCGCCCAACTCACCGAGTTAGAGGCCCAGGGCCTTATCGAGCCCGCCGCGAACGGCCTTCGCCTGAAGGACCTAGCGGCGCTGGAGAAGCTGGCCGACGGCTCGGCCTAACTCCACGATTCGCCCACGCCCCTAAAATGAGATCCGCGCAAACTCTTGCCCTTCGCCCACGCACGCGGCAGGTTTGTCCGCAATCATAGGCCCATGATTGTTTAACCGGCCAGGATCGTCATGCAGGACCTTAAGCGCTTGAAGCCCGGCCTCGTAGGCACGGCCTCGATGCAGGTTGGCGAAGAGCATACCGCCGCGAGTCTGGGAAGTGGGCGCGCGCCGGTGCTCGCAAGCCCAATGATGATCGCACTTATGGAGGCCGCAGCTGTTGACTGTGTGGAGCGTTTTTTACCTGAAGGGTTGGAAAGCTTAGGCATTCGGGTCGAAGTTGAGCACGTCGCGGCAACGCCACCTGGGTTTACGGTCACCGCAACAGCAGAACTCTTGACTGTAAGCGGCCGTGAGCTCGTGTTCCGCGTCGAGGCGCGTGATTCCCGCGAAATAGTGGGCAGGGGCACGCATTCCCGTGTGGTTGTTGACGGACATCGATTCCGCAGCACGGCGGAAGCGAAACTGCCACTCCATTAGATTCGGCATGTCGCGGCAGGACACACAAGTCATCAAAATTGCCCACGATTTCGCCATTGCGCTTGCGCAGTGGGGCCAAAACTCCGCACTATCCGTAAGAATCAAGGGACAAGCCTCACTAGGCAATCTTTCGGAGAACAACGATGCGCGCAAAATTAGCAACAGCTCTGATCGGTGCCGTCCTCATCGGCGCTCCGCACGCACTTAACGCCGCTCCCAAGGCGAATAATCCTGAGCCGTCGCAAGCAGAAATGGGCCCGGCCGCACCGCCCGTTGCGAAACAGTCCTGTCCGGGCAACGATGACGCACTTGGCGTCGCGCGCGTAGTGGAGATCGACACCACGGGTGGACCCGGCTTCGGCTTTCAACACTACAAGGCGTATGACTTCCTGAATCCGAAGGAGGTCGTGCTCACCTTCGATGATGGCCCGCTTCCCACACACACCAGAACGATCTTGGCCGCGCTCGCCGCCGAGTGCGTCAAGGCCACGTTTTTCACGGTAGGCAAGCTCGCAGGCGGATACCCTGAAGTGCTGCGCCAAGTGGTCAAGGATGGTCACACAGTCGGCACGCACACGGTGACGCACCCAAACCTTGCGAAGATGCCATTAGAGAAGGCGAAGGCCGAGATCGAGAAATCAGTCAGCATCGCTAGCCGTGCTGCCGGCGCCCCTGTGGCGCCCTTCTTCCGCTTCCCGTACCTCAAGGACTCGCCCGAGCTGCTGCAGTATCTCGGCAGCCGCAACATTGCCGTCTTCTCGACCGATATGGACAGCTTCGATTTCAGGCGCCCAAGGCCGAAGCGGCTCATCAAGAACATCATGTCGAAACTCGACAAGAAGGGCAAAGGCATCATCCTGATGCACGATATCCAGCCGAATACGGCCAAGGCGCTGCCCCAGCTTTTGAAAGAGTTCAAAGCCAAGGGCTACAAGATTGTTCACCTTACGCCCAAGGCGCCCGTGGTAACTCTTGTCGAATACGACAGACTGACTGAGAAGGACGTCCGCGGGCTGGCAGCGGGAAACCAGCGTCCGATTTCCAGCGTGGTGCGCACGATCAGCGACGACCAATGAGGCATTGCGGCGGAGCCGCACCGCTTTGGCCCTTCTTGTGGCAGACTCCCAAGAGTATGTTGCCTGCAACGGGTCGAGGCTGTTTCAATGTCGAATTCGATTTGGTTAGCGTTCCTCGCAGCACTCCTGGGGCTTTCCATCAATAGCGCGGCGTTGGGGGCAACCTGCACGCCCAATGACTTCGCCGCTGCGGTCGACTCATCAGGCGCGGCCTTGAGAACTTTCAACGCCGAAGCGCTGCCCAAACTCAAGAACAAATTGCGCCAACTCAAAGACAAGAAGGGTTGGGCCGATGCAGACTATGAGGAAAAAGCGCTGCAAAGCGTACGCGATAAGCGTACCGCCGATTACGACGCAAAGGCTG
>CAZURR010000005.1:0-55512 GCA_964622715.1 uncultured Hyphomicrobium sp. | reverse complement strand
AGGAGATCCGCAAGGCGGATGATTGGGGCCTCAAAGCGAGCGCTTTCCGGTTGCCGCAGGTACCTGACGGCGATCTTTCGCCTGACGCCGTGGCTGAGGCGGAAGTAAAAATTTCGCTTGTAGTCCTAAAATATGCGCGCCATGCTCGCGGCGGCCGCGTTGTTCCTTCCCATATTTCCAAGATCATCGACCGGACGCCACCCCTTCTGCCGCCGGGGGTGGTGCTGACCGAGATTGCAGCTAGTGATGCGCCAGACGATTATCTGCGGTCTTTGCATCCCAAGCACGAGCAGTTCCACAAGTTGCGTGCCGTGCTTCTGAGGCTGCGTGGCGGCAAGGATGTAGTGCCACAGCCGAAGCTGGATCCTGCACTGAGCGTGATGATCCCGCCTGGTCGCGTTCTAAGGTTTGGCATGGAGCATCCGCAAGTTGCGCTCTTGCGTAAGCGGCTCAAGGTTACCGCCGAGGACCCCGCCCAACAGAACATTTTTGACGAAGAGGTTCGCGAAGCCGTTGTTGCGTTCCAACGGTCGAAGCGTATGCAGCCTGACGGGCTGGTTGGGAACGGGACGCGCGCAAGGTTGAACGGCCGGCGTGCTCCAGTCATAGACCGCAGTTCGGGCAAACAGATCCAGCGCATCCTCATCAACATGGAGCGCTGGCGCTGGATGCCGGAGGACTTGGGTAAATTCTACGTCTGGGATAATGTGCCCGAGTTCCTCACGCGCGTTGTGAAGAATGACAGGATCATTCACACGGACAAGATCGTTGCCGGTCAGCCGTCATGGCCAACGCCTTCTTTCTCTGCCGACATGAAAACGATCGTCTTCCATCCTAGTTGGGGCGTACCCCCTGGCATCAAACACAAGGAGTTGCTGCCACTTCTGCGGAAAAGCTCCGGTGCCGGATTCTTCGGCATATTCGGTGGGGGCTATTCGAGTCAGGCCGTGCTTGACGCCCATGATCTTCGCGCCTTCTATAATGGCCGGCAGATCAACCCCAATCAGGTTGACTGGAACAACGTCAACATCAACGCCTACAGCTTCACACAGCCGCCAGGCCCGAAGAACGTGCTCGGCACCGTAAAGTTTATGTTCCCCAACAAGCACTCTGTTTATATGCACGACACGCCCGAAAAAGAGCTTTTTTCTCGCTCGTTCCGCGGCGAAAGTCATGGCTGCATGCGCGTTGCACAGCCGCGCAAGCTTGCTGAGATTCTTCTTGCACATGACAAGGGCTGGTCACCGGCAAGGACCCGCAGCATGTTTGGTGGCTATACGCGAGTCGTGAGCCTGGATACACACATTCCCGTGCACGTGACCTACTTCACCGCGCGCGTGGATGAGAATGGCCGGCTCAGGACCTTTGGTGATTTCTATGGTCTGGACAGTCGGGTCGGCTCGGCGCTGCTGGGTGGAGCGGTGCGATTTGGTACGCCTCGGTATGAGGATGAACCGTCGGCTGGCTACAACGGACAACCGGGGCGCTCGCGCGCACGCAAGAAGAACCAATATCAGGGTCCCGGGACACTTGCCGATGCCATTCAGGGCATGTTCTCGCCCTAAACACCGGCAAGCTCGCTCAGTTTTGCGCGCACGCGTTCGGGATCGGACGGGAAGTCCTGCGCGATCCACCAGTCCTCGAAGGCTGCAATCAATCGCCCGACTTCGGGACCGGCCGGGACCCCGAGCTCCAAGAAATCAGATCCGCGCACTGGCAACTCGGGCACTTGCCAGCGCTGAGGCAGTTGAATGTGCCGCGTGCGCTTCGCGTCATTAGGCGGATCGCTCGAGCGCGCCCAGGCCATCAGCGTGCCATCGATAAAGCAATCTGCGCCATGGCGATAGAGGAAGGCTTGGGCGGCGCGCTCGTCGGGCCCGGGCTCCAGGGCGGGATCGCACACGCCGGCGCGCGCCAGCTGCGCCGTTTCTTCCGCAGACAGACGCAGTCGATCCTGCAAGCGGGCAGCATCTTCAAGGTCATCGTCGCGCGCAAGGGCTGCCAGCCGCAACACGGGATCGCCTTCGTGTTGAATGGCTGTCTCAATGTCAGCGAGCCGTGCGAGCCGTTCTATGTTTGCCGGATTACCAATCCATGGCTCCAAGATCCGCGCTTCATCCATTACGCGAACGACCTCGACGGCGGCCGGCGCCGCCAAGAGCAAGAGGAGTTCGGCGCGTACGCGTTCGCTGGACAGATCCACCAGCCCGGATCTTTCCGCGATCGTTGCAGCGAGACCTTCGGCGTCGGGTACGCCGTTACCGTACTGTGCCGAGAATCGGAAGAAGCGCAGGATGCGCAGGAAATCTTCGCGGATGCGAGCGCGTGCGTCTCCTATAAAGCGCACACGACGCGCAACAAGATCTCCAAAGCCGCCTATTGGGTCGTGGATGGTGCCATCGGCATCGCAGTAAAGCGCGTTCATCGTAAAGTCACGCCTTAACGCATCCTCGCGCCAGTCGGTGGTGAAGGTAACGCGCGCGTGCCGGCCGAAGGTCTCGATATCCCGGCGCAACGTCGTGATCTCGAAGGGCACGTGCTGGGCGATGAGCGTGACGGTACCATGCTCGATGCCGGTCGGTACGGCATGCAGGCCGGCTTTCTTGGCAAGCCGCATCACGTCGTCGGGCAGCGCCGTCGTTGCAATATCGATGTCCTTGACGGGCGTACCCATCAGCGCGTTGCGCACCGCACCGCCGACGGCGCGCGCGTCGGCTCCTTCGGCGAGCAAGGCTGCAAAGACCGCGCATGTCGCCGGTTCAATCAGCCATTTGGCTCCGGCAAGGCTAGGCAAGCGGCCATTGTCACCCGCACGCTCCATCACGCTCCCTCATGTCTATTCGATGCGACCGGGCTCAATGCGGCCGTCCTTGAAGACGGGTGGAATATAGACCTGCCCGGGCTTGCCCCCGGAGATCGAGCCGAAAATCACGAGCGTCGCAATCACGAGTGCTGCACCTGCAACGAACAGCCAGATGAGCGGCGCATCGTCCAGGACGCGTGTCGCACCCGGCTTTTCCTCGCGCGTCAGGTAGATATACGCGATGTAGACAAGTGTTGGCAGCAAGAACAGTACGATGTTTTCAGCAACGATGCGGATCATTTGGCAAATAACCTCTGGTGCATGTTCTTCATGATACCAGCGGTGACGCCCCAAATGTACCTGTCTTGAAATGGCATCGCGTGGAAGCGGGACAAGCCCCCGCGCCAGGTGCGCTCGTGCGTTTGGTGGTTTTGCGTGTCCATTAGGAAAGCGAGCGGAACTTCAAATACGTCGTCGACTTCGCGTGCGTCTGGGCTCAAGTGAAATCCCTCCCGGACAACTGCCACCACGGGGAATATGCGGAAACCTGTGCCCGTGACGTAGGCGTCGAGATAGCCGACCGGTTCTACGAAGCGCGCTTCGAGACCGATCTCTTCTTGCGTTTCCCTGAGTGCAGTTGCGATGGGTCCATCATCCCCTGCCTCCATCTTTCCGCCAGGGAAGGCTATTTGGCCGGGGTGGCTAGGCAAGTCCTCGGTCCGCTGGGTGAGCAGTACGGTCAGTTCATGCCGCGCGACGATAGGCACCAGAACCGCAGCCGGACGTGGCACCGGCTGTTCCGTCCATTCGGCCAATTGATCCGGATTGAGGTCGAATTCGCTTGGCGATGTGATCTTGCCTCGACTCGGTTCGCGCAGGCAGTCGTCCGGGAGTTCTTGGAGCAGATCAAGGCGCGCGCGAGCCCTAAAGGTGCTCTCCGTCAGCGAATCAGGCGTGGACGTGTGCTCGTGTTGCATGGTGCGATCATACTACCCTGGCTTGGCGCAAACGATTAACTTTCAAGAAGAATCAGCGCCATATGGTGGGCAACCACGATACGGTCAAACTCTCAAGCGAGTTATGGCGTTTTCGGAGCATTGCTTCCTGGAGGCTAGTCTGCCGATGTCTCGTTTGCCGCGCCTGATCTTCGCTGGCCTTATGGGGCTTGCGCTCGTCCTTGCAGTTTCGCCTGCGAGTGCGGCGTCGGACAGTGCATTCCTGGCCACGCTCAATCCAGCTCAGCAAAGGGCGTTCAAGCAGTGGCGGGCAGCCAAGGCCAAACACGAGCGACAGCTGGATGCCTATTGGGCCCAGGTCCTAAGCAAACGCAAGACGCGGCGGCGCAAAAGATCGAAGCGCGTGCAGTATGTGCATTCTGACTACGTTTTGGCGTTTCCGCCCAAGTATCAAGGTCCCGAACTCAGTAGGGATCTCGCGAAGCGATTGGCGCGGTTTCAGACCAAGCAGGCTGGGAAAAAGCCAAGCCGCAAACGACGCTCGATGCCCGGTATCGACGACTTTCTTGCCGCCGCCAAGAAGCACTACGGTTTCGTGCCCACACGAATTTCGGAGCGCGAGTTTAAGCGGCGCTATGCTCAAGAGTCGCTGGCGCTGGGGCTGAATAAAGTGCAGGTGGTGCGCGTCTATGCGCTTGAGACGGGCGGCAATGGCACCGCCGACATGCAAGCCGGTATTCATCCCATTACGAAGAGGGGCCGGCCGATCTCCTCAGCGCTCGGCTACGCTCAACTGCTTCACGCCAACACCATCGGCGAGCTGGTCAAGCACGGCAATTCGTTCATTAAGCGGCTCCAGAACATGCGTGCCTCAACGCGGGATCCTTCACGCGCCAAGGAGCTCGACAACAAGATCGCAGCACTGAAGCGCATGATGAAGAGCGCACGCTCGGTGCCCAACGATTGGTACCGTCATGTTGCGTTCGCAAAAACGTCGCGCGGATACGGCATGCACGCGATCAATCTCGACGGCGACATCGGGCCGTGGCTGCAATCGGTCAAGCTTAGGGGACTTAAGGACTTCGCGGCCAGAAAGGGCGTCACCAATCTGTCCGGCGAGGAGATTGAGCTGATGAATCTTTCCGGACCGGCGACGGGTTTGGAGATGATGAAGCCGGCAGGACTCACGGCGCCGACGACCAACTTCTTTTCGCGCCGTGCCTACTATGTGAACAAGATGGTGATGGGCAAGACGTCGGCCCAATTACTTGTCGAGTTTACGCGCCGCATGAACGCAAGCTCCAAGAAGGCCGGCGCGATCGAGTTTGCCCAAGCCTTCGAAGAAGTGCGCCAAACCGAGCTGCCCTGGCGGTGTCGATCGAGCGCTCCGTGCTGAACTAACTTTCCGAGCATTTCAGCTCCGATCAGCCGTCGAGTGCGCCACCCATGCGATGACGGCTGGTCGTCATTTTTGAAAAAGACCAATTGATTAGTTGATCAGCGTGGATAGGGCGGCGAATAGGCTGCCGATTGCGACGAACAGCGCGGCAATTGCTCCCGTGTGCTGCAACAAGCGCATGTCGAGATAGTCTCTCGTAACCAAGTTCTCGAGCCTGTGGTCACTGATGATCTGAACGATCGCTTCGGCTTGCGCCTTGCCAAGGCCCGCGTCCTCTAGGAATCGGGCTGCTCTCAACGTGTCCATGCCGGACATGGTAGTTCCTTAGCGTCTTCGGGTCTGCTTCGATCTAGGGGCCTCGGGCTCTCTCCGCTCCGGTTCTTTGGCGGGAATAGGAGGTGAGTCGCGAGGTGAGTAGGCTATCTGCGATCCGTGATCTCTATCATTTCGCTACGTCCGCGGGTGAAGTAGGCCAACGCTCCAATTTTTGGCCTTTCTTCGGCGTCAACTACATATCAAATCCGTCAAAATCATCGCCGCCCTCTTCTGTCTCTTCAGTCGTTGACGAGTACCAGAGCGCCGCAATTCCTACCGCTGTTGCTGGCGCAGCCTTGGATGCGGCGACCTTTTTTGCATCCCTTTTCGCGCACCTTTCAATGTTCTTTTTCTGCATCTCTATTGGAAGTTCCTTGCGTGCACGGAGTCCGATCAAGCGCAGGAAAAGATTGCTGACGAACAGCGCTACCTTATCCTCAACTTTGTCTTCCAAACGCATTTGTGTGCCCCCTAGAAAATTTCCATCTGCTTGCGCCTTCCATCACAACTAATCGCTGACGGGCCGAAAATTTAGACTACTTACACTACTTTTTTCACTACTCGAACGCACTGAAGGAGGCCTAACACGCCGCACCAAGACGATCCGCAAACACCATAACCTGGCGCTGGAATCGCCTTGGCGCTGGGCCTAATGTGCCTCCCCGAAAAGAGGGAGGGGGCGATGAAATCTGTGTTGTTCCTGGTGGGGGTCATCCTCGTTCTGTCGGTTATCCGTCTCGCCGTCGAAGGGACAGGAGAGCCATCGGCGCGCGGCGACAGTGAGGCGTCTTCGAACCAAACGGCGTTGCAGCAAGGTACCCCTGCATGGCGCGTTGGTGCGGTGTGCGATCAGGCGGGCAACTGCATCCACGGTGATCAGAAAGTCGTCTCGCGCGCCGAGTGGGGCAAGCGTTGGCCCTTTACCACCGAGGAGGTCGTGCTGGTGTGCGTGCGCGACCTTGGGCCCATGGGGCAATTCTTAGTGGTGGGCGGCATGCCATGGGCGGCAAACGGTGGCGCGCAGACGTTTGCAAGAGTGCGCGGGCTCACAATGGACATCAACGGGACCGATTTGCCCGTGCGCAGTTTTGATGCGGACAAGGACGCTCGCGCGGACAAATTCTGGGCAGAGCAGCCGCCCCCCGAAGAATGGCCGGCCGATGAGCCTTGGGGCGCGCGCAACAGCATATCGGATGTTGGTATCGCATTGAGCCGCATGGGCTGCACGTAAGCCTTGCGCCACAAGCTGCGAACCGCGTCTCACCTACAACGAAGCCCCGCACTCATTTCCCAGCCAGCGCCCGCACGGCTTTGGCCATCGCCACGGTAACGCCGGGTTCGCTCATGCAATGCCCGGCGTTCTCCATGATCTGCAGGCGACAGTCGCTCCACGCTTGTGTCAGCGCGTACGCATTTTTGGGCGGGCACAACAGATCATAGCGCCCTTGCACAATGACGCCGGGGATGCCCTTGAGCCGCGCCGCTTCGCGCAAAAGTTGGCCGGGAGCGAGGAAGAAATCGTTGCGGATGAAGTGCGCTTCGATGAACGGCGTCGGTGGCAGCCGCCCATCGCTGGCCAATCCGGCATCGAGCCGCGTATGCGGCGGGGTCAGCGTCGACAGCGCCCGCTCGTAAGCATTCCACATCCGTGCCGCGGGAGCGTGGACGGCGGGATCTGGATCGGCGAGCCGGCATAGATACGCTTGCAACGGGCCGGATCGTTCGCCTTCGGGCAGGAAATTTGTAAAGTCGGCGAAGAGTTCGGGGCGAAACAATCTGGGCCCCTCCACAAATGCCCACCGCGTTTCCTCTTTCGTGCCTAAGAAGGCAGCGCGCAGTACGATTCCGGTCACGCGCTCAGGGAAACGCTGCGCGTAGGCGAGCGCCAAGGTCGAGCCCCACGATCCCCCGACCAGCAACCACCGATCGATGCCGAAGTGCGTGCGGATGCACTCGATGTCGGCGATCAAGTGGTCTGTCGTGTTCGCGTCGATCGACAAATAGGGATGGCTGCGCCCGGCACCTCGCTGGTCGAACAACAGCGCGCGGTCCTGTTTAGGATCGAACAGGTAGCGATGCGAATGCTGAGCGCCGCCGCCGGGTCCCCCGTGCAGAAAGAGTGCAGGCATGCCGCCGCGCGCGCCCACCTCCTCCACGTAGAGCCAATGACCGTGGCCCACATCAAGCATGCGCGCATCGAACGGGCGAATTGGCGCTTCGGATGGAAGTTGCTCAGGCATACGTTGTGCTTCAGTTGATACGGGAAATTCCAAGTGAGTTGAAACCGATCCTATCGCTATTCGACGGGATAGCTATAGCCGGCACAAGGCGCCTCGTGCACTTGCCGCAATGAAGCACTCAGCCGCCTCGCAATTGCGCTGCCGGGTGTAGCTGGACTTAAGCGCGGGATCACGCGCCATTCTGCGAGATCCAATGCGCACAGCGTTCCGCAATGCGCTCCCAACCAGGCTCCAGCAATAGAAAATGACCGTGCCCTTGCGCTTCGTGATACGTCGCGTTCGCACCGTATAATTGCGCGACCCGGCGGCCAGTGGCGGCTGAAATCACTTTGTCATCCGAACCCGAGATGACGAGAACGGGACAATTGACTTTGGTGCTGTCAACCGCGATCGCATAGCGCACGTCAAACATCCAGAAGAAGAGCTCAAAAAGGGCACGGCCGGACTCTGGCCCGAGCTTGTCGAACACGCGGCGTTGAGAGTTCGGATCGAGCTTGTTGAGTGAGCTGTCCGCTGCAACGTCAAATACCGGCTGCATGGACTTGGTCCAGAACGGCCCCGTTGTCATGAGTCCGAATGCTACTGCCATCTCATCGCTTGTTGAGGGGAGAATGCCCCAAGGCGCACCCGGCGTGAGCAGAACCAGACTGCGAGCCAGCCCCTTGGCCGCCAGTTGCTGAGCCACCAACCCACCCATGGAGTGGCCGACAATGATCGGGGGCTCATCCAGGCCCGCAACGAAGGCGGCCATATCGTCGGCGTAGTCACGGATGCTGGTCATAGCTAGGTGCGGGTCGGGGTTTGGGAATGGCCCCACGCCGTGAAAGCGCAGGTCAGGTGCGTGACAGGTCCAACTGCGAGCACGAAAAGCATCAGCGAAACTGTCGAAACACCACGCGCCGGCAAACGCACCGTGGATCATGAC
The DNA here is from genome assembly GCA_964622715.1 of uncultured Hyphomicrobium sp. GTDB lineage: Bacteria > Pseudomonadota > Alphaproteobacteria > Rhizobiales > Hyphomicrobiaceae > Hyphomicrobium_A. The sequence goes on along the minus strand of CAZURR010000005.1, from coordinate 46,874 downwards.
AATGGTTTGGCTCATGGAAGCGCTCGGCATTCGCATGGCTCGGGATCGCGTGACCCTGGGCCATTTGTTAGGGCCCTAGCCCAGCACCCGCCCCGCGACGGCGTCGAGCTTTTGCACGATTGCAGGATCACGCGCCTCGGGTGGCGTGATGATCGCCACGTCGAGCGCACGGTCAGAGCCAATGGGACAGGCGCGGTGCTCGCGCGGGAAATTCTTCGCCAGCCGGTCGACAAGGCGGTGGGCCTTTTCGGTGTTTTCCTTCATCACGGCAATGATGGACGCCACATCGACGTGCGGTTGCTCATCGTGCCAGCAGTCGTAGTCCGTCACCATAGCAACAGTTGCGTAGCAGATCTCCGCCTCGCGCGCGAGTTTGGCTTCGGGCATATTGGTCATGCCGATGACGTCGCAACCCCAGTTGCGGTAGAGGAAGGATTCAGCGCGCGTCGAGAACTGCGGCCCCTCCATAGCGAGATACGTGCCGCCCACTGTTGATTCGATTTCTTCGGCCTTAGACGCCTGCGCCACCGCCTCAACGAGAAGAGGGCTTACAGGATGGGCCATCGAAACGTGCGCAACGCAACCCTCTCCGAAGAAACTTTTGTCACGCGCGAAGGTGCGGTCAATGAACTGGTCGACGAGCACGAAGTGGCCGGGCGCGTACTGATCCTTTAGCGAGCCGCAGGCCGATATGGAGACGAGATCGGTAACGCCTGCGCGCTTTAGAGCGTCGATGTTGGCGCGGAAATTAATGTGGGTGGGCGACAAGCGATGACCACGCCCATGGCGCGGCAGGAAGCGGAACGGCAGCCCATCGAGCTCGGCAAAAAGGATTTCATCGGACGGTTCACCCCAGGGGCTCGACACCTTCTCCCAGTGCGGGTCTTTTATCCCCGGAAGACTGTAAAAGCCGCTGCCGCCAACGACTCCCAAAACGGTTTTTGTCACGATGGTCTCCCTCTAAGCTTCGCTCTCACCGCCCGTCATTCAGACGTGCAAGGCGTGGGCGGTATCGCACTAGAGGCCGAACGTGAAAAGCGAGAAACCCTAAGGCGCACTGCTAGTGCTTCACCCGCGCCCAGATCCGCTTCTTGACCGCGACGAGCAATAGCGTTGTGATCAAGAGATACAGCAGAACCTGCCAACCGAGCCGCTTGCGGGCATCCAGGTTTGGATCGGACGCCCAGGCGAGAAACGCCGTTACGTCCTTCGCGTTCTGCTCGAGCGAGCCCGTGGCGCCGGCGTCCGGCTGATACTCGATAAAGAAATCCTTCGAAAACGGCGGCGGCATGGCCAGCTGATGTCCTGGAAAGGCAGCGTTATAGTACATGGCCTCGCCCAATTCGGTGTTGGCTGGGGCCTCTCCATAACCTGTCAGCAGCGCGTATAAATAGTTGGCACCGCCTTCCTGGTACCCTGTGAGCATGTCCGCAAGCATCAACGCCACATGGGTGTACCAGGGCACATGCCTCTCGACCGAACGCGCCTTGACGATGAGCGACAAGTCTGGCGGCAAGGCCCCGCCTTGCGCCGCGCGTGCTTCTTTATCGTTCTTGTAGGGGCCAACGAGAGAATCAGCCAAAGTCGGTAGACGCTCGATCATCTTGCCTTCGTCGTTTGGCCCATCGGTGATTTGATACGGCCAGGAAGCAGCAAGAGCCTTCACCGCCTCGACCGGGAACTGAGGTCCGCCCGGCTCGGTGAGATTATTGAAGCGGAGGTATTTTAGGCCATGGCAAGCCGTGCAGACCTGTTGGAAAACCTGGAATCCCCGCTGAAGTTGCGCCCTGTCATACTGACCGCCAACGCCGGCGAACGACCAATCGATACGCTCAACGTGTAGCGGGGCGTGCTCATCGGCGGCAAAACAAGGTACTGTTGCAGCGTACAACATCATCGCAGACACAATCGCCGCGAAACAGCTCGTCGACACGGGTCTATTCATGGGTTGTGCCCCTTAGCCCTTTTTCCCAGCGGCTGCAGCACCGGCTGTGACATCCGGGCCCAGAACATCCTCGGTAATTGAACCTGGTACTTTCTTCGGTTTCTCAATCAAACCGAGTACCGGCAAAACGATTAGGAAATGGGCGAAATAGTAGAAGGTGAAGATTTGCGCCCAGAAGATGTAGGCGCCTTCCGCCGGCTTGGAGCCGAGATAACCAAGCGCTAGGCACGTGAACACAAACAGCCAGAAGAACCACTTATAGATCGGCCGGTATTTCGCCGAGCGCACCCGACTTGTGTCGAGCCACGGCAAGAAAAACAAGATGCCGATTGATGCGAATATGGCGATGACGCCAATCAGCTTCGAGGGAATTGCGCGCAAGATCGCGTAAAAGGGCAGGAAGTACCACTCTGGCACGATGTGCGGTGGAGTTACCAAAGGGTCGGCGGGGACGTAGTTGTCAGCATGGCCGAGATAATCCGGCAGGAAGAAAACGAACCAGACGAACACGATCAGGAAGACAAACATGCCAACCGTGTCTTTCGAGGTCGCGAAAGGATACATGGGCACCGCGTCCGACTTCGTCTTGACGTCAAGGCCGGTCGGGCTGTTCTGGCCAACGACGTGCAGCGCCCAGATATGCAGGCCCACGAGCCCTGCGATCACGAAGGGGAGCAGATAGTGCAAGCTATAGAAGCGGATCAACGTGACGCCGGTCACCGAATAGCCGCCCCACAGCCATTGCACGATAGTCGTGCCGAGCCCGGCGATTACGTCATCGAGGGAGGAAAACAAATTGGTTATGACGGTGACGGCCCAGAAACTCATCTGCCCCCACGGTAGCGAGTAGCCCAAGAAAGCGGTTGCCATCATCACAACGAAGATGAGAACGCCGATGATCCAAAGGATCTCGCGCGGCGCCTTGTAGGAGCCGTAGTAGAGACCGCGGAAAATGTGGATGTAGGCGGCGAGGAAGAACATCGATGCGCCTACCGCGTGTAGGGGGCGCAACAGCCAGCCGTAATTCACGTCGCGGCGGATACGCTCGATGGAATCGAAGGCCTCAGCGGCACTTGGCTGGTAATGCATGGCGAGCACGATGCCCGTCAGGATCTGCGCCATCAGGAAGAAGGTGAGGATGCCGCCGAACGTCCAAAGGTAGTTCAGATTGCGCGGCGTCGGGAAGTCGATGAATTGGTTCTGCATGAGACGGCCAATCGGCAGCCGCTCGTCCATCCATTTTCCAAATCGCGACTTGGGTTCGTAAGTCGATTCGTGAGCAGCCATTGGGCCTTGTGCTCCTCAGCCGAGCTTGATCTTTGTGTCAGTGATGAATTCGTAAATGGGCACCTCCAAATTGCGCGGTGCGGGGCCCTTTCGAATACGTCCGGCCGTGTCGTAGTGCGAGCCGTGGCAGGGGCAGAACCAGCCGTTGAATTCACCCCGCTTATCGCCGAGCGTCTGGCCCTTTGGGATGCAGCCCAGGTGCGTACAGATCCCGACCATGACGAGCCATTTCTCATGCCCGGCCTTCGTGCGATTTTCGTCCGTGGCTGGCGCCGAGGAAGGTAGGCCCTCGTTGCGCGCACTATCATCGGGCAGGTCTTTGACGTCGACCGCGAGCGCCTCCTCGATCTCTTCTTTCGTGCGGTGGCGGATGAAGACCGGCTTGTTGCGCCACAAAACCGTTATCGCCTGGCCGACAGCGATGGGAGCGATATCGACCTCGATCGAGGCCAATGACTGCGCGCCGGCATCAATATTCATTTGATCGATGAAAGGCCAGAGCGATATCGCTCCGCCGACGGCGACAAACGTGCCGGCGGCAAGAGTGAGGAAATCCCTGCGGTCGGGTTCTTCGGCATCAATTGCCACGAGTGCCTCCGGTCATGATCGCTCGGCAGGACAAGCGCCGCATTTAGCTTCGCCGACAGGTCGCCCCAAACCTGCCGACGCTCGCAGCGTATATTCCAGTTGCTCAAGCGTATAGATGCGAAGCTCGATTGGCCCATGGGAGCGGGCAAATCAGCATGGGCTTTTTGGCACTCTTCGCGGCGTCTCTCAACCCTTGGCAACAACATGTACGGAGGCAATTTGGCGCATGGCGTTTTGGCGGGTGACGCAGAGCTCCAAACGCCTGAAAAAAGTTGACCGCGGCGTTTGGCCATACGCCGCGCCCTTCGCTGAAGGCATCAAAGCGATCAAATCGTAGATTGGCGGTGGGGATCGCAGAGCCGCGCCGGCCAGACCGGCTGCATCGTCACTCGGCTGCATCCTGAGCGAGAAAGCCGCCTGACTGACGCGCCCAAAGATCAGCATAGATTCCACCACGGCGCAGCAGCTCGGCGTGGTGGCCCTCCTCAACAATCCGGCCTTGATCCATTATGATTAGGCGGTCCATGGCGGCAATGGTCGATAGGCGGTGTGCGATGGCGATCACGGTCTTGCCGCTCATTAGATTGACAAGCTGCTCCTGGATCGCCGCCTCCACCTCTGAATCGAGCGCGCTGGTTGCCTCATCGAGGATGAGGATAGGCGCGTCCTTCAGCAGAGCACGAGCAATGGCTATTCTTTGGCGCTGGCCGCCCGATAGTTTCACGCCGCGCTCGCCGACGTGCGCTTCGTAACCGGTGCGACCCTTGAAGTCCTCTAGATCGTTGATGAATTCGTGCGCTGCCGCTTTCTTCGCGGCCGCGGTCGCATCCTCGCGGCTCGCCTGCGGTTGACCATAGAGAATGTTGTCCAGGACCGAACGGTGGAGCAGCGAGGTGTCTTGCGTAACCATACCGATCTGGGCGCGCAAGCTATCCTGCATCACTTCAGCAATATCTTGGCCGTCAATCAGGACGCGCCCTCCGTCGAGGTCGTAAAAGCGCAGCAACAAGCTCACGAGCGTCGACTTTCCAGCACCCGAGCGACCGACCAGCCCAACCTTCTCGCCTGGTGCGATGCTCAAGGTCAGATCCTGGATAACGCTGCCGCGGCCCGTCACCAGATCCTTGCCGTAGTTGAAGCGGATGCGCTCGAAGCGGATCTCACCTTTCGTAACGTGCAATGGCTTGGCATGTGGTGCATCCACCACCGCTCGCTCGCGCGCAATCGTCTCAAGACCATCCTGCACGACGCCGATATTCTCAAACAGGCTGGCGACTTCCCACATAATCCAATGCGACATGCCTTGCAGCCGCAAGACCAGGCCGACGGAGAACGCGATGGCTCCGGTCGTTATCGCGCTGATCGACCAGAGCCAAATGGACATCGCCGCGACGGAGAATAGCAGCAGCGCATTGAGCATATTCAAGGCGATCGTCAACAGCGTCACGAGACGCATCTGACGGTGCACGGTATTCAAGAACAGACCCATGCTGTCTTGGGCATAGGCATCCTCACGGTCGGCATGCGCAAACATCTTGACGGTGCCGATATTCGTATACGTATCGACAACGCGTCCGGTCATGACCGAACGCGCATCGGCCTGCTCGTGCGAGATACGCCGTAGGCGAGGAACGAAGTAATACATGGCCGCCACATAGCCAGCGAACCAGGCAAGCATGGGCGTGGCTAGTCGCAGATCGCTCGACGCGAACAGGATGACGGCGCCCATGAAATAGATCGCCACGTACAGCAGCACCTCGGCGATGTTCATCACCACTTCGCGCACCGCGACCGAGGTCTGCATCACCTTGGCCGCGACACGGCCCGCGTAGTCGTCCTGAAAGAACTGCACGGACTGGCGCAGCACATAACGGTGCGTCTGCCAGCGCGTGCGCATAGTGAAGTTGCCCATGAGACCCTGGTGGATCACTGCCTCATAAAAGAACTTCAAAACCGGGAGCGCGATGAGCACGACGAAGCTCATAAAGAGCAGAAACAGGCCGTGGTCCGACCAAAACGTCGCGCGGTCTGCCTGCGTCATCCAGTCGACAAGATTGCCAACGAAGGCAAAGAGGGACACCTCGATCAGCGCGACAACGGTTGCAAGCGTCGAGGAGGCAACGATCAGCGGCCAAAACGGGCGCGTGTAATGGAAGATAAAGCCCCACAGCGTTGCTGGCGGCATCCCCGGCGGCTCGGCGGGAAAAGAGGAACTGAGTGTCTCGAGCCAGCGGAAAATGCGGGCGATCATTGCAGGCTCCGAATCCGTGCGGAATCCTTGAGGAGTGCCCGCGCTCGCAAGCTCCGGCGGCGGCATGACCGCGCTCGCCGGCGTCCCGCCAACAAACTGTGGGCCGGCGGCGAGGCAGCTTCTCCCCTTGGCATTGTTGCTCCCGATATATAGGACGAAATCTGCGAGAAAAAGGGCGATGAGGTCATGATGACGGAACTGCGAGGCGAAACGTGCCGGAGCCCCTACCTTTCGCAATGGAAGGAAACCGCGCGTGCGTGGTTTGAGGAGATTCGCGACCAGATTTGCGCGAGCTTCGAATTGCTCGAGAACGAACTAGCCGAAAACGCGCCACTTTCCGACAGGGCTCCAGGCCGCTTCAAGCGCACTCCCTGGGAGCGCAAGGATCACACCGGCGCGGCCGGCGGCGGTGGACTCATGAGCCAGATGACGGGCCGCGTGTTCGAGAAGGTAGGCGTACACACCTCCACCGTTCACGGTGAATTCGCTCCAGAATTTCGCAAGCAGATCCTTGGCGCCGAAGAAGACCCGAACTTCTGGGCATCCGGCATCTCGCTCATTGCCCACCCGCAGAACCCCAATGTTCCAGCCGTGCATATGAATACGCGCATGGTTGTCACCTCTAAGTGGTGGTTCGGCGGCGGGGCCGACCTGACGCCCGTGCTCGACCGGCGCCGCACGCAAAAGGACGCCGATACATTAGCCTTCCACGCGGCGATGCATGCCGCCTGCGAGCCGCACAAGGTTGCCGACTATGCGCATTTGAAGAATTGGTGCGATGAGTATTTCTACCTGCCCCACCGCAAGGAGCCCCGCGGCGTTGGCGGCATCTTTTACGACTATCTGACGCCGTCTGAGGCGGATGGGGGCTGGGACGCGGCCTTCGTCTTCACTCAGGATGTGGGCCGCGCGTTTGCGCGAGTGTATCCCATGCTGGTGCGGGGCAATTTTTCGATGCCGTGGACTGAAGCCGACCGCGAGGAGCAACTCGTCCGCCGCGGCCGCTATGTCGAATTCAATCTGCTCTATGACCGGGGCACCGTGTTTGGCCTCAAGACAGGCGGAAACGTGGATTCCATCCTGTCCTCGATGCCCCCTGTCGTAAAATGGCCGTGATGGCGGGCTCCACCGGTTTGGAGCTTGAGACCTCAAATCTGCCATGGCGGTGTCGCGCCGTGTGCGAAAAACCGGAGCGTCGGGTTGCGATCTCCATGTTGTAAGCGCAGCGCAAGTGCGCATGGGCCTGGCCGGGAAGAACGCGAAGAAAGAATCGAAGTACGCCGGATCGCGTTCAGTTCGGGAACTGGATCAGGATCTGTGTCTTAATGAGCCAGGGAAACAGCATCTGCAGCAGGTCACCGGCGAGCCACAACAGCACGCCGAGAATGAACAGCGCAGGGATGGCAGCGAAGACCGCCTTAACAAAAAAGAACATCAGATGGACGAAGGGCACATCAAAGCGAGTTACCGCAGCTGGCACGGGCTCAAGCTCAGGTGCACGTGGCTGAGCCCGAGCGCCAAAGCCGGGATCGGGAGCACCAAAATCATGCATCATCGTACGTGATCGCTCGCGCGCTTCACGTTCTCGGGTCTCGCGCAGGCGAGCCTCGCGCTCGCGTCGCAGCGTGCGTGGTAGATCATCGGGCTCATCATCGACCGTCAGCGAAAAATTAGCGTTCGTCACGTCCTCGACCTCCTTTAGGCCGCACTCTCTAAGATCCCCGGAACCTGCTGAATAGGGGCCGATCGCCCCGTGAAAACAGGTGATCGAAACCTCCTACCCTGAGCACACTCTTATTGCTATTTTGCGCCGTGAATTTGACGTGGAGGCACATGTGACCGATTTGCGGCGTCTGGTACGCACGATTCCCGACTATCCCAAGCCTGGAATTCAGTTTCGGGACGTTACAACCCTGATGGGTGATGCCCAGGGGCTCAAAGAAGCGATCGAAGGTCTGGCACAACCCTTTGTTGACACACCAATCGACGCAGTCGCTGGTATCGAGGCGCGCGGCTTCATCGTCGGGGGTGCGGTGGCCGAACGGCTTGGCTGCGGTTTCATTCCCATTCGCAAAAAGGGCAAGCTGCCATGGAAGACCGTCGGCCAGGAATACACGCTCGAATACGGCGTCGATATCATTGAGATACACGAAGATGCCATCAAAGCTGGAGAGCGCATTTTGATCGTCGATGATCTGATCGCGACAGGAGGGACAGCGGAGGCGGCTGCCAAGCTCATCAGTCGCACAGGCGGACTGGTGGCGGGTGCAGCGTTCCTGATCGACCTGCCCGAACTCGGCGGTATGGATGTGTTGCGCCGCCACGGTATTGCGACGCATGCGCTCATGGCGTTCGAAGGACATTGAGTGAGAAACGCATGTCGAACAGCGTCCTATCGGCGGACAAGGCTGCAATTGCGCTGGCGCGCATCGCAGTGTGGCGAGATACGCCGGATGATCCAGTGGCCTGCCCGGCGTGCGAGCGGTAAGGGCTCTCTATTGCCGACCAGTCGACGCGGCCTCATGTCGAGTGGTACGCACTGTCCTGCCCTGCCTGCGGTCTTGAGACGACGATCCAGATTTCCATGGCCCCTAGAATGCCCGGCGGTAACTAGACCATGAGAATCGACGGCAAGTCCTATCGCACGATTTGGCTCGCGACCGATGGATGGTCTGTAGAGATCATCGATCAGACGCGTCTGCCGCACGAATTGGTGATCGCGTCGCTGAAGTCAGCCGGCGATGCCGCGCGTGCGATCCTCTCCATGCAGGTGCGCGGCGCCCCGCTGATTGGCGCAACTGCGGCCTATGGAATGGCGATGGCCATTCGCGAGGATGCGTCTGATGAGGCGATCGATCGCGCGATCGCGCATCTCGCTAAGCAACGTCTCACGGCCATCAATCTGCGCTGGGCGCTGAAAGAGATGCGTCGCGCGGTGCAAAACTTGCCCCGCACTGAACGCGTTGCCGCCGCGTATAGGCGTGCGGCTGAGATCTGCGACGAGGACGTAGAGACTTGCCGCCGCATAGGCGAGCATGGGCTCCAGACTATCAAGGAGATTGCGGCGAAGAAGAAGCCAGGCGAGCGGGTTGAGGTTTTGACCCACTGCAATGCAGGTTGGCTCGCGTGCGTAGACTGGGGCACGGCGACTTCACCGATTTACCAGGCACACAACGCTGGCATTCCCGTCCACGTCTGGGTCGACGAGACGCGCCCGCGCAACCAGGGCGCCTCGCTCACGGCCTATGAGTTGGGCGGCCACGGCGTGCCCCATACGATTGTTGTCGACAATGCCGGCGGCCATCTGATGCAGCACGGAGATGTAGACTTGGTCATTGTCGGCACCGATCGTGTTGTCGCCAATGGCGACGTCGCCAATAAGATTGGTACCTATCTCAAGGCGCTCGCGGCTAAAGACAACGACGTGCCGTTCTACGTCGCGCTGCCGCATTCGACCATCGATTGGACGGTTGATCGGGGTTCTGAAATCCCCATCGAAAAACGCTCATCTGATGAGATCCTGAAAATGCCGGGACGCTTGCCGGATGGCTCGGTGGTGACGGTGGAGATTGCTGCACCGGGCTCGCCTGCGAGCAACCCTGCCTTTGACGTGACGCCGGCACGCCTTGTGACTGGGTTCATCACCGAGCGCGGTGTGTGTTCCGCTTCGCACCAGGGCCTGTTGTCGCTCTATCCGGAGCGGCGGGAGACGAAATAAGCCCGGGCGCGACAATGGAATTCCATTTACTAGTCAGTGGGTTAGAGGCTTTCAGATTGTCGCTACCCGTGTTTATCTTCCGCAAATGAAAGTCTGGCAAATATGCTGCCGCCGAGGGCACTGTGTTGTGCGGCGCCGCGCGAGCTACGAGGACGTGGTGTGGGTGTGAAGGCGAAAGGCACGAAGGGGCAAGGCACGAACATGAAGCGGGCGGAGGCGAAAGCGCGCCGCGCCGTGATCGACACTGCGCTCACCATGAGTTGCACCGCACTTTCGCCTGGCCGCTCGGGCAACGTGTCGTGCCGTTGGAATGACGGCATGCTCATTACGCCCACGGGCATGGCCTACGATGACATCCGCCCGCGCGATATTGTCTTCGTGGACGCAACGGGCGGCGTTCCGGCGAAGAAATCACGCAAGCCATCGAGCGAGTGGCGGTTCCATTTGGCAGCCTACAACGCGCGTGCCGACATCAACGCCGTCGTTCATGCACATTCTCTCCACGCGACCGTGCTGGCCTGCGCGCATAAGAAGATCCCAGCTTTTCACTACATGGTTTCGGTCGCGGGTGGCGACGACGTGCCTCTCGTGCCGTATGCAACATATGGCACCGAAGAATTAGCGGAGAGCGTCGGTAAAGCCTTGCGCGAGCGGGACGCGTGTTTGATGGCAAACCATGGTCAATTGGCGCTGGGGGGGACGCTTGATGAGGCATTGGAGCTTGCAATCGAGATCGAAATCCTGGCCACGCAGTACTGCAAGGTGCTGCAGCTGGGCGCGCCGCACATCCTGCCCGACGCGGAGATGAAACGCGTCTTGGAGCGCTTCAAGAGCTATGGCCAGCGCGGGCAAGACGATTGACCATATATTGCGATCGGGCCGCTAAGCGCACTCAATGCCAGCTGTTCCAAGAGAGCGGCCTAACCCGCTGCGTAAGCATCCGCCGACCAGGCCGTTTCAATTCGCGAAGCGGAAGTGCATGACGTCGCCATCCTTGACGACATACTCCTTGCCTTCGAGGCGCATTTTGCCGGCGTCCTTGGCCGCCGTCTCGCCGCCGAGGCCGACGTAGTCATCGTAATTGATGGTTTCGGCGCGAATGAAACCCTTTTCAAAGTCAGTATGGATGACACCGGCAGCCTGTGGCGCCTTGGTGCCGCGTGTAACAGTCCAAGCGCGCGCTTCCTTGGGGCCCACAGTGAAATAGGTGACGAGGTCGAGTAGTGCGTAGCCGGCGCGGATTAGCTTATTGAGGCCCGGCTCATCGAGGCCGAGATCCTTGAGGAACTCGGCACGGTCTTCGTCCGCCAGGCCGGCGAATTCTGCCTCGATCTTCGCCGAGATAACGACGAATCCGGCGCCCTCCGCCTTAGCCTTCGCTTCAACGGCGCGGGAATGCGCGTTGCCAGCGGCGGCCGAAGCCTCGTCGACGTTGCACACGTAGAGTACAGGCTTGGCTGTCAAGAGTTGAAGCGCGGCGTACGGGGGTTCTTCTTCTGCGGAGAGTTCAGCAAGACGTGCTGGTTTGCCTTCGCGCAAGAGTGAAAGCGCCTTGTCGATGATGGCGACTTGCGCCTTCGCCTCCTTGTCTCCGGTTGTGGCCTTCTTCTCAATGTTGGCGCGGCGCTTCTCCAAGCTTTCCAGGTCGGCCAGCATCAATTCCGTCTCGACCGTCTCTGCATCGGATGTGGGATCGATGCGCCCCTCCACGTGTGTGACGTCACCGTCCTCAAAGCAGCGCAACACGTAGGCGACCGCGTCGACCTCGCGGATGTGGCCGAGGAATTGATTGCCCAGCCCTTCGCCCTTGGAGGCACCCCGCACCAGGCCCGCAATGTCGACGAAGGTGAGACGTGTCGGGATCACCTCACCCGATTTGGCTATCCCTGCGAGTTTGCTCAACCGTTCGTCCGGCACGCCGACCTCGCCGACATTGGGCTCGATGGTGCAAAAGGGATAGTTGGCGGATTCCGCCGCCGCGGTCTGCGTCAGCGCATTGAATAGTGTTGACTTGCCGACATTCGGCAGGCCCACGATGCCGCATTTGAAGCCCATGTTGCCGTCCTGGATGGAAGGTTGGGGAAGTGGGAGGTGCGGTGAGTGCCGCAATCGCCAGGGAGTGCGAGATGCCTAGGCTGTTCGGGCCCTCTTGTGAAGCCCATCATTGCCGCAATGCGGCGTTCCAAGCTGGCTTGCCCCCATGCGAATGGCCAATTTTGGCCCGACTGTTTCGCGACTACGATTTGTCGCCTCAACGAGGTGTACGCTGGAGGAAGTGATGATGCGATCTGCGACGTGGACATGCGCTCTGATCGCAGCCCTTTCTTTGGCTGGCAATGCCACCGCTGGTCGCGAGGGCGCACTTGCGGGCGGCAATAGGTTATCGCCTGAGGAAGCCGGTGCACGGTATGGCCAGGCGATGGGAGCGGGCCGACTGTGCAAGGGCTTCAAGGTCCTGCCAGGAGCCGAAGAGCTTGCCGCGTCCTACAAGGGAGACGAGCTTGCAAATTTCAAGCAGGCGGCCGCGCGCATTATTCAGGCTTGGCAAAAAAGTACGACGAACTGCCAGGACGGTCGCAACATATGCATGCGCACTCATTTGGCGAGCTGCTATGAGGCACTGAGAGAAATCGGACCTGAGGGCATACGCTACCCGGGCCTGATTGGCTCGCGTCCGTGACGTCGGATCGAGGCTAGGCTGCAAGGTCTTGGATGGTGTCCGACTGAATGATATGCACGCCCGGCTCACTCGTCTGCGCGCATACCAGCATTGCCTTGGCAACCGTCTCTGTTCGCACGGCTCTGTACTTCTTGAATGGGCCGATCATGATGGGGCCTAAAATTGCCAGTGCGCCGTTGCCCACTTCCTCTGCAAGACGAAATTCGCTGCGCTCGCCCCTCAAAAGCGACGGCCGCATGATGTAGGCTGAGCGCATGCCAGAGTTGGCGACACCTTCTTCCATTTCGCCCTTGGTGCGCATGTAGGGGCTGGGAGAGCTAGCATTTGCTCCAATGGCGCTGACTGTGACGAATGTTTCGGCTTGATGGGCGGCGGCCCACTTCGCAATGCCTACGGGGATGTCGCGATCGACATGCTGAAAGGCCTCAAGAGAACCAGCTTTTTTTTGCGTTGTGCCAACGCAGCAGAAGACGTCCTGGACGGGTTCATCGACGGGCATCGCAGAGGGATCGCCGAAGTCGAACACGCGCTCATTGACCTTGTCGAGGTTGGCAAACTGCGTTGGCTGGCGATGCAGGATGATAAGCTTTGCGTAGCGCCGTGAGGCGACAATGAGTGGCGTAAGCTTGCGACCGATCGCTCCCGTCGCGCCAACAATGACAGCCGTTTGTCCCGACATGTTTCGTCTCCTTGAGGGAAGAGTAGCGCTCGCTGCGTTCAGCGTCCATGCGTTCTCGATCTCACACTGGGAGGATTGAGCGAAGTCTATGGTGCCGATAGCGCCGCCGTCAGTCTTTGCCGGGCCGCCCAGTGAGCCACTTCTTTAGGGCACCGGCAAACGAGCCCTCGCCGTCTTCGTGCGGCGGCGGCTTGGTCGCAGACTTTGGCGCGCTGGGATTTGCACTTGGTCCTGTGGAAGCCTCTTCACTCTCGTCCGCCGTTTCTTGCTCACGTATGAGGCGCGCTACATGGGACAAGAAGCGATCGCTGTGGCCGTGCGCAAGAAAGTGCGCGGAATCGGCGATGGCGTTGAGGAGCGGATCAAGCCACTCGTATTCCACTTTTGCAAAGTCGTGCAACACGTAGTGCGGCACCACCTCCTTAACCCCAGGGTGGCCGACCCCAATGCGTACGCGCTTATAGTCGTTGCCGATGTGGGTGGTTATGGACCGCAGGCCGTTGTGACCAGCATTGCCGCCGCCGGTTTTTACTTTTAGCTTGCCGGGTGCCAGGTCGATCTCGTCGTGAAACACGTAGACGTCACCGACGGGGATCTTGAAGAAGCGACGGGCTTCGCCGACAGAGCGCCCGCTATCGTTCATGTAGGTGGTAGGCTTGAGGAGCAGAACGCGCTCCTCGCCGAGGTTGCCCTCCGTAGCCTGGCCCTGGAAGCGACGGCGCCACGGGCCCAAATCGAGACGCTTTGCGATGCGCTCAATGGCCATGAAGCCGACATTATGGCGATGGCGGGCGTACTTGGTGCCCGGGTTTCCCAGTCCGACGAAGAGCTTCATGGGTGCGACCCTAAAGACGAAGACTCCAGACGCGGCGCGGTCTCAATGCCATGCCACGCCAGATCCGTCTTACTTCTTCTTCTCGTCGCCGCCCTTTGCATCTGCCGCCTTGGCGTCGCCGCCGGCAGCCTTGGCGTCTCCGGCAGCTTCGTCGCCGACCAGCGCGACCGGTGCACCTTCTTCCGGTGCTGCGGCCGCTGCCTCTTCTTCCTCCTGCTTCAGTCGGCCAGCGATTGTTGCGATCGTGAAGTCACGGTCCTTGATGGTTGGCGTCACGCCTTCCGGCAGATTTACAGCTGATATGTGGATAGAACGGCCGATCTCGAGCCCTTCCAGGTTAACCTCGAAGTGGGCTGGGATCCTGTCGTAAGGGCAGGTGACTTCGATGTCGTGCCGCACGACGTTGAGCACGCCGCCACGCTTTAGGCCGGGCGACTGACCCTCATTGACGAAGCGCACGGGTACGTGCACGCGAATGAGGCCCTGCTCGCCGATGCGCAGGAAGTCGACGTGGATTGGTCTGTCTTTGACTGGATCGACCTGCAGATCCCGCGGAATGACACGGTTCTTCCTACCTTCAACGTCGATCTCGAACACCGTCGAGGTGAAGTGTCCCTTCAGTACCTGCTTCCAAAGCTCGTTGTAGTCGAGCGCGATTGTTTCGGGAGGTTGGCTATCGCCGTAGATAACAGCGGGCACTTTACCCTCGCGGCGAGCTTGGCGTGCGGCCCCCTTGCCTGCACGCGGGCGCGCCGTGGCTTTGAGCTCCGTCTGAGCCATGGCTATATTTCTCCAGCAAAAATGGGCTGATGCGGCCCCAAATCCCCGCGCGGCCTCCAAGGGTGCCGGGCGGCGTCTCATGCCTGTTGCTTGAGATGGCGGGGTTATAGCGGCGGATTAGGGGCTTGGCAATCGGTCCCAAAATAGCAAGTGTCTGTCCTTAACACTTTGATTGCGGGGCGTTGTTGTAAGGTTGAAAGTCTAACAAATCAGGCCCATAGGACGATGAGCGCTTAATGATGGCTGAAAAGACTGGAAAGCGCCGCCCTGCGCACGAACAGGACACTATGATCATCGAGGCGTTGCGCGGAATGGGCCAGCCAGCCAGTGCCTACGAGCTGATTGAACAGCTGCGTAACAAGACGACCCTCGCCCCTCAAACTGTCTACCGTTCGCTCGACCGGTTGATCGCGGAGGGCCAGGCGCATCGGCTAGAGTCACTCAATGCGTTCGTAGCCTGCTGCCACCCCAGCCACCGTGGCGCAGTCGTCTTCGCCATCTGCGACGACTGCCGCTTGGTCACCGAGTTCAACGAAGCGGATGCGGTGAACTCTCTGGCAGCGTGGGCGAAGAAGGCCAAGTTCGACGTCCGCCAAATGACCCTGGAGCTGCGCGGGCGCTGCAAGACGTGCGCGAAATCTGCAGCATGCGCGCAGGCGTCCTGAGGCCTACGCGTAGCGAGCGCTCAGTAGAATAGGCTTGAGACGCTTTCCTCGCGGGCTGTGCGCAGTATGGCTTCGCCGATGAGGGGCGCGATGGACAGAACGCGGATATTTTTGGCGGCCAAGATCGCAGCAGTGGGCTGGATCGAGTCGGTAATGACCAGTGACTTTAGCCGCGAGTTTTGAACACGGTTCACTGCGCCGCCAGAAAGCACGCCGTGGGTGATGTAGGCCATAACTTCTACAGCGCCGTGCTGAAGTAGCGCATCGGCCGCGTTCACCAGCGTGCCACCGGAATCGACGATGTCGTCGATAAGGATACAGCGCTTGCCCTTCACGTTACCAATGACGTGCATCACCTCTGACTCGCCCGGCCGGTCGCGCCGCTTGTCGCAAATGGCAATCGGGGCTTCTATGCGCTTGGCAAGTGCGCGTGCGCGCACCACGCCGCCGACGTCCGGCGAAACCACCATCAGATTGTTGCCTTTGTGGTGCTCCTGGATGTCTCGGACCATAACGGGTGCTGCGAACAGGTTGTCCGTCGGAATGTCGAAGAAGCCCTGAATCTGACCCGCGTGCAGATCGAGCGTGAGCACACGGTCGGCGCCGGCGCGTTCAAGCAGGTTGGCAACAAGCTTGGCCGAAATGGGTGTTCGCGGACCGGGCTTGCGATCCTGACGTGCGTAACCGTAGTAAGGGATCACCGCTGTGATGCGACTCGCCGAAGCGCGCTTGAGCGCGTCGATCAGAATCAACAGCTCCATTAAGTTGTCGTTTGCCGGGAACGACGTCGACTGGAGAACGAAAACGTCCTGGCCGCGGACGTTCTCCTGGATCTCGACGAAGATCTCCATGTCTGCGAACCGCTTCACCTGCCCTTTGGTGGGCGGCAGCTGTAAGTAAGCGCAGATGGCGTCGGCTAGGGGGCGGTTGCTGTTGCCGGCCACGAGTTTCATGGCAGGCCGACCGCTCCCATCACCGTCACGGGCATCAAAAGGCATTTTCGCCTCCACGACGGTTCGCACCGGGCTTCTAGCAAGCGGGTCCCTGCCTGTAAACGGCGGGGACCCGTGTTTCATTTCGATTGATGAAAATGCATGCTTAAGCGGCGCATACGCTCAATTAGCGCTGGCTGTCTTGGCCTTGGGCAACAGCTTTAAGATGCCTTGAGCAGCAGCTGCTGCAGCAGCATCAGCGGTCTTGCCCCAGGCGCCGTCGAGCGAGCCTTGCGGCACGTCGTTTTTCTGCGACACGGTGCCAAGTTTCTTGCCCCCTGGATCCTTGACGTCCCAATCGATCGTGATGGGTTGCTTGCCGTTCTTGCCAGGCCCCAGCTTGACGCGACCTTGGACCGTATAGGTATCCGTGGAGGCCACCGAGGCGAGTTCAACGCCACTACGCTGCAGCTCACGCTGCAATGCTGAACTCAATGACTTGCTGCCATCGCCAGGCGCTCCAGTTACGTTAGGGACCACCGTACGGAGTGCTCCGGTTCGGCCGATGCTGCCGGTTACCGGACCGGCTGCTGGCTTTGAAGCAGACGCCGACGCGCTGGGCTTTGCGGCGGCAGTCTTCACCAATTGAGCATTGCCAGGAGTGCTGGCCACCAGTGGCGCCGCCGATTGTGCAGGCAGCCATGTGGTGACTGAACCGACTGTTTTGGTCGTTATCATTTCCAAAACCTTCGGCGTCACGGCGGCCCAAGGATCGGCGCTCTTGCCAGATGTTGCGACTTCCTCGCCGGTAAACCGATGCACGCCTTTGCCGGTCGAATCTGTCACGTCCCAGATGTAAGACACCCGCGTCTTTGCGCCCTTCTTCTCTTTGGCCGAGACGACGTAGCCTCTAAGTGTGTACTCCGCCTTATTGTCCGGAGTCTTGGCAACACGGATATTGCGCTTCTCAAGCGCAGCGCTGAGCTGCGTTTGTAGCGCAGCCGAAACGCTCTGCGGCGGTCCGATCACCGGCGCAATAGCTATCTTTGCAGGCTGGTTGCTTGCCGGTGACGGGTTGGCAACGGCAGCTGTTGGTGTCTCGCTCGATGAGCCAAAGAGCGAAGCGCCCGTTTCGCAGCCGGCGAGACCGAAAGCAATCAGACCTGCACATATAGCGAGCGCGATCGGCTTTCCTTTGCGCCTAGCCGCAGCAGTTTCAAAGGTCGTCACGGCGACGTTCCCCCGTTGAATTCCCGCTGTTTTCCGGCGGCCGGCGTACTTACCCTGCGGCCTTGATCCCTCAACTACCGGTACCTTCCTTAGATTCCTCTAACCAGCGAAATCTGCCGCGTCTATATCCAATCCGATCGACTACGACGCTGGTTGCCTTTTGACGCAACTTAAACAGGATAAGATTGTGGATTGTGCAATTAGGCCACGACAATGGCGGAGATTTGACGGCCATAATCAGTCTCTTCGAGGTGCTGTGAACGCCTAAAACTGAAAAAAAGTGATTCGTTTGTATAGGTGCACGGGCTATTTCGCTCGATCCGGGCCAGCCCAGCGGCCTCAAGGCGGCCTTCTACGTAGGCGGGTAGATCGAAATGGGGGCGTTCGCTAGGCTCGTTATTATGAAAAAAACGAGCATTCTCTGGGCTGCTCTCAATTAGCGCGGCCTTGAATTCCGGTCCAACTTGGTAGGCGGTATAGTTAATGCAGGGGCCGATGGCTGCCAGAATGCGCTCGCGACGGCCGCCGAGCCGTTCCATCTCCGCAATGGCAGCCTCCAGAATTCCCGATACGGCCCCGCGCCAGCCCGCATGTGCTGCTCCAACGACGCGGGCTTCCGCGTCCGCCAGAAGCACGGGAGCGCAGTCGGCCGTCAGGGTTCCGATCGCGAGTCCGGGAGTGCAGGTCACCACGGCATCGGCCTTGGGCCGGCCCAAGGCAGGGACAGGCGCCTCTACCGCGAGCGCGGTGGCACTATGAGTTTGATAGAGCGTTACGACGTCGGGCTCGGCAGCCCCCAAGTGCTTTGCCACCCGCGCCCGGTTCTCGCCGATATGGGCTGGTTCGTCAGACGACCCAGGCCCGCAGTTCAGGCTCGAATAGAGCAAGCCTGAGACACCACCTTGGCGCGTAAAAAAGCCGTGGCGGATACCCGGCAGGTCTGCGAGGCATTGGGCTTGAATGGGCTTCAGCATGCGATCAGCACTTACGGGTGTGCCGGGCCGTTGTCCACATGCGTGAGGCCAGGCAAGGGGGGCAGTCCTGGGCTGCGGGTCCCAATCGCCTTAAAGCGCGTACCCATACCGTTCGGAGCCATGAGGCGCGCAATCGCACCCTCGATCGAGGCCGCCCGTTGCGGATTGGCCCCCATGAGATGCGATGCACGCTCAGCAATGCCAAGCGAGCCGAGGAACTCAGCCTGATTAACGGGGCCGTCGACGCAGAGGTCGCCCGACCTCATCGCGTAAGCGAGTGCAGTGAAGTCGATCTGGGCTGTGAGATCGGCCTTGCCGGGGGAGCAGAGCGGATCTTCGTAGCGGTGGGCCCGGACGCCTTGCAGCGTATCGCCGAACCCGGGCGCAGAATGTCCGTAGTCTGTGAGCAGGGCCGCAGACGGTGGGCCGAGGCTTGCAAGGCATGAGGCGAAGGCCGCGAGCGCGGGGCTGCGCGCTTCGAAGATGTCTCCTTCGCGCGGCCTCGCAGCCAGTCCGGAGGTTAGATGCAATCCAGGTTCTGCGTCACCATCGACGAACGCGAGCTGTTGCGCACCGTCGAGGCCGACGCACCGCTTATGCCAATGCTCGCCGCGAAAGACCCATTGGTCGATCGGGATCGTGTCGACGAACTCGTTGGCGACCACAATGGCAGGCGCGTCGTCGCGGCACGCCTCCAGGTCGTCGTGCCAGTGAATGGGCACTGTCTCGTCTTTGAGTGTCGCGCGCTGTTGTTCCACCAATGTCGCGTTGCTTTCGACAAGATGCGCTAAGATCGCATCACGAAAACCGGGTACGGCTCGTGCTGCTCGAAGCGCATCGTGCATCAGCGTGCCGCGACCGGGGCCGAGCTCGAGGAGATTGAGTTTCGACGGCGCACCCATCTGCTGCCACACGACCGCGCACCACAAGCCAACCAGCTCGCCGAAGACCTGGCTGATTTCAGGCGCCGTAATGAAGTCGCCCTGGCGGCCAACCGCTTGTTGCGTGCGGTAATAGCCGTGCGTGGGATCTTGCAGACATACACGCATATACTCAGCGACTGTCAGGGGGCCCTCGCTGCGGATGCGCTGTGCGATTTGTGCAGCGAGCGGCGTCGGCCGACGCTGGGTGTCCGCCGATTTCATTTCAGCGACTGCGTGCGCGCAAAATAGATAACAAAGAGACCGAGCAACAACATGGGAATAGAATAAACGATGCCAACAGTGAGCGGTTCAATGTTTAAAAAATGGGCATAGTGCGGCTCTCGGAAAAGCTCTGCGATTGAACGCGCCAGCGCATAGCCGACGAGGAAGCTGCCTGCGACGATGCCAGGCCGCTTTAGTGCGCCAAAGTAGTGCGTAAGCAGCCGCAGCACGATGAACAGCACGAAGCCCTCCAGCATCGCCTCATATAGCTGGCTTGGATGGCGCGGCGTGGGCTCAACTACGGCGTAGTGAAGCTTTGCCTCGGGGAACACCATGCCCCAAGGCACGGTGGTCGGGCGGCCGAAAAGCTCGCCGTTGATGAAATTGGCGATGCGGCCGAAAAATATCCCGATGGGGACGGCGGCGGTGCAAAGGTCGGCGGTACTCCACGGGTTGATGCCGTTGCGGCGTGAGAAAATCCATATGGCTACGCCGCTGCCGAATAAGCCGCCGTGGAACGCCATGCCGCCCTTCCACACCGCGAAGATGTCGAGGGGATTCTCAAAATAGTAGGACGGCTCGTAAAACAGCACGAAGCCCAGCCGGCCCCCGAGCAAAACGCCCACAACGATATAGATTAGGAGGTCGTCGACGTTTTGCGGCGTGAACGGTGGGCGATCTTCAGCCCACAGCTTGGGCTGGCTAAGCAGGCGGCGGATATAGAGCCAGCCCAGCAGCAAGCCTGCGAGATAGGCGAGACCGTACCATTTGATCGCGATGGGGCCGATCTGAAAGGCAACGGGATTGATGTCTGGGAACGGGATCGCCAGAATGCTCGTCAGGGGTGTCATCGCGGTGCTTTCTGGCCGGTTTTTAGCGGCCTCAACAATTGGTTGCGATCGGGCGAGGCACGATTTCGACACTGCCTTGCTTCTGTCAAGGGCAGGCAAAGCTTCTTGCGTGCCACATCGCCCCCCGCATAGTCTGCGCGAAAAGACCCCAACGCGACGCTTGCGCGCGCCCCAAAGGGCCCAGTGCTTGTCGCCTGCCGCTAAGCGGAGTGCAGCTCTATGACCCAGACCAACAATCGTTTTCTCGATGAGATTGCAAAGCTGATGACCGACGCTGCCGGCGCGGCCGATGGCTTAAAGCGCGAGGTTGACACCCTGATGAAAGCGCAAGGTGAGCGCTTTCTTCGCGATATGGATGTGGTGCAGCGCGAAGAGTTCGAAGCGGTGAAGGCGATGGCCGAAAAAGCACGGGCTGAGAATGAACGGCTGGAATCGCGCATCGCAGCGCTTGAAGAGCAAATCGCGAACGGCAATAACAGCGTGTGATTGTTGGGTGATTCCCTTGTTGCGAGATCATGCGCTGCGTTATCCCCGTGAATATCGACTGTTCACAATATCATAGCTAAAGTTTTGTAGCGTTTTCCCCGTATGCCGCGCGTCCGTCACTTTGGCCGTGGACAATGGCGCCCCGAACTTGCGACTCGCACCGTGCTCTGATTTCGTCGCGCCCGTTGGCCGATTTGCGTTCTGGTTCAGTTGTTGCGTTGCTGCCTGAGGAATGTCCGCGTGACACCGAGGAAACTTGATATGGCATCGGGTGAATCTGGCTACGAGCGTACGAGCAACCCCATCGACCTTGTCGAGCATCTTGCCGCCTCTCACGATTGGACGTGCGATCGCGCGAGCAACGATGAGTTAACACTTGTGGTGGCCGGCACATGGGCTGACTACCACGTATCGCTCAATTGGCGCGATGATCTCGAGGCACTGCATCTTGCGTGCGCCTTCGACTTTAAGGTTCCCGCCAATCGTCTCAGCGAAATGTACCGTCTTGTTGCGCAGATCAATGAGCAGCTATGGCTCGGGCATTTCGATCTGTGGACTCAGGAAGGCCTCATCATGTTCCGCCATGCGCTGCTGTTAAATGGCTCGGTGGCCACGCCTGCCCAGTGCGAAGCGATGCTCAGGGCGGCGCTCGAAGCCTGTGAGCGTTACTATCAGGCCTTTCAGTTTGTCGTCTGGGCAGGTAAGGAAAGCCGAGAGGCGCTCGTGTCCACCATGTTCGACACCGAGGGCCAAGCTTAGGTCTCCAACGTCAGGTTCCGCTCATGAGCTTCACTTTGCCGGGCCCGCTGCTGTTGGCCGGGGCGGGAAAGATGGGCGGTACCATTCTGTCTGGCCTTCTCGCCCGCGGTCTGAAGCCCGAACGCATCTTCGTCCAGGATCCATCGCCGAGCTCCGAAACTGTCGCGCGGCTTGCTAAGCACGGTATCCGGTGTGTCGCCTCGATTGACGAGCTGCCCGAACCACCGTCCATCATTCTCTTGGCCGTCAAACCGCAGGTGATGGATGAAGCGTTCGCGCCGCTTGTAAAACTGGCCGGTCCTGAAACCCTCGTGCTCACCATCGCGGCGGGACGCAGCTTGCAAAGCATTGAGGCGCATTTGCCCGAACGAATGCCTGTCGTACGCGCCATGCCGAACACGCCGGCAGCCATCGGTCGCGGCATCACCGTAGCAGTTCCCAACCCGCACGTTTCGCCCGAGCAAAGGAAGCTAGCCCATGAGCTTTTGTCTTCCCTGGGCAAGGTCTTATGGGTGGACGATGAGGCGTTGCTCGATCCTGTGACGGCGGTTTCTGGGTCGGGACCGGCTTATGTATTCTTGCTCGTGGAGTGCCTGGCGGAGGCGGGGCAGGCCGCCGGTCTGGATGCTGAGCTTGCCGAGGAGTTGGCGCGCGCTACCCTCACCGGCTCGGCGGCGCTTCTCGACCAAACAGATGAGCACGCGTCCAAGCTGCGAGAGCACGTGACCTCGCCGGGCGGCACCACAGCTGCCGCTTTATCCATTCTCGACGGACCGGAAGGACTACGGCCGCTCCTGAAGGCAGCCGTGGCCGAAGCAACGAAACGCGGCCGCGAATTGGCGAAGTGAGCTTCGTGCTCGGCGCCAGTCGCGGCCGCGTTGTTGCAAACCTCAGCGAGCGCTGGGCGCCCCGGCGGGCTGAGGTGTTGATGCGGTGCGGCCTGAGGACTGCGAACTAAGGATGACAAGTTCTCGGCCGATGACTGTTGGGCGCCTAGCGCATCGAATTTGAAGCTCGGAATGAGCAGGATTGATTACTGACCTGGTGGTGTAAGCCCGCAAGCCAGCACCGCCAATAGCAATGATATATTGTTGCAAAACATGCAAGAGCAAACTTGCTCCGCTCACGTAATCGTGTGCGCCGCCGATTAATGACTAGTACACGGACTAATTTTAGCGAAATGGCGCAAATTTGCCGATTCCAAGGGTCAATTTGCAGATTCCGGAGCTCGAAACACACTGGATTGTACATTTCAACAATCCATGTATCTATGAAACTATGGAACAAAGTGATGCGGTCAAAGCCCTTGCCGCCCTCGCACATGAGCATCGGCTAGCGATCTTTCGCCGGCTTGTTGCGCAGGGTCCTTCCGGGTTGGCGGCTGGCGAGGTTGCCAAGAGCGTCGGTATTGCACCGACGAGCCTTTCTTTTCACATGAAGGAGCTGGATCGCGCCGGTCTCGTACGCTCGTGGCGGGACGGGCGTTTCATTTGCTACAGCGTCGACATCGAGGGGATGCGCCAGCTTTTATCCTTCCTCACCGAGGAGTGCTGTCAGGGCAGGCCGGAGTTATGCGGCGCCGGCGTTGTGGCGGATTTGCGCCGTCAGAAAGTGAGCGACTGATGGGTGATCAACTAAAGAACGTGTTGTTCTTGTGTACCCATAATTCCGCGCGCTCTGTCATCGCAGAGTCGATCACTAATTTCTTGGGGCGCGGTAAGTTCAAAGGATTCAGTGCAGGTAGCCAGCCGAGCGGCGAAATCCATCCTTTCGCTCTCGATCTGTTAAAGCGGCTCAACTACGACACGAGCAATCTCAGGTCCAAATCGTGGGACGAGTTTGCGGCCGCCGATGCACCGCCTCTCAACTTCATATTCACCGTTTGCGATGACGCAGCTAATGAGACGTGCCCCGTCTGGCCCGGCCAGCCGATGACGGCGCACTGGGGTCTGCCTGATCCTTCGCGTGTTGAGGGGACAGAAGCGGAGCGGCGCCACGCGCTCGCCGATGTGCATCGCATGCTGTATCAGCGCATCAGCATCTTTGTGAACTTGCCATTTGTGGAGCTTGACAAGCTGACATTGCAAAAACGCCTCGATGTTATCGGCCGCACCGTGACTGCCACCGGCAAACAGGAAGCTTGATGAGAGAACCTGTCTTTGACTTGCGTCAGAAGCTTGCGGCCGAGTTCACAGGGACCGGTTTTCTCGTAGGAACTGTCGTTGGTTCGGGCATCATGGCCGAGAAACTTTCGGACGGGAATGTCGCCTTGGCGTTGCTCGCCAACGGGATCGCAACCGGTGCAATCCTGATGGTGCTCATTATCATGTTTGCACCAATCTCGGGCGCGCACCTCAATCCGGCCGTCTCCCTGGTGATGCGGCTCAACGGCACGCTTTCGACGTCAGAATTTTTCGCCTACATCGCGAGCCAAGTTGTAGGCGGCCTGGTGGGCGTCATGGTTGCGCACGCCATGTTCGCTGAAATGCTGTTCCAATTTTCCGCAACGGAACGCAACGGCGCGCCACAGTGGTTTGCAGAAGTCGTGGCGACGTTCGGGCTCGCGCTCACGATATTGCTCACGCTGCGCTCGCGGCCAAGCGCGGTTGGGCCTTGCGTCGGTCTCTACATCGCGTCGGCCTATTGGTTTACAGCGTCAACGTCCTTTGCTAATCCGGCGGTGACGATTGCTCGTGCGCTTACCGACACATTTTCAGGAATTCGTCCGCTTGACGTCGGACCATTTCTACTAGCGGAGATCACGGGCGCGGTCTTGGCGCTTTACGTCGCTCGACTGTTTTTGGCCCGCAGCGCGCCGCCGAGCGAGGAAACCGGAGGCAATTGACGCCTGCCGCTTCCATTCCTGGTCGCGCCCCACCAACTCTAGGGCCTAAGGAACCGGGAGTTGACCAATGCTCGATCTGACGACGATCAAAGGGCGCATCGTTACAGCAGCGCTGCGGCTGGCGGGCGAGTGCCCTTGGGAGCAGGTCACGCTTGTCGATATCGGCGAAGCGGCCGGCGTTAGCCTTGTCGATCTTCGTAATGCCTTCAGTTCCAAAGGCGATATACTGGCAGCTTTCACGCGTGCCGTTGATGATGAGGTTGCGGTGCGCGCGCCAAAGCGCGCGGAGAACCAGTCCTCGCGCGATGCCATCTTCGAAGTCATAATGAGCCGCTTCGATATTCTTTTACCTTATAAGGCTGCTTTGAAATCTATCGCAGTCTCCTGGCCGGCCGATACAGCGCTGCTGGGTGCAGTCCTCTCATCGCAGGCGTGGATGCTGCGCGCGGCAGGTGTCAGACCGGATGGCCTCGATGGGCAGTTGCGCGTGGCCGGCCTTGCCGCACTTTACGTCTCGGCTTTTCGAACCTGGCTTGAGGATGACGACCCCGGTCTAGCGCGGACCATGGCGGTGCTCGACCGCCGACTGCGGCGCGGTGAGCGCACGTTAAAGTCCATCGATTCCGCGGCGAGCACATTGCGCAGCTTCGTCTCCGTCTTTGCAGGCCGCAGAAAACAGGCGCAGCCGCGAAACGAAACACCGCCCGCGCCTGAGCCGCCGCCCGAGGCGCCCGTCTAGGCGAGCGCGCAATAGGGCCGGCTTCTCACAATGGAACAGAGATGACTGCGCGCAAGCCGCCCATTGAGCTTTCGCCAAGGGTGATGTCGCCGCCGTGGCTTTTGGCGATATCGCGCGCGATGGCAAGACCGAGACCGGTATTGCCCTGGTCCTGATTGCGCGCATGGTCGAGCCGGTAAAAGGCCTTGAAGACGTTGGTTCGCTCCGAAACCGGGATGCCCGGACCGTTGTCGTCGATCTCGATACGTACCCACCGGCCCTCGGTTGCCGCGCGGATCACGATCTGATCGCCGAAACGCACGGCGTTGGACAAGAGATTGGTGATGGCACGCTTGAAGGCTTGGCGTTTGAGCGGCAGAACCAGTTCCTTGCTGCGCCTTCTTAGTTTAAGCTTGATCGGCGTATGGTAGATCTGAGCCTCGTCCTCGATCTCCTCGAGTAATTCGCGTAGTTTGGTAGGCGCAGCTTCCTCACCGCCGTCGCCCTTGGCAAATTCGAGGTAGTCTTCGAGCATGTCCTGCATCTCGTGGACGTTGTCCTGCAGCGAGCGTGCTTCTGGCGTATTGCCCATGAGCGCCAACTCGAGCTTGAAGCGGGTGAGTATCGTGCGCAGATCGTGGCTGACGCCGGCAAGCATTGTTGTGCGCTGCTCGACGTGTGTCGTGATGCGATCGCTCATTTCCAAGAAGGCCTGAGCGGCCTGACGTACCTCGCGTGCCCCACGCGGACGGAAGGCCTCAGGCACACGGCGGCCCTTACCGAAGGCGTCTGCTGCCTCGGCGAGGCGCAAAATCGGGCGGATCTGATTGCGCAAGAATAAAATTGCGACGGTGAGTAGGATGACCGAAGAGCCAATCATCCATAAAAGGAAGATGTGCGAGCTGGAGGCATAGGTCTGCGTGCGTCTGGCGACGAAGCGCAGAATTGTATACTTGTGCTTAACTCGGATCTCTACGTGATCTGACTGGCCCACGGTGTCGATCCAAAATGGTCGCTTCACCTGGCGGCGGATCTCATTGGACAACGCGCGATCGAGCAGCGCAAAAAACGGTTTTGGCCGTGGTGCTGGTAGATCGCCGCCGGGCAGCACCTGCATGGAAAGTTTGAGACGGTCGCGCGCCATTTCGATAAGACGGCTGTGATCGGAACTCGATGGTTTCTGCTCATAGATATCGATGAGAGCGGCGATGTCACGAGCGGTTGCCTCTGAAAGGCGCCGCGTCACCGCTTGCCAGTGCCGCTCCATGAAAACAAATGCGACGACACCCTCTAGCACGACAATCGGCGCGATGATGATGATCAGCGCTCGCGCATAGAGACCTTTGGGCAAGAACTCGGTGAACAGGTTGCCGAGCCGTTTCATGTTCGCGGCATGTGTCCTCCTGAACCAGGTGAGCGCCGCATCGGCCCAGGGGGGAAGACTGACGGCGTGCAGTCGCGAGCGGACAGGTTCGCCTGCCGTCTTTAAGTTTGACCGCGATGGAAAGCGTGCGAGGGCAGTGCGCAGCCACCGGGGCAAGCGCGGCCATCGCCGGGGCGATGCGTCTGTAGCCTCGTCGCTTCTTGCGAGCATCAGAGCGGACCCCGATAAGAGCCGGACCTCGTCGGCTCATTCAATCTGAATAAAGAATATATCCCTTGCCGCGTACCGTCTGGAGATACACCGGATTGGAAGGATTTGTCTCGATTTTGCGTCGCAGCCGGTTGATCTGCACGTCGATGGCGCGATCGTTGCCCGTAGAATCTTCGCCCGATAGCTCGTGGCGCTGGATCGGGGTTCCCAGGCGATGGGCGAACAGCCGCAGAAGATCGCGCTCGCGCTCTGTGAGCCTGATTGTCGCCTCGTCACATTTTAGTTCGCCGCGGGTTACGTGGAAAACGTACTCTCCCATACGGATCTCCTCGTGAGGACCCGATGGGCCTTGGCCCCGCTTAAGGATGTTGCGAATGCGCAGTAGTAGCTCGCGCGGCTCGAAGGGTTTGGGCAAATAATCGTCGACGCCCGCCTCCAGGCCCTCGATGCGATGCTCGGGCTCTGCGCGCGCAGTCAACATGCAGATGGGTATGTGCCGTGTAGCTTTCAGCTCACGCGCAAGATCGAGGCCGTTTTCGCCGGGCATCATCACGTCGAGCAGAATGACGTCGAACTCCAGCCCGCGCATCCCGGCCCGGGCGCTCTCCGCGTCAGCCGCGGTCGTCACACGGAACCCATGCTCAACCAAATAGCGGGCTATCAAATCCCGAATTTTCTGATCGTCGTCAACGACCAGAACGTGCGGGGCATTGTCGGGCAATGGTTCAGAGGATGTGGTCCTTGCGGCATTCATGTCCCGCCCCCAGTCTAATCGGAGCCGCTAGTAATCGGCGGCAGCCTAATCAACGTCTCGACACGGTCCCGATCGGACTGGGTAATCATGGCGAAAAGGAAGCGGCGCGTGAAATCCTGGGCACCAGGCCCCGCGGTAGCCAGTGCTTCCTCGATGCGCCTAACCTGCAGCGAGGTCAATTTCTCAATCAACCGGCCACCTTTGGCGGTGACGAAAAGCCGCCTCTCGCGGCGATCGGCATTGCCTGCCTTTTGC
Source organism: uncultured Hyphomicrobium sp. (assembly GCA_964622715.1). GTDB lineage: Bacteria > Pseudomonadota > Alphaproteobacteria > Rhizobiales > Hyphomicrobiaceae > Hyphomicrobium_A. The sequence continues at coordinate 18,903 of CAZURR010000005.1, read as the reverse complement.
AGGACGAAACCCTTTTCAATGAGTTCCTTTAGCACGCGTGCGAGGCTCTGTTTGGTGATCTTTAAGATGTCGAGCAGATTGGCGACGCGCAGGCCGGGATGGCGGTGAACAAAGTGAAGAACCCGGTGGTGCGCACGGCCGAAACTGTACTGTTCCAGCACCGCGTCCGGGTCGGAGGTGAAGTCGCGATAGGCAAAGAAGAGGAGCTCAGCATAAGCGACGAGCTCCTCTCGGCGACACGGATCAGGGGTATCATGACGCGCACTGCCGGTGCTTGCGTCCGACCCGTTAGAACGTGAATTGCGGCGACTGAATACGCCGTCGGATGTTATGTCAGTCATGTTGACATAATTGGCCCCGATTGATACTCGTGGCAAGTAAATTTGCACTAGCAGTTGAGCAAGTTCGCGCGAGCGGCAGGCTCCGTACAATTTGCGCGGCCTGGCTGTCCGGCGGGCTATTTGTTTGTGCTCGCGGCCTCAAATTTGAGCGGTTCAAGGAAAGTATCCTACGCGCGATATTCCATGGAGTTTATGAATGGCTGAGCCTACTCCTTTTCACGACCGTGATGGCCTCATCTGGTTCGATGGAGAGCTTGTGCCGTGGCGCGAGGCCAACATTCACGTCCTCAGCCATGCTCTACATTACGGCAGCGCCGTTTTTGAGGGATTGCGGGCCTATGGCGGCCAAATATTCAAGCTTACGGAGCATTCCCAACGGCTGATTGAGAGCGCGCGCGCGTTGGATTACGAGATACCGTATTCAGTCGCTGAGATTGATCGGATCTGTCGCGACGTGGTCAAGGCCAACAATCTGTCCGATTGCTATATTCGCCCGATCGCGTGGCGGGGCAGCGAGCAGATTGGCGTGTCGGCGCAGGCCACGAAGATCCACTTGTCGGTTGCAGCGTGGGAATGGGGGTCCTACTTCCCGCTTGAGCAGCGACTAAAAGGCATCCGCTTGACGATGGCCAAGTACCGCCGTCCCGATCCCAGGACGGCGCCATGCAAGAGCAAAACAGCGGGTCTCTATATGATCTGCACCATCGAAAAGCACCGCGCGGAAGCTGCGGGCTATGCAGATGCGTTGATGCTCGACTGGCGCGAGCATGTCGCCGAGTGCACGGGCGCCAACATCTTCTTCGTTAAGGATGGAGTGATACATACTCCCGATCCCAATTGCTTTCTCGACGGCATCACGCGCCGCACCGTGATTGAGCTAGCGAAAAAGCGTGGTTATGAGATTGTCGAGCGTACAATCTTGCCTGAAGAATTGGGGGATTTCTCCGAGGCCTTCCTGACCGGCACTGCGGCCGAGGTGACGCCGGTATCGGAGATCAACGAGCACCGCTACACGCCAGGTCAGATCACGGAAAATCTACTTAACGACTATATGGCCTACGTACAGCCGGCACGGAAAGCGGCAGAATAATCTCACAGGGTTTGCCATGTGAGTGTGACCACTACGGCAACACGGGAGCAGCTTGTGCACCATGAATTGGCCGGCCGGTTGCCATCCCATCTTATCTCGTAGAGATTAGTGCTTGGTCTGAGAAAACCGGGGCGATGAGCCATGCGGCGCTTGGCACTGCTCTCGATGACGCTTGTTTCGCTGCTTGCCGCTGCGTCCTTTGCCACGCCGGCGTTGGCGCAGGAGGGCCCAGGGGGCCTCATTAACCCTGGGCGGGATTGCCAAACCATCCGGACCTGCAATTTCGGACGGGGCGGCTCGTACCGTGGCTGCCTGTCGAGCTATAGCTGCCGCGTTTGCCGCTTCGTCCCGGCTTCGTGCAAGGGCATGGGCCGCAGGAAAAGGTGCCGCAAACTGCGCTGCACCTGGGGCGGCGTGGGTTAGGTCTTAATAAGAGTTCAAGACGGTTCACATGGGTCATCTGCGTGGCGCGCGCAGGTTGCGACCTGCATTGCCAAATTGGGCAAAAATCGGCGACAAGCCTCGCATGACAGAATCGAGAATCTTCGACGTCGCCATCATCGGTGGGGGCCACAATGGCCTAACCTGCGCGGCTTACCTTGCAGCCGCGGGGCTCGACGTGCTCGTGCTGGAGAAGAACGAGGTTGTAGGCGGCGCGGCGCTGACAGAGGAGTTCTACCCCGGCTATCGCAACTCTGTCGCGGCTTATGCGGTGAGCTTGCTCAACCCCAAGGTCATCGCCGATCTGGATTTGGCAAGCCACGGGTTGCGCATTGTGGAGCGCCCGGTGGCCAACTTCTGGCCGGTCGATGAGAGCCGCTTTCTCCTGTTGCAAGGAGACATGCACTCCCGCCAAACAGCGATCGCAAAATTTTCCCATAGCGATGCAGAACAGCTTCCTGCATATGAGGCGGCTCTTAAGCGAGCGGGCGATGTTTTGCGCCAACTTGTGCTGCGCACACCGCCCAATGCTGGCGGTGGTGTACTGGAAACCCTGAAGGGCGCCGGTGTCGGCCGCCGCATCTTAGGGCTGGACCTCGATGATAAGCGCGTACTCTTGGAACTGTTTACCAAGAGCGTCGCCGATTTCCTCGATGCTTGGTTTGAAAGCGATGTGATCAAAGGCGCGTTTGCTTTCGATGGCATCGTGGGCAACTACGCGGCGCCCTCGACACCTGGAACGGCCTACGTTCTGCTGCATCACGTTTTTGGCGAGGTCAACGGTAAGCGCGGCGCCTGGGGTCATGCCATTGGAGGCATGGGCGCAATCACACACGCGATGGCGGAGGCGGCAAAAGCTCGTGGTGCCCACATTCGTACCGGTGCACGTGTGGAGAGGCTGTTGACCAAAAACGGGGCTGCAAGCGGCGTGGTGCTTGATACTGGCGAGGAGATCGCCGCGCGAGCTGTTGCTGCAAATATTCCGCCCAAGCTTTTGTTTCGCGACCTTATTCCCGAAGGAGCGGTTGCGCCCGAGCTTCGCGATCGTTTCACACGTATCGCTTCCGGGTCGGGCACATTCCGCATGAACGTTGCGCTTTTGGAGCTTCCCGACTTCAATTGCCGTCCCGGCAAAGAGCAGCAGGACCACCACGGTTCCGGCATCATCATTGGTCCTACGCTAAAGTATCTGGAGCGCGCTTATCTCGATGCGCGCCTTGAAGGTTGGTCGCGCGAACCCGTCATCGAGATGCTGATCCCTTCGACGCTGGATTCCACCTTGGCGCCCGAGGGCCGGCATGTGGCGAGCCTCTTCGTGCAGCACGTGGCGCCGCATCTTCCCGGCAGCCGCACGTGGGAGGACGCGCGCGAGGCGGAAGCTTTCGCCGATCTGGTGATCGAGACCGTCAACCGGCATGCGCCTAACTTTAAAGCCGCCATCATCGCGCGGCAGGTTCTCTCCCCGCTCGATTTGGAACGGCGCTTTGGCATGATTGATGGCGACATCTTCCACGGTGCGCTGTCGCTCGATCAGCTGTTCTCTGCCCGGCCGCAACTTGGGTTCGCCGACCATCGCATGCCAGTTGCCGGGCTCTACCTGTGCGGTTCAGGCGCACATCCAGGCGGCGGTGTGACCGGCGCGCCTGGGCACAACGCGGCGCGCGAGATCATTGCCGACTTCAAAGGATGGTGGCGGATTGGACGCAGTCGGCCGGCAGCGGGGCATTAGGATGCGCCGCTTGCTGCACGTCACCGACGACATTGCCATCGATGAGCGTGAGCTGGAGGAGCGATTTGTGCGCTCGTCCGGTCCCGGCGGGCAGAATGTCAACAAGGTCGCAACCGCTGTCGAATTGCGCTTCGATGTGCGCCGGTCCGCAACCCTGTCGCCGGGTGTGGCCGCGCGGCTGGAGCGGCTGGCCGGGCGGCGTCTCACCGACGAGGGTGTGATCGTCATTCGCGCGGAGCGCTTTCGTACACAGGAGCGCAATCGCGCGGACGCGCGCGAACGTCTGCTCAAACTTGTACGCAAGGCGGCCATCGCGCCCAAGCGGCGCGTTCCAACTCGGCCAACGCGCGCTTCCAAAGAAAGACGCCGCGAGGACAAGACAAAGCACTCGTGCGTCAAGAAACTGCGCCGCGCAAAACCTGATATCGACTGACGAGGTCAGGGCGCTGAGCTGGGCTCAAGGTAGGGCGCATCCTCGCCGGGAGCGCCATCAAGTCCGGGTCCATCTGGTCGAACGCCATCTTCGGGCCTGCTGAACTGTTCCATAGGGAACAGCACTCGCAGCTGGCTTCGCTAAGCTTGGCGAACGCGCGAACGCTGCGTCCATCACGACTATAGCCAAAGATGAATTGAAGAGGAGAATCACATGACCACCCTCATTTCCCGCGCGCTGCGGGCCGCTATCCTGGTTTGCGCAATGCTGGTTGCCGCTCCCGCGTTTGCCGCCATGAGCGCTACAGGCATTTGGATCGATCATACCGGCCGCGGTGCCGTGGAGATCAAGCAGTGTGGCAAGACCTTATGCGGCAAAGTCGTTTGGCTGGAGGACGCCGCCAATGCCGAGGCCTGCGGCCTTCAAGTGATCGGCAACGTTAAACCGGTTGCGCGCAACAAATGGGACAATGGTTGGATCTATGATCCCGACAAAGAAGCGAAATATGACGTCGAAATCACAATGCTGCGTAACGGGAAGCTAAAGGTTTTGGGCTACGCCGGAACAAAGTGGTTCAGCGAAACGATGATCTGGACACGCGCGCCGGCCGGCCTGAAGCGCTGCAAGGCTTAGTAGGGCGAGTTCGACGCAAAGGGTTGGGTGGACGTCCGACCAATACTGACCTTGCGCACGATCCCCGTGAGTATCGCCTGCACCGTGTGGGCCCGATGGGACATTGTTCTCATCTGCTTAGTGTCGTCGATACTTCACAAGCAAGCAGATGCACCGGTAATCCTCAGCATTGGCCCCATTGCGGCCGGTGTCGCGCTCAGCCACGGGTTCTCCAAGAGCATTCAGTATGAGTTGCTAAGCAAGGATCACGCGGGCGGTGGATTTGCGCCGTCAACGATCGGATGCCGTTCGGTCTTGAGCCGCGCCATCTCGTCCAACCCCCAGCGATAGGTATTTTCTACAAGTTCAGCATGCCGGTGCCAGTCTAGGATGCCCATCTGGGCCGGAACGGGCGGCACCATGAGCAAGTCCCCCGGTTTCAATTGGCGATTGAAGTCGATGCGGTTCGCCATCAAGCTGCGCATAAGCACCGTCGTTAAGCCTGGTGCCGGCGGCAGCTTCTTGCGCCCCATGGGCGTAAGGCTCATTCGCACCAACTCCGCGCGTGAAGGCAGACTCGCATAGTCGACGTCGAAGCGCTCCAGCTCAGGCATGTGGAAGCTCACGACCACATTGGGCCCGCTTTTCAACTCCTGCATAGTACGTACCGGCACATTGTCGAGAAGACAGCCGTCAACCAGCATTTCGCCCTCAGCGGTGTAGACCGGCGGCAGCAGAACCGGAATTGAGCCTGAGGCTCTGATCGCGGAGAATAGGTCGCCGCGGCGGTGGTGGTGCAGTTCGTTACTCGACAGGTTGGTGGAAACGGCGAAATAGGGAATCCACAAATCTTCGATGTTTATGCCGGCAAAATAGCGTGAGAGCTGCTCATCGTAGTGGCGGTGATCGAGGAGGCTGTAGCGCGGCCAAGTGTAGCGCTGCATCGCCCGATTGGAGACGAAAATATCGTGCGTGCCGCGATCGATGTCGTCGGGATGTTTGCCCATAGCGAAGGCGCCGACCATTGCCGCGCCAGCCGACGTACCTCCCATGATGTCGAACTCAAGCCCTGATTCGATCATTGCTTTATAGAGGCCGACGTGGGCTGCGCACAACGCGCCGCCACCGCATGCAATGAGGCCGAGTGCGGTGCCGTTGATGAAGCGGAACAGCCGCTCGATATCCTGGCGCGTGTCGAGCGCCACATGGTGGTGCATCGCGACGTCGCGACCGTGTAGCCAGCGTGCTGTGCCGGTGATGTCATAGCGGCGTGGATGCAGTAGGACGAGGCGGCGTGCGTCGCCATCCAAGAAGTCGGCCGCCAATTCCTCTAGCGCGTTGGGTGTAGGGTCAGAGGAATGAGTGCCGACTGCGAGCAATAGATCTGCGTGGCGGATTGCTTTCTGCGACCAGGGTGTGAGTTCGGGGTCGGCGATGAAGATGACGTAGTCATAATCGCTTTCAAGCGCATTGAGTGCTTGTGTCGCCTCCGCGCTGTCGAGTGCAACGCTCTCGGGCAGGAGCTTCTTAGCCTTGGCGGCATCAAGAACTAGCGTCTTGGCTTTGGCGGCGAATACCGAGGTCAACTCCGCGATGAAACGTTCTGGTACCGGCGCGCGCCCTGCGCGAATGACCGTGATGGTACGAGGGCGCGGGTCAGGTGGCGCCGGTTCGGAGGCGGTCGTCGCGGTCAGGCGCTCAGCCAATGCACTCATGAGCGTGCGCCAGATGCTTGGGCATTTAACCGAAAGCTTATCGAACTCAGTGCGCCCAAGCCGTAAGACGAGACTGTCGCGCATGGCCGTCACGGTGGCAGTGCGCGCACCGCCAATCAGGAATGCGATCTCACCAATAGGCTGGTCGGGACCGATCTCCGTGATGGGATCGCGTCGTCCTTCCTGCGTGACTGTAAAGCGCCCGGAGAGGACGATGTAGAGGGCGTCCGTCATATCTCCCTGGCGTACAAGAACGTCGCCCCGTTTCAGCGAGCGCGTCTCAAGATCGCTGGCCAGAGCCTCGCGCGTTGCGTCATCGAGTCCGGAGAAGATTCCGACGGCAGAGAGGCTAATCTTAGAGGATGGGGAGGGCATGGGAACAGGGCTTCTTGGCTGGCGGTCTCCACATCATAGTGCAGACGCACCGCCTTGGCCTCGCCAATCGGCCCTCATTTCTCAATCTAGGGTAACTGGAGGCTTGACGCCTCTACGATCAAGCCGCGAGCTGCTGTGCGGCCTTCTGCGTGGCGCCCTCGGTCGGGGGCTCCATCGCCACCACGTTGGCACTGATCGCGTCGTGCAACGACAACACGAAACGCTGCGGATTAAAGCCGCGGTTGGCATTGAGACGCGAGGAGGCGGCAATGGCGATGGCAAAGGCCATCAGCGCATATCCACGGTTCATCATCATGTTCTTGAGGCGGCGTGCGTGGAACACCTCCACCAGCTGGCGGAAGCGCACGGATACCGCGAGGGCTTGCTGTGGCTCGCTGTGAAAGCGACGCTGCACTGCGGTTTGCACAGTGTCGAGATCCTCGTCCTCCAGTCCGCGCAACAAAACGAGACCGCGGCCATTCTCGATGAGGGCGCGCATGACGGCGGCAAGGTCGTCTGCCTCAACGGCGGGAACGTCGCTCAGATCCCAGGTCATAGCCATGTTCGTAATTCCCCTTGCTTTCTGGTTAGGCGCCGTTGCCGCCGAAGGCGGTCCAGGGCGTGCCGGTCATAAGAATGATGTCCTTGGGGCGGCGCGCAGCTACCACGAAGTCGACCGTGTGGCCGATGAGGCGACCGTTGAGGTTCATGACTGCCGACTTGTCGAAACGGTACTTTGAGCCGTCGTCGGCCTTGATGACGCCGAAGCCAACCTGCTCGCTGAACTTTGTAATCTGGCCGTGCATGACGTTCTCCCTTGATTGATAAGGCTGGCCTAAACCAACTTTTGTATTGGGAGCTTCGCCGATACGGCGGGTGTGCGCTGTTCCCTGGGGCACAAGCCAGGACACTTGTTATAGTCAGCGGAACAGAGGCTTAACGGAGCGTGGTTATGCGCGTTGTGACGACGGTCGACATCGATGCGCCGATCGAGGGTGTCTGGCCTCTGCTCGATAAGGACGAGAATATCAAACTCTGGATGCCAGACGTGATCGAGACCACGTACCCCGACGGAAAGCCGGAAGGCGACCCGGTTGGCACGCGATTCGAGCAGAAGATAAGCGAGGGCGGCCGTGTCAAACCGTACCTCGGTGAGGTGACCGCTTACGAGCCCCGCCGCCTTCTGTGTGTGCGTTTAGGCGATGAGCGCAATTTTTCGACCGATGTCACCTACCGGTTAAGCGCAAAGTGTTCGGGTACACGCCTCGACTATGCCTGCGATGTGAGGCTTTTTGGTCGGCATTCGCGCGTAATGATTCTGATCGGCGGCCCAATGATGCGCCGCATCGTAAAGCGCCAAATGGCGAATCTGAAGCGCGTGGCTGAGAAGGGTGGGGGCGCGTGATTTGGCCCCACAATGGCCCATTCGCTGCTCAGAATGCTCGCCTGTGGGGGGAATGCAGTGTATGGGAGCAAAGAAACGTGGGTAAGGGACAACTTGCGGGCTAGGTCACCTGAATGCGGGCCGTGAGCAATGTTCAGATTGGGTTCATTCCGAAACGCATAAGTTTTTGACCAAGCAGATCGTATTGGGAAGGTCATCCCAAGCCGAACCGAATGTCGGGGATCATGGGGCGCAGGGTGCTCTAAGGTTCTTCAGAACAAAAACGCGAGGTGAAGACAATGACGACTGTTTGGCGGCGTGCCGCTCTTCCGGTGCTTGCTTGTGCTGGCGCACTCGCGCTGCAGCCCGCGGCAGCCCAGGCCAATTGCGATTGGTATGTGAAAACGTCACTGGAGCAGCAGCAGCGCAACTTGAAGCTCAAATGTGGCTTCTCAGGCAGTCAATGGTCGACCGACAAGGCGACGCACCAGAAGTGGTGCGCAAGTGTTGGCCCCGATGTTTCGCGCAAGGCGGCTCAGAAGCGCGAAATGTTGCTGAAAAAGTGCGGCGGCTAAGCTGTCGTCGCCGCGCTTGATGCCCTGCGCATCTTGTAGCTCGTGTCGAGCCCCGCTCGCGCATTGTGGCGGGGTTTTCTTATGCCTGAGAAATGGGGTCGGCGGGACTAAAGCGCCACACGACCCTTGATCGCTTGCCGTTCAGGCCCGATGGTGCGCTGCAACTATGCGTTAACGTTCACGGCACGAGGTTATGGCCAATCCCATACTTATTGAAGTCACGCGCGGGCCGCTTCTAGAGAGCTGGCATCGCGGCGCGGTCGCCGTTGCCTCTGCGTCCGGGGCCATAGCGCTACAATTGGGCGACGTGGTACAACCAATCTACCCGCGTTCCGCCATCAAGGCGCTGCAGGCGCTACCGCTGATCGAGAGCGGTGCTGCCGATCGCTTTGGCTTTGGCGCTCAAGAAATCGCACTAACTTGTGGCTCGCACACGGGCACGGACCGCCACACGCGGCTGGCAGCCGCTATGTTGGAGCGCATCGGGCTCGCAGAGGAGGCGCTTGAGTGCGGCGCACATGTGCCGTTGGGCGGTGCTGCCGCCAAGGCGCTCAACAAAAGCCACCGCGAACCAACTCAGCTCCATAATAATTGCTCGGGCAAGCATGCCGGCATGCTGGCAACAGCGATTCATCTCGATGAGCCGACGGCCGACTATTGGGAACTCGACCATCCCGTGCAACAGCGTATTAAGGACGTGCTCGTCGATATGTCAGGCGTTGCGCTCGGCCCCGAGGTGCAGGGATTCGATGGCTGTTCGGTGCCCAACTGGGCGATGCCGCTTTCGGCTCTTGCGCGGATGTTCGCACGCTTCGCCACAGGCGATGGACTTGCGCCGGAGCGGCGGATTGCCGTTGAGCGCATTCTGGCAGCCTGTTGGGAGTATCCCGAGTTGATTGCCGGTAAGGGGTGCGCCGACACCGTCGTGATGCGCGAGCTTCCCGGTCAGGTCTTCATGAAGACTGGCGCGGAGGGCGTCTATTGCGGAGCGTTTCCAGAATTGGGGCTTGGCTTTGCGCTCAAGATCGACGACGGGGCCAAGCGAGCCGCGGCCGGTGCGGCGATGGCGCTGGTCGAGCGCTTCTACCCGGCTGCGATTGGGCTCATGCAACGCAGCTCAATCAAGACATGGCACGGTGTCGAAGTCGGCACCATTCGCTCGTCCGCGGCTTTCAAAGACGCGTTGGGCGGACTGAAATTCTAATCCGCGCCGTCGCCTGGCTCCCAGACCATGGTGTTGGCCGGCAAGCAAGCGCGGCGCCGGTAGGATGTGCCAGCTATAAATTCTCCGAGAGAAATCCAGGGTCTGTCGCGTCTAGCTGCTTTTGGCCGGTTCGTGCGCCACCGGGGCCGTCTTTAGGCATTCGGCGATGATTTCCAAGCCGCCTTGCGTGGCGTTGTGCCAATCGAGCGGACAATCGGGGTGAGCGTCCTTTCCACTTTCTCCGTGGCCGATCAGGTTTGCCGGCACGTGGACGAAGCCCGTCACGAACGGCTGCAACATGTCGCGCGCGACGTTGAGCGAGTGATAGAGCAGCGCGTTGCACAGATAATCGCCGGCATTGATCGAAGCGCGGCAGGGAAGCTTGAGTTTTGAAAGCCGCGCGACAATGCGTTCGGCGGGCAGCGTCGATGCCAGGAGTGCGGGGCCTTCTTCAACAACGCACATAGTTGCGGGCAATTCACCGGCAGCGTCTCTTGTCCCGCTGCGCACGTTGCGCCCAATCAGCTCCACTTGGAAGCCGTCCGTGTTGCTGCAGACACCAAAGTGCAGCGCGAGGACGGCACGGTGCCGATCGAGCAGCTTCGTCAATGTCTCGGGTGCAGCTCGCCACTCGGTGGGAAGAACCGCGCTAACAACATCGTGCTCAGCAAAACGCGCGCGCGCTGCGGTTGCCAAACGCGGCACCAAAACCGCGGTCGCGTTCTGGGGCATTCCGGGAAACGGCCCGAAGCCGGTCAGCAAGATGGTTGGGCGCGCGGGCATGGTCAAAGATAGGCCAATCGATGAGCGGCTCAAAGGCCGCCCATATCAATGAGCTCAAGAATCTCGTCGACAGCGAGCGTCGGTAACAGCCGTCCTGAGCGCACTTCGGCGTCAACTTCAGGTAACCGCCGCGCAATCTTAGGGTTGGAGTGCAGTGCAGACATCACGCGATCGTTGAGCATTTCGTGCATCCATTCGACTGCCTGGCGTTGGCGGCGCTGGGCAAACTCACCGCTTGCCGTCATCTTTTCACGATGCTCAAGAATCTTGACCCAAAGCGTATCAAGGCCCTGGTTCGACAGACCTGACATGGTGAGCACTGGCGGTGACCACGTCGCCGACTGGGGTGTGAGGATTTGCAGAGCTGCGCGATACTCGGTCGCTGCAAGCTCTGCGCGCGTGACGTTGTCACCGTCGGCCTTGTTGATGGCGATCATGTCGGCGATCTCGATGATGCCCTTCTTGATGCCCTGCAAATCGTCGCCGCCGCCGGACAAAAGCAGCACCAGAAAGAAGTCGACCATGTCGGCGACCGCCACTTCCGACTGCCCCACGCCCACCGTCTCGACGATGATGACGTCAAACCCGGCGGCCTCTGCCAGGGCCATGGTTTCGCGTGTCTTGCGCGTCACCCCGCCTAGCGTGCCCGATGTCGGCGAGGGACGTATGAACGCGTTGCGCGACTGAGCAAGGCGGCTCATGCGCGTTTTATCGCCGAGGATTGAACCGCCGGTTCGCTTCGAGGTGGGATCAACGGCCAGTACAGCGAGCTTGTGTCCTGCCTCGGTCAGATTTATCCCCAACTGATCGATAGTCGTCGATTTGCCGACGCCGGGAACGCCCGTGATGCCAAGGCGCAGCCCGCCGACCGTCGAGGGCAGCAAGGCCTGCAACAGCTTCTGCGCTAGTAGTCCGTGTTCCGGCTTGGTACTTTCCACAAGCGTAATGGCTCGCGCGAGCATGGCGCGGTCGCCGGCACGGATACCTGCCACATAGTCGTCCAGTGTCGGGCCGGCGGCGGCAGTTTTTTGCATCTATGCTCCTCTCGGCGCTCGTTCTAGAGAACCGAAACAATAGAACCGAATCGGGCTTCAATCGCGCGTCATGCCTGTGACACGGCCCGCAGGCAATCAATTCGCCGGAATTTGGCGGAGTAAACGCTCAATCTTGCCGCTCTTGCCGCTGACCGTGGCCGTTTCTAGAGTGCCTTAGGACCAAGTGCGAGCCGATAGGAAGGGGGATACGCCAATGTCGGAGATTTCGGGCGTTTTCATTGCAGCGCTGGCCGTTATTGCCGCGATCATTATCTACGTTGTCGCGTGGCGGGCGACCGGCGCTAGCTCAATGGCCGTGAAATCCGTTGTTCGCGTGGGGCTGCTCATCATCATTGCGGTCCCCATGGCCGGGGCCTTGCTGCTGAGCTCCGATTTGCACAAGGAGTTCGAAAACATCGACTCCCGTCTCGCGCCAGATAGATCTGCCGACGCTGAAAGAAGGGAACTCCCCGCAAGAAAGGCGGCGAAGCCGAAGTTTGCCAAGAAAAAGGCCGCGCGCAAGACCGTTCGTCGGCATTATCGGAGGGAGGCGCCTGCGTCGCCGCCGGCTGCCGCCAACGGTGGCAACGAAGTGACCCGGAACGGCGGGGGCGGCGGTGTCGGTATGGCACCCGCTGGTCGAATGCCGACATTTGGCGGTCCGCGTGGGGGCGTGCCACCGCCCGCGAGAATGGCTGCGCCGCCGTCCTTGGATTCGGTGTCGCCCGGCAATCCTCCGCCGATTGCGGACTTGCAGCCACCGGCTCCTGACGCTGCACCAGCGGTGCCGGAACCAACCATCATGGGGCGGCCGTCTGAGGCGGTGCCGTCAGCCGAGCTCGAAATGAGCGCGCCGGCCCCTGAGGCTTTGTCAGCGGACGACACGGCACGCGGGGCACCGGCCGCTTCGATGTCCGCAAAGGCCGAGTCGGGTGCGGCGGCGCCGGCCGCTGCTCCGATGTCCGTAGAGCCTGCGGCAGGCGTCGCGGCCGTCGAAACCAACAAGGATTTTGATGTTGTTCCGGTTTTCTTTGGCACTGATCGTGAGGTCGAACCAGACCCCAAACGGCTCGTCTACAACGCAGAACGCGAGCGCCGGCTGGAACTCGGCCGCGCCCTGGTTACTGTCCCCAAGAGCCACGAGGTGCCCAAGATCGAGCGCCCCTGGGCCATCCGCATTCCTTACTTCGACGTGACGATCTACGAAGAGGAGGAAGATCCCAAGGAGCACTTCACCATCAAGGAAATAAAGGCGCTGACGCAGGAGGAGTTCCTTAGCCTCGTGCACAAGCGGCTGGAAAAGTCGGCACGCTACAAGGACCATGCGATCCTCTTCGTGCATGGGTACAACACGTCATTCGACCACGCAGTCTATCGCACCGCTCAAATCTCATATGACCTCGAATTCGACGGCGCTGCTTTTGTTTATAGCTGGCCGTCGGGCGGCGCAGTGGCAAGCTACACCTATGACCGCGAAAGCGCCGGGCAGGCGCAGCCCTACTTGCGCGAGTTCCTCGATCTCATCGTGAAGCAGAGCGGCGCCAAGACGATCAGCGTCATTGCGCACAGCATGGGCAATCAGCCGTTGCTCGAAGTGCTGAAAGACTTGAGGTCATCAGCGCCAGATGAGCTAGTGATCAGCCAGATCATTCTCGCTGCACCTGACGTCGATGCGGATACCTTCACCAACCTTGCCCGCCGCATCGAAGGTGTGGCGAAGGGCGTCACGCTCTATGCTGCGTCCAACGATCGCGCGCTGATCGTCTCGCGCAACTTCTGGCAGAACCCGCGCGCCGGTGACGTGCCAGCCTCCGGCCCGCTTATCGTGCCTGGAATCGACACCATCGACGTAACAGCGGCGAGCACGGATACGTTTGCACTCAATCACTCAGGCTATGCCGAAAACAATGAGCTCCTGGACGATATCGGCGCTCTCATCGAAAAAGGCCTGCGCCCGCCCGACCAGCGCCTAGACAAACTCAAGCGGATCACCACCGACAGGGGCGATTACTGGCTCTATACGCGGGTACCTTGAGGTGCCAACGCGCCGCTTGCTTCGTCACTTGATCTGCTTGCGCACATCGTCATAACTATCGGCCTTATAAACGAGCCCGTTCTTAATCATGTACAGCCATTCGAGCTTCTTGCTCGTGGCGAGGTCCTCTGGCGTCACCGACTCCAACACGTCGAAGTTCTGATTGCGGAATAGAACCGCGGTTGTCTTTGAGGATTCACCATCGAGGTATTGCCAGTCATCCTCGTCGGGCAGCCGCGTCGCGGCCACGCTTTGAAACACCACCTCCTTCAAGGCGGACGGCGGAAGCCGGTCCGACTTAATGTACTCCAAGACCGCCTCGACAAAGCCGATCTGGACAAGTCCTGAGCAGATGTACTCGTTCGGCGGGGTCCATTCTCTTTCGCGGAAGGTTCGGATTGCTTCCTCGTCGCCGCGCATACTGCGCTCCACGCCGAACCAAATATTGCGCGCAATATGTCCGATTGCCCAAAAATTATAGTTGGCTTTGATTTTATCGAGCAGCAGGCCGCGCACGCGGCTCTGCTTGGGTTCATCGAACCATTCTTTTTTGAAGCGCTTGATGGCGAGGAAGGAGCTTTTGTCGGCGATGTAATCGCGCAGGTCCGTCAGATCGACTCCGCCGGTGCCCGCCTCAATGACGAACGTATTACTGAAGCCGGACTCAAACTGCGGGCCGGTGAAGACAAGGGCGGCATGGGAAAAAGGCGAGTTCGTCGCCCAGCGAATGGCCCAGGAAGCCAGATCCCAGTCGCGCCGCGTCAGCACCACGTCAGATCGCTCTAAATAGTTGCCGGCGAGGAAATCCTCCACCGGCATTGGCCAGGTCTCCTCGGTGGCATCGGTGGCCGGCTTCTTGGCGGCGACAGGCGCAGGGGGCGTGGCTACCCCAGCGAATGTGGTGCCGACAATTGCGGCAATCGCCAGTGCACTTAAGCTAGCTGCGATGAAGTAGCGTTTCATCTTTGGCCCCCTGAACTGTTACACCTCGCGACGCCTGGCTGAAGCAGGCTTATCGGCCACTTTAAGTGGTTAACGTCAACTATCGCATGACCAAGGCAATGGTCAATTTGATGACCATTGAGGGGATCTCAGCATGGGAAAGCGCTCGATTATCCGATTTCTTTGCGTCTTTGCAGCGCAATCGGCCTTGCCCGGCAGCTTGGCCTGCTTCAAAAGGTCGAGCCTTAAGGGGCCGGCCGCCCGCAAGATGTGTTGAGAGCCCATCGCTGGCAGTCGAAGGATGACCGCTGAGTTGGAACCATGGCCGTACAGACGCCACGCAATTTCGAGGCCCTTGAGGCCCAGGCCAGAACTTTGCTCTCCGTGTTCATTGCGGCGGGCCACGAGGCCGTGGCCCCACCGGCGATCCAACCAGCAGCGGTCTTTCTCGACGTTGTCGGCGAGGCCCTGAGGGGACGCACCTACGTCTTTTCCGATCTTGATGGCGATGAGCTATGCCTGCGCCCCGATCTCACCGTTCCCACGTGCCGGCTGTATTTGGAGCGCCACCCGAGCGCTGAGGCCCACGCACGTTATTGCTACAATGGAACAGCGTTTCGATTTCAGCCGGAGGGCGCAGATGCCGCCCACCCGCGCGAATTCCGCCAAGCAGGCATTGAGTCCTTCGGCGACCTGGCGCGCGAGGACGCTGAGGCGCAGACGTTCACGCTCGTATTGACGGCGCTGCAACAAGCCGGGCTGCGTACGTCGCAGCTACGGATCGGCGACCTCGGGCTCTTCGACGCCGTGCTCGCCGCAGCCGAGATGCCGGAACGTTGGCGGCGCCGTTTGCGCTATCAGTTTGGGCGGCACGAGGCATTTCGCGCCGAGCTGAAGCGCTTGACTACCCACCCGGCCAGGCCGGCCGGCGCTGTGCCCGCCGCTGTTCTCGATGCGCTCGAACCGGATGACCTGGCGGGTGCGGAACAACGCGTCGCCGACTATCTCGATAACGCCGGCGTCGAGCTGGCGGGCACGCGATCGCTCAGTGAGATTACGGACGGGCTGCTTTCCATCGCTGCCGACGCGAAGGCAGAGCCGCTTAAGGCCGCTACCGCTGCGGTGATTGACTCATACCTTGATGTTGTGGCGCCGGCGCGCGCAGCGGGTGAGCACCTGCGCACGCTTTTGGGCAAGGCAGGCCCGGGTATCGCCGCGGCGATCGACACATTTGAGCAACGCGTCAGGCTACTGGAGGGTAGCGGCGTTGACATGTCGACGGTCGAGTTCTCCGCTGAGTTTGGTCGTGACTTGGCCTACTACACCGGCTTCGTATTCGAGGTCGTCGCGCCTTCACTTGGCCGGGCGAGCCCGGTCGCAGGAGGGGGCCGGTACGATAGCCTGCTCAAGGCCGTCAGCGCCCCGCGCCAGATCCCCGCCGTTGGCGGCGCGATCCACACCGAGCGCCTTCTGGCGGTCGTCAGCGGAGGTTAAGCGATGAGCGCGCAGCTGGTGTTCGCTGTACCCTCGAAGGGCCGGCTCATGGAACAGACAGGGGATTTTCTTAAGGAGGCCGGTCTTGTGTTGCGCAAAGTTGGGGACTCCCGCGGCTATCGCGGCGAGATCGAAGGGCTTGGCGGCATTGATGTGGCCTACGTTTCGTCCTCTCAGATCGTGGCGCATCTCAACGCTGGCAGCGTGCACATCGGCGTGACAGGCGAGGATCTTGTGCGCGAGAACATCGCCAATGCAGACGAGCGTGTCGTCTTCCTGAAAGAGCTCGGATTTGGGCAGGCCGACGTCGTCGTCGCTGTGCCGCAGTGTTGGCTCGATGTCGATATGGTCGCCGATCTGCAGGCCGCCGCCGCCGCTTTCCGTCGCGCGCACGGCCGCTCGCTTCGCGTTGCCACAAAGTATATGAATCTGACGCGGCGCTTTTTTTCGTCCAATGGACTGACCGACTACCGCATCGTGGAAAGCCTCGGAGCGACGGAAGGCACACCTGCGGCCGGCACAGCGGAATTGATCGTCGACATCACGTCGACCGGCGCTACTCTAAAGGCCAATGGCCTCAAGGTTCTTGAGGACGGCGTGATTTTGCGCTCGCAGGCCAACCTTGTGGCTTCCAAGGTCGCGGCGTGGCCGGCCGAAACAAGAAAAGTGCGCGATGCGATGCTCGATCGGCTCGGGCTGGCGGGCCAAGCGATCTTCTGACGTAAGTGCGCCACATCCTCCTTCCTCCCGGTGACGATCCTAGGCCGCGCAGGGCGACGAGGTGTGTTGCCTATGGACGCACGTAAGCATCGACCCGCATGCCGGGCAACAGCGGCACGTCGCCGTCAAGCTCGATCGTCATCTCGAGTACTTCTATGTCGGTCGGCCGGCGCGGCCCGCGCGCGCTGATGCGCGGCGTGGCCATCGTTGGAGCAAGCTTCTTCACACTTCCCTCGAAGTCCCTGCCTGGATAGTTGATTGAGCGCACGAACGCCTTCTGCCCGACCTTGATCTTAGAAACTTCGCCGTCGTCCACCTCGGCCTTGACGTGAACGGTCGACATGTCGCCGATCACGACCAACGGAATCTCGGGCGACGGTGCTACGATCTCGCCCTTCTTGGCGTTGAGCTGCAGCACGTTGCCAGCGCGGGGTGCGCGAATGCGCGTCTTGTCAAGCTGGGATGCCGCTAATGCCACGTTGGCGCGCGCCTTCGTCAGAGCCGCCTCGAATTGGTTGGGCGCCGGCAGATTGGACCTGGCTTGCGCCCGCGCATACTCAAGACGCTGGCGTTCGACGCGCTTGCGAGCTCTCGAAAGGCGGCTGCGCGCGTCGGCGAGTTGCTGAGCAGTGCCTTCGCCTTTGTGTCTGCTCGTATGTGCTGCATCGAGCTCGAACCGTGCGCCTGTGACCTCGCGTTCGGCGGAATAGACATCGTCCTCGGCGTCCGACACCCTTTTGCGGCCCGACGTTGTGGGCTGCTTGTCGCGTTCGCGCCTTGCCAAGCCCTCATCTGCTTCTGCCGCAGCAAGACGCGCGCGCGCTTCCTCGTCGTCAAGGCGGATCAAAAGCTGTTCGTCCTCAACCTTGTCGTTGATCGCCACGGGCACCTCGGCCACTTTGCCCAAGAGCGCGCTTCCGATGCGGATTTCACCGGAACCGGGCTCGACGCGACCGGGTGCGGCTGCCACCCACTCCACCTCATCGACTTTTTCGGCTGCCGTATTGCCGGTGGAGCCTGAATTGCCAAAGAAGCCTACGCTCAGCATGTAGCCGGCGAGCGCGGCGAGAGCCAGTGCGAGGATGATTGCAATTGTTCTAAGCATGGCGCCTGATCCTATAGCGGCCGCCCAGGGCCTTTGCTTCGGTGGTTTTGACTTTGGGTTTTTCTTCTGAATGCCCGTTGCTTCCTTTATCCGGGGTCCCGCCGGGGCGTTCCTCGCCTGCGATGTAACCGTCCTCGATCTTGATGATCCGGTCGGCATAGGGGATTGTGCGGTGATCGTGGGTCACCGCAAGCACCGCGCGGGTTGGATCCTTGGCGACTTCCGATAACAACGCCATCACAGCTCTGCCGTTTTCGGCGTCGAGCGCGGCCGTCGGCTCATCGGCGAGAATCACGGACGGCGATCCCGCAAGTGCGCGAGCTATCGCGACGCGCTGTTTCTCACCGCCACTGAGTTTTGCCGGGAAGGTCGTTGCACGATGCGCTAATCCGACCGCATCCAAGGCGCCGACCGCATGGTTCACGGGGTTGACGACAAGGGAAGAACGCACGTCAAGCGCCAGCATGACGTTCTCGGTTGCTGTCATCGTGGGAAACAGGTTGTAGCCCTGGAACACGAAGCCCACATGCTTGCGCCGCACATTGGCGAGGCCCTCGGCGTCTAGCCCCGCGGTGGAATTTCCGGCGACTTCAAGATCGCCCTCCGTCGGCGTCAGGATGCAGCCTAGGATCGACAACAGCGTTGTCTTCCCACTTCCTGACGGGCCCATGAGCAAGGTCAACTCTCCCGCGCGGAGCTGCAGGTCGATGCCTTTAAGCACCGTGATCTCGCCGCCGCCGGAGCCGAACACTTGGAAGATGCCCTTTGCCTCCAAGAGCACGTTGGGCGTTGTCGACGCTTCTTGTGTCGCACTCATCTTGAGAAGACTCCTGCAGGATCGATGCGCGTCACCTTGAAGATGGCGGAGACCGCGGCGATCGCACACATTCC